>CAZPHK010000021.1:0-41013 GCA_964586015.1 uncultured Acidobacteriota bacterium | reverse complement strand
GCATACGCGTTCAAATCCCGATCCAGCGGGAGATCCGGATCAAAACGGTGCGTGCCCGCAACGGCGATCATGGCCGCATTGTCCGTGGTATAAACAGGACTGGGATAATAGACGGGAACCGCAACGGCACCCTCACGTGATTTTCCCTTCTCTTCAAACGTGTACTTGAACGCTTTTCGCAGGTGGCTGTTGCAGGCTACGCCGCCTACCAGAAGAATGCTGCGTGGATGCAGCCGCCTCTCGGCTTTTTTTGTCTGCGACACCAGTGTCCGGACAATGGCCTGCTGGTAACTTGTCACCAGATCCAGGATTATCCGCGATACTCTTCCTCCGGACCGGCGGGGTTTGATCCCGGCCTCCCGAATATGCCGCAGGGCCGCGGTTTTGAATCCGCTGAAACTGAAATCGAGGCTGCCGTCGCTGATCTTGGGAATTGAGAATGCAAATCGGCCCGGATCTCCCTCGTTGGCCAGTCGATCGATAACCGGCCCCCCGGGATAGCCGAGCCCCAGGAACTTGGACAGTTTGTCCAGGGCTTCTCCGGCGGCATCGTCCCGCGCCCTGCCTATGGACCGGTAGTGCCCCGGTTCGAGCGAAAATATAAGCGACGTATGCCCGCCGGACACAACCAGGGCCAGAAAGGGATACTCAATATCCGGATTTTCTATGAATGCCGAATAGATATGGCCCTCGATATGGTTCACCGGTACCAACGGTTTGTTGTTGGAAAAAGCCATCGCCTTGGCGAACGAAAGTCCCACGAGGAGAGACCCGATCAGTCCCGGCCCCTGCGTGACCGCGATTCCGTCGATATCGCCGTATGCTTTTCCGGCATCTTCGAATGCCTTCCAGACCACGTACCCTATGTTGCGGATGTGCTCCCGGCTGGCGAGCTCCGGAACCACGCCTCCAAAGCTGCGATGAGTTTTAACCTGAGACGCCACGACATTGGACAGCACTTTGCGTCCGTCTTCGACCAGGGCGGCGGCCGTTTCATCGCAGGACGATTCTATTCCCAATATAAGCATCGTTTATTCGAACCTATTTACTAAAGCAACGACCAATAAAGCAAAAGTCTGATTTTAGCGCACTTTTAGAGGGATTCCATCCCAAGTTCGATCCCGGGCGCCTTTTTGAAGCTTCAAAATCCCCGCAAAGTAAGTTAGACTCACTCATTTTTGAGGGCTGCCATGATACGAACCATCGAATGGACGGAATCCGGCGTCGTGATGCTGGACCAGCGCATCCTTCCCGGAGAGGAAACCTATCTCACCTTCAACGATTATCGCGATGTCGCCGAGGCCATCCGGGCCCTGGTAATCCGCGGAGCGCCGGCAATAGGAGTCGCGGCGGCCATGGGCGTCGCCCTGGGCGTTAAAAACTCCGTAGCCCTAACCGTCGGGGAACTTGATGCGGAATTCAAAACGATATGCGAGGCCATTACCGGCACCCGCCCTACAGCCGTAAATCTGTTCTGGGCGGTTGAACGGATGAAATCCCTTTACGAACGCACAAAAAGCCTTGGCGTGGACTCCGTCCGCCGGGCCCTTATCGACGAAGCCCAAACAATGCACCGCGAGGATGTCGAAGCCAACAAGGCGATGGGACGCTTCGGACAGGCTCTGCTGCCCGATGAGGGATGCATTCTGACCCATTGCAATGCCGGAGCGCTGGCCACCGCGGGCTATGGAACGGCACTGGGCGTCATCCGCGCCGCCGTGGAAGCCGGCAAAAAGATCCGGGTATTTGCCGATGAAACCCGCCCGTTCCTGCAGGGCGCCCGTCTCACCGCCTGGGAACTCGCCCACGACGGCATTCCGGTCACGGTCATCACCGACAACATGGCCGGTTACTTCATGAAAAAAGGGGAGATCGACGGCATTATCGTCGGCGCCGACCGAATTGCGGCCAACGGAGACGTGGCGAACAAGATCGGCACCTACTCCGTCGCGGTCCTGGCAAGGGAGCACGAAATTCCATTCTGGGTTGCGGCGCCGCTGTCAACCATCGACCGCGCCATGCCCTCGGGAAACGGGATTGAAATCGAGCAGCGGAGCCCGGAAGAAGTCCGGAAGATAGGAGAAACGCTGATCGTGCAGGAAAACGTGCCGGTCGCCCACCCGGCCTTCGACGTAACACCGTCTCGTTATATCCACGCGATCATTACGGATCACGGCATTGCCCTTCCGCCCTATGCCGAATCCATCAAGGCACTGTTTGAAAAGGCGGGTCTGTAGGAACAAGTCTATTAACCGGTAAATGAAAATCCTGTTTTTATGAAAATAGCCTATCTGATATTAGCGCACGGGCAGCCGGGATTGTTTCATCGGCTTGTGCGTGCATTAAACGCCCCGAATGTCCGATTCTTTGTTCATATAGATCTTAAGGCGGACGTAGAGCAATTTACGCGCGGTCTTGACTGCAGCAATGCGTCCTTCCTGAGCGACAGGATAAAGGTAAATTACGGCGGATATACTCAGATGCTCGCCATGCTTGCACTGTTGAAAGCCGGAACCTCCATGGATGGTTTTGATTACTGCATATTTCTGAGCGGCCGGGATTATCCCATAAAGTCCAATGCATTTATTTTCGATTATCTGGAAAGAAACATCGGCACTAATTTCATCAACTTCTATCCGTTGAACGGAAACGCATCTTTAACCCGCAATATACGGAAGTATTATTTTGTCGATTTATTGAGCGCTTTCCATCCCCGGATCAGACCCGTATTCAAGAATTTTTTTCGTTTTATTAACTTTTTTTTACCGGAACGCACATTTATTAAGGGCATGGTTCCCTATCGGGGCTCTACATCATGGTGCCTGACGGGCGAAACGGCAAAATATACAGCGGATTTCGCCGATTCCCCTGATAATTTCAAATTCGTAAGATATTTCAAGCGTGTAATGTGTCCGGACGAGATTTTCTTTCAAACCATCGTCCTTAATTCCCCGTTCGCATCCAGGTGCCGTTTCTACGATCGCGATGTATTGACAAACAGAACTCCGCTGATGAATGAAAACAAGGCCTATCTTCATTATGTTGACTGGGACGACAGCAGGGACAATCCGGCGATTCTCGACATGCGCGATTATAATAACCTGAAGTGCTCCGACCGATTATTCGCACGAAAATTCGATGAATTTCGTTCAAAAGAGCTGCTCGATAAAATCGACCTCCACCTGCGCTAGCAGCTAACCCGTGCGGATCCCGACAATTTCCATTAATTTCGGCATGTCCAGGTATTTTCTGAAATGTTCCGCGAGCAGATCGTACTGGCGCTCCTTGTATGCCGCCTCGTGCTCTTCCAGACGCTCGTCCGTCTCAAGGGATAATTCCGGCTTCAGGGCCCGAAGAAAAGCATCCCTTGAAACAGGATGATCGAAAAGCCCGTGAAAATAGGTGCCCCATATCCGGCCGTCCCCCGACCTGGCTCCATCGTAATCGTCGACGGCAACGCCGTTGCGCTCTTTAACCCGTATGAGGTGCGGCACATCTCCGGCACGCTCGGTAGTTCCCATGTGGATCTCATACCCCTCCACGGTTTTCCCGTTGTCCAGCCAGAAGCCTGTGGAACGGGACAGCACCTTTTCTTTTTCCAGGGTAGTCCTGAGATCCAGCAGACCGAGGCCCCTGGTTTCTCCGGGAGCGCCTTCAATGCCGTGGGGATCCAGGATAATCCCGCCGAACATCTGGTACCCGCCGCAAATGCCGCCGAGCCTGCCTCCCTGGTTGAGGTACTCCAGCAGGCATTTGTCCCAACCCACCTTCCGGACCCATTCCAGATCGGCCCGGACATTCTTGGACCCGGGCAGAAACACGATATCGTACCCGGCCAGGGTCCGGGGTTTCGACAGGTAATGCAGGGAAACATGAGGGATACGGGCCAGGGGCGCAAAATCGGTAAAATTGGAAATATGGGGAAGTCGTACAGCGGCGATGTTTATCCGGTCCGGCCGGAGCAATGCGGGAGGATCGATAACGACATCCAGCGGCATCCCGTCTTCGGAATCGATTTCGATATGACGGTAAAAATGGACCAGGCCCAGAACCGGAATCCCGGTTTTTGCTTCAATATAATCGATCCCGTCCCGGAACAGATCGGGATCTCCGCGAAAACGGTTGATGATGAATCCACGGACGCGCCTCCGATCCTCGGGCGGAATTACTTCGAGGGAACCGATAATCTGGGCGAATACGCCTCCCCGGTCAATGTCGGCGACCAGAATGACGGGCGCGTCCGCGGCGTGCGCCATCCGGAAATTGACGAAATCGCGGCTCCTCAGGTTGACCTCCGCACAGGAACCGGCACCCTCCATGACGATCAGTTCGTGGTCGGCCCGCAGCCTTGCCAGGCTTTCTTTTGCTTTCCCGAAAAGGTAATCCGTATCGGCGAAGTAGGTGGACGCCTCGCTGTTGCCTATTGGCTTGCCGTGAACGACAACCTGGGATCCGGTATCGGAGGACGGTTTCAAAAGGACGGGATTCATATCGACATGCACCGGCACCCGCGCCGCTTCCGCCTGTACGACCTGCGCCCGGCCGACTTCACCGCCCTGAAGTGTCACGTAGGAATTATTCGACATGTTCTGGGCTTTAAAGGGAGCAACCCGAATGCCCATATTGGCGAAGATTCTGCATAAGGCGGCTACGACGACACTTTTGCCGACATCGGATCCGGTTCCCAAAACAGACAGGCAGCGGGATGTCTTCGTTTGATTGAGACTCATAGATGATAAGGCTTTCCTTTAATAATTCTCACAACAGGGCTGTCGGGATCCAACCCCGGCCCGGGCAATAAAACCATTGCATTCGGATAACTTCATGGACCGGCAAGGGTTCATTTTAACAGCTGCCGGAGCCCTTTCAAATGCCTTCGGTAATACAAACGTAATTCATTAAGAACGCTGATATGAAACGAGTTGCACTGTTCTGAAATACAGGAGTATGACACGGGTAGCACACAATCCCGCCGGCAGAGATTCAGAAACTCCCGAATTCGATTTTCCATAAGGCAGCGACCGGATTATGATTACTTTAGTATTACGCGGGTAGTATTACACGGGTAGTACAAAACCGGACTGGACAACTCCCGTTCGTCCTACAGGACCGGCTTCTGGATTCAAACCCTGCATTTGTTTCGGCGGGATCCCGTCCGAGTAATCGCAGTTCCTCCACGACTCATCCTTCCAATATTCCGGCAATACAAACGTACGACATGGAAAATGCTGCAATTTCACGAGATCGGGCATCCCGAAATACAACGGTATTACTTATGTAAGGCAAACGTTCAGGCAACCTGAAAACAGGAATTCGGAAATATCCGGCCGGTGGTTCCGTGAAGGATTCAGCCGGAATGACCTTCCAATTATAGGGATGCCTCAATATCAAATTTGTCTTACATTCGTATAATGCGATGCGAATGACGATCGCCGCCCATGGGCCGTCCGACGGCTTTGCCGGCCTTAAAAGCTGCATGCCGAAACAACCGGGGTTTAAATGCGGCATTGCCGGGCGAGGATACGGCGCCGATTCCCCCTGCCGTTTCTTCCATGATTTATACCGGCGCCGGATTACATTTGTCATACATTCGTGTAATGCAATTCCTTTTTCTGCCGATACTAAACCGGTAGTAGGCGACATTATTCGGGGAACGAATAATGTGACTGAAACGACGGTAGTGTAAATAAAAGAAGAGCGGAACGATGGTTGCACGGAAGTTGAATCCGACGTTATATCCAATAAACTATCGGGCGCTGCATTAGAGAATTTGTCACACGTCTGTGTAATGCAAAACACACCGTCGGGGCATTAATGACGCTGTAGTAAACATTGTTTGAAGAATGAATGGCAGGACTGTAACGACGAGGGTGCAAGCAGAGTTACAGCCGCCTCTCATGCCCCGAAGAGCGGTATGCCGCAACGTCCCGGATTACATTTGTCTTACATTGGTGTAATGCAATTCGATCTATCGCCGATACTATTAAGGTAGTAGGCGGCATTTTTCAGAAAACAGACAGTGTGAGGTGAAAAAACGGTAGCATAAAACAAAAGTGGCGGACTCCTGGCATCATAGTTCTTATAGGAATCTGAAACTATATTTTATTAAATGACACAAAAGATCCCCCAGACAGCATTTCCATGGTACGCATTGCAAGTGCGCCCCCGGTTTGAGAAGGCGATTGCATCGGCCCTGCTCTACAAAGGCTATGAAGGATTCCTGCCTCTGTATCGCCAGAAACGAAGATGGTCCGACCGTATCAAGGAAGTGCAGTTTCCCTTCTTTCCCGGCTACCTTTTCTGTAGGTTCGATATCAACAAAAGACTGCCTGTACTGACAACTCCCGGCGTCAACAAAATTGTCAGCATCGGGAAGGAGCCCCGGCCGGTTGAAGATTCCGAGATAGAGGCGCTGCAGGCGACCGTCGTTTCCGGTCTCCGGGTGGAGCCCCAATCCTATTTGAATATCGGGCAAAAGGTCCGCATCGAACGTGGACCGCTATCGGGCATCGAAGGGATTTTGACCTCCCTGAAGGGATTAAACAGACTTATTTTATCCGTTCATTTATTGCAGCGTTCCATATCCGTCGATATCGATGAATCGTGGGCAGTACCGGCATAATTTTATAAAGTCATAAGGAATTTTTGATTTATGGCTGTAATGAATCGACGATCACGCATCATCAGCCTGAGGCTCTCGCAGGAAGAATACGACTTGCTGCGTGATCTATCCGTTTCTCAGGGAGCCCGCAGTATTTCCGAATTCACCCGCTCGGTGGCGTGTCAGGTGCCTAAAAATGGAAACAGCAACGGTACGCCGGAGATTACGCCCGTCGAAGCGGCATTGGGGGCCCTGAACGATACCATGAGTATGCTTAATCAAAATATTCAGCGGTTAACTGATCTACTTGAAACGAAGAACGAAGAAAAATGAGCAAAGCAGCCCGATTGCTATTATTGCTGGTTATTTCAACGTCATTATGTTCGGCCCAGACTGCACCGATGCAGGAAGAATTCTCTATCGGGGCGGCGGACCTGCTGGACATAAATGTTCTGGGAGTTCCCGATTTCAGCCGTCAGGTGCGGGTGACGGAATCCGGCTTTATCAACATGCCGTTTCTTGGCAAGATCCGGGTTCAGGGACTGACACCCACGCAGGTACAGGACAAACTGACGGATATGCTGGATCCGGAGTATGTGAAGGAACCCCAGGTTTCCGTTATTGTGAAGGAGCCTCGCAGCCGCGTTTATTCCGTTGTCGGCGCGGTTATCAAGCCAAGCCAGTACACAATGAATCAACGCATGACGCTGGTAGAGGCGATCGCGGAAGCCGGAGGATTGAATTTCACCAAGGCGGGAGACATCGCCCTGATCGAAAGGTCTTACAGACCGATACAAGAATCCGTAACTGACTCTAAAACAGACCAAGAAGAACCCGACTTGACCCAGCAGATAGAAGTAAATCTGAAAAAACTTTTGTTTGAGGGGGACATGTCCTACAACATCCCGGTCATGCCCGGAGACGTCATCAATATCCCGGTGCGGGAAACGACATCGATCTACATAATCGGCGATGTCAATCGTCCCGGTCCGTTCGACTATCCGACCGATACGGGCATCATGCTTTCCCGCGCCCTGGCCATTGCGGGAGGGCCGACCAGAACTTCAAAATTGGGGGAAACAGCGTTTATACGCCAGCATCCCGACGGCACGATCGAAAGATCGACTCTCGATCTGGATAAGATACTGAAGGGGAAAAGTCCCGACATGGCGATGCAGCCCAACGACATGATCTACGTTCCGGGCAGCGTGAAGAAAAGCTTCGGATGGGCGTTGCTGGAAAACCTTCCCTATGTTCTTACCTGGAAGTTCATACCTTAAGGAGGGTACAGGTCTTTGTTCCCTAGCAGGGAGATAAAACCGATACAGGAAACCTGTAAAACTGAAGATGAAGAACATTCTTAACACGCTCGGAGAGAATAATGGCCGATAACGGCAACAACAAAATAATTCGCCCCGACGCCTCAGGCGCGCCGGTCGAGTACTTCGAGTTGTCTCCCTATCCTGCCACATACAGCGGTTCGCCGTTCGGTCCCAGGAAACACCTGCGGAGATATCTGCGACAAATTCAAAGGCGGAAATGGGTGATCCTGGCCTTTATTCTCGCCTCGGCCCTGATATCCATAGTGCACACAACCCGTCAAACGCCTATTTATCAGGCGACCGCAAGGCTCGAGATCGACCAGGAGTCGAACAACGTGCTGCCCTATCAGGATTTCAACAGCAACCAGTCCTATAACTATTTTTATGAGGAGTTCCTGCAGACCCAGATCAAGCACATAACCAGCCGCACCCTTGCAGGCCTCGTAGTGGAAGCGGCGGGGCTCGATGGTTTAGAGACGGCCGTTGCGCCGAAGGAAATTGAAAGAAACCGACTGTCCGCTCTCTGGGCCAGAATTACGGGACGAACCGTCAAGAAAGAAAAAGCCAATATCGCTCCTGCCCGGGAGGAGATCCGGGAGCAGGCCATTGACAGGATCCTGGCAGGCCTGTCGGTAACGCCAATAAAAGATTCCCGCGTTGTCGAGATCAGCTATGCATCCCCTGATCCGGAGGAAGCAGCTCGGATAGCCAATATAATTACGAAGGAATATATAAACTATAACTTCCAGGCCAAGTACGACGCCACTTCCCGAGCGACAGACTTCCTCCAGAAGCAGCTTGTCGATCTGAAATCCAAGGTCGAGGAACAGGAAGCGGACCTGATCAAATACGCCCGGGAGCACAACATATTGAATGTAACGGAAAAGAAAGATGTCGTTCATCAGGCCCTCGGGGATATCAGCACCCAGTTGACGGAAGCCCGTTCGATACGCATGGACAAGGAATCCGTCTATCTCACCCTGGCCAAAGCCAAACCTGAGAATTTTCCCCAGGCTCTGCGGACCCCTCTGATCGAAAATCTTAAAAGCTCCCTGTTCTCGGCCGAACAGGAGCTGGCCCAGCTGTCGTCCCAGTTCGGGCCCTCCATGCCGCAGGTGAAAAAACTGAAAAGCAAAATTCAGGCGACCCGACAGCAGCTGGCCCGCGAACAGCAGTTGGCGCTGGAAAATGCCTACAAGGAATATGAAACGGCCGTGGCACGGGAAAAACTTCTGGCCGAGGCCTTCGACAAGCAGAAAGTCCTGGCCAACAATCTGAATGAATCCAGCATTAACTACAACATACTTCAGCGCGAAGTGGAAACCACCAAACAACTTTACGACGGTTTGCTCCAGAGAATGAAGGAAGCGGGCGTGGCCGCCGGCTTGAGATCCAGCAACATCCGCGTGGTCGACGAGGCCAAGATGCCTGCGGCTCCTTTCAATCCCGACGTAAGAAAGAACCTGGCCATCGCGCTGATGTTCGGACTGATGGGCGGTTTAGGCCTGGCCTTTTTCCTGAATTACCTGGACAACACGGTAAAGACTCCCGAAGATGTGGAGGAAATGATCGGCCTGCCGTCACTGGGGCTCATTCCCAGCCTGCAGTCCGCCCGCAGCCGCTACGGATACAGACCCTCGGATCGAAAAAAGAAAACATATTTCAACGCGTTGACCAAACAGGGCGTGGAGCTGGCTTCCCTGGTGGCCGGAAGCTCGCTTATCGCCGAATCGTACCGGGCGGTCAGAACCGCGCTGCTGCTCTCCTCGCCTGAAAATCCTCCCAAAATCATCACAGTCACTTCCGCCAGGGCGGGAGAGGGGAAAACGACCACGGTCTGCAACATGGCTCTCAGCCTTGCCCAGACCGGTAAAAGCGTGCTGATTCTTGACTGCGACATGCGCCGGCCCAAGGTCAAGAAGATTTTCAAAGAAAACGGCGCCGGGCTGGGCGAATATTTGACCGGCCAGGTCGGTTTTTCGGATGTAATAAGGGAAACCACAATTCCGAATCTGTCGATTGTCCATTCCGGCACCCTGGCGCCGAATCCCGGGGAATTGCTCGGTTCCTTAAGGATGCAGAATGCGATCGAAGCCTCCTCGGGCGTATTCGATTACATACTGATCGATACGCCGCCGTTGATGACCGTGACGGATCCGCTTATCGTGGCGCCGATGACGGACGGCGTTATTCTCGTTACCAAGGGGGCCAAAAATCCGCCGGAAATTCTGAAAAAGGCAAAAAAGAATCTGGAAATGGTCCATGCCCGTATCCTGGGCGTGCTGTGCAACAACGTGGACCTGCATTCCAGCGACTTCACTTACTACTATCATCAGTATGCCGAATACGCATCCTACTTACCTGACGAAGAGCCGGGCAACAGCCGTCCCACCGCTTCCTGATAATACGGATCATCGGTCCTCCCCCCCACGGTCAACCAAGGGGGGGAACCGGTTAAAATTAGACAAAGCGACCGTTCAGAGCGCCTGTCCCCCGTTCTTCCGTTCCTTATGGAAAAGGCTGGAAGCCTCCCCGCTGGGTTATCGCCTGGCCAAGGGGATCTTCTGGTCGACGGCCGGGACCGTAATCTCGCGCGGCCTGATGATGGCCGCTTCCGTATGTGTTGCCCGGTTGCTCGGGAAAACGGGATTTGGTGAATTAGGCATCCTGCGTTCCACCGTCGGAATGTTCGGTGTTTTCGCCGGGTTCGGGCTCGGGTTGACCGCCACAAAGCATGTTGCCGAGTACCGCACCAGCAATCCCGCCAAGGCGGGCCGTATTATCCGTCTCTCATCGCTTGTAGCAATCGCGACCGGCGGACTAATGGCGCTGGGAATGCTGCTGTTTGCGCCCTGGCTGGCGACGCATACACTCGATGCCCCGCACCTCGCGGGCATCCTCAGGATCGGCTCGCTGGTTATGTTCTTAAACGCCGTCAACGGCGCCCAGACGGGGGCTCTGGCGGGGTTTGAAGCGTTTAAGACCATTGCGCGGATCAATCTTTTTGTCGGCCTGATTTCTTTCCCGATCCTGGTTTCCGGAGCTTATGCGGGGGGAATTACCGGCGTCGCCTGGGCTTTGGCTGTAAACTTGGGAATACAATGGCTGCTGAACCACCTGGAACTGCGCCGGGAAGGATCACGGCATAAAGTCCCGTTCACTCTCAAAGATTGCAGCCGGGAACTTCCGGTTTTGTGGAAATTCAGTCTCCCGGCGGTCCTCGGAGGCGTACTGGTCGGCCCCGTACGGTGGGTATGCAGCGCCCTCCTCGTCAATCAACCCGGTGGATACGGAGAGATGGGCATATTCAGCGCCGCGCTTCTGTTCCAGAACATGATTCTCACAGCCAACGAGATGCTGAACGCCCCGCTGCTGTCGATGGTTTCCAACGCGGGGAAAAAAATTTCCGACAGGCTCGGCGCCGTCAATATACTGTCCTCGTGGATTCCCGGGGTCTTACTGGCCCTGCCGCTGCTGAGTTTCCCGGAAATCGTCCGGATAATATTCGGTCCTGATTTCGAAGCCGGCAATTTTTCAGCGACATTCGCCCTTGTCGTTTTCACTACCTGCATACTGACATACAGAAGCGGGCTGCTGCGTGTACTGGTGTCCAGAAACCTGCTGTGGTGGGGTTTCTGGAACAACATGCTTTGGGCGGCTGTCCTGCTGCCGGCAACCTGGTTCCTGGCAAAATGGGGCGCCGTGGGATTGGGCGCCTCATTTGCCGTTGCCTATGTAGTCATTTCCGTCGTTTTTGTGCCCATATACCTGAAATACTGCAACGTGAAGAAGGATCTCATGATTTCAAAGGAAGTATTTCTTGTATGGCTGATACTTGCCCTGCTTCTGGCGGCCAATTTCTTCGAAATATCGATTTTTTACAGGATTATCGGTCTCCCGATATCTTTAGGCTTAACGGGATGGGCCCTGATAAAAGTGTGGCGCGCCAATACGCTTTCGGCGGCGGGCCGGGCAAGAGAAAAGATTGAATAAAGACAGTACATATCCCGGCAGGATGCCTCTCACCTTTACTCTATTTCGAAGCGGTCAGCACAGGAGTAACACTCCGATGGCAGATACTCTGAGAAAAATTGTAAGAACCTTGATGGGCCGGCGGCTCACCGCTCTTTATGTTTCCTGTTCAACGATCGTGCGCCAACTGATCCTGGAGCTCCATCGGATGCGCGGTCTCGTCCGATGCAGAAAAAGGGGCTCCGAGGATCCGGAATTCGTTCTCGGCGAAATGCGCACATGGGCCCACATCGTAGACAAAGGTCTGCGTGCCGAAAACTGGGAATCGAACCGCGGCGGCGCGCCCTTCGAAGAGCTTTGCCGGCAACTGGAAAAGCTGAAGGATTCCGCTCTTGTTTCAGATCCCTCGTACCAATGGGCCCTGTATATAAAAAGAGAATATCAAGAGACCCAGGCGCAGGGCCGCCGAAACGGCTATTACACCCTGATCCCGCCGACAGGAGTTGAAAGAAACGATTTGCTGCATTTAATCAGGAGCCGGCGCAGCATCCGGTCGTTTGAAAACAGGCCTATCGCCAAAGATATCCTGGAAGAACTGGCCGGCGTCGTGAACTGGTCCCCCACAAGTTGCAACAGACAACCGGCCAAGCTTTTCATAACTCAAAATCCTGAGAAAATCGCTCTTTGCCTGCAACAGTGTGCGGGCGCCACATGTTTCGGGGAAACGTCACCCTGTTTTGCGGCGGTCTGTGCAGACACTCGCCTCTATATACTTCAGGACAGGAATCTGCCTTTTATCGATGTGTCCCTGGGTCTGCAGAATATGCTTCTGCTTTCGCATGTCCACGGGATAGGGGTCACGCTGCTGAACTGGATGCATCATACGCCGGAAGAAGAAGCGACTCTCAGAAAAACCCTGAACATACCGGAACACTACCTTATCGTAACGAACCTGATTATGGGATTCACAGACAAATCGACCCCGGCGCCGGGAAGAAAAGCCGGCAGCCTGGCTTACATACTGGTGGATTGATCCAAAAACACTGCAACCTTCGGAAGGCCGGGAATCCATATGACTAAAAAGTTTCTGCTGTTCGGCCCGGGAATCGGCGGCAATTACGGCAACAATGCGATAGTCCTGGGAACCGGGAAAATTCTGCGCCGTCATTTCCCCGGCTGCGAAGTGTGGATGCCCCATCGCTCCTGGAGACGACCGGATTACAGCCATGTCCTGAGCCCGGGGAACGGCATTGAAGTTAAAAGCGGCTGGATGGACGTCCGGTTCAAACTGTTCTGCAGAAGCATGGTCCGCAAATCGGGCCTGTTCGATCCCCACCCGCTGGCTGTACACCACGGACTCGTAAAGAAATCCGACTGCGTTCTCTCGATCGGCGGGGATCTCTATACTTTCGCCAATAAAGAAAAGGACTGGCCCTATCCGTTTTCGATTGTGGAAATGGGCAATGAAATCATCAGGCTCGGAACACCCTATGTTATCTGGTGCGCATCGGTCGGCCCACTGGAACAAGCCGGGGATCGCCTGGATGAAATAGTCGAACACTTAAGAAAATGTCACGCTATTATCGTCCGTGAGCAGGACTCCTATCAGTACCTGCGCGGCGTTCTTGGATTGGGAGACAACGTTTACCTGGCGGCTGATCCGGCGTTCGTCATGGAGCCCGAACCTTTTGATCTGCCGTTTCTGGAGAATAATAACGGATCCAAGCTCCTGGCTGTAAATTTCAGCCGCGGCTCCCTGGAGCATGTTCACGGTCACAATCCTGAGGGAACGTTTCATAGGGATCTCATTGCCTGGATAAAAAAAATACTGAACGAAATCCCTGCGCGCATCCTTTTCGTCCCCCATACCTATGACGACTCCTCTTTTCTGGCTCCTATTTACGATGCCCTGAATTTGTCGTACGGAGAAAGAGTCCAAATTCTTCCTGAAAAAATCGGAGCCCGGAAAACAAAATGGGCCGTATCCCGAGCCAACGCTTTGATGACAATGAGGTTCCACTGCTCCCTGGCGGGTTTTTCGACCAGAACGCCCACTATGATCCTGGTATCGACTTCGAAGGGGGAAAAAATCTGCCGCGAAATGTACGGGAACACGGAATTCGGGCTTCATCTTTCGGAAGCGGATTCAGACGCGGTTTCATCAAAGATAAAAAATCTTCTCGACAATGAGGAACGCATCCGCACGCAACTCTCCGCGGCAAGTGATCGGATGAATAATCTCGCTTACAGCGCGGGGGAGATACTAAATAAAATTCTATAAGGCGTGACTGGGGATGAAATTCCCGAAAACGATCTGAAATGGCCAGAATAAACATGTTTTTTCCGCGGCTTCTGGAACGCAACGGCAGCAGTCGTCCCGCGCTTGGAGGCGTCGAAACCTATATTATGAGGTTGTCCGACCTGGCCGCCGATATGGGACATACTCCAGTGCTGTATCAGCAGGCCGATTTCGACTTCACGCAGACACTCGGTCCCCTGGTTGTCCGGGGAATCGCGCCGGCCGACAGTTCCATCGCCCGTTTGCACAGAATTGCCTGTAAAGAGGACGGAACTGAAAATCCTGTAATTTTCTTCTGTGCCGACAATCAAAGCTGCCCGAATCACAGCTCTCGCACTTTAACAATACAGCACGGAATTCACTGGGACCTGCCCACGCGACTGATGAACCTGAAAGGGTCTCGCCGCATATTATGGCCCCTTTACAGAAATTACCTTCATTGGGTGAAGCGTAAGGCTTTTGAACGTGGCCGGTATCGAGTATGTGTGGATCTGAACTTTATTAATTGGTACCGGACCTTCAACAACGGGGAGATCCTGGAACGCACCTACTATATTCCCAATTGCTGTAAGGTTCTCAAAAAGGAGAAAGTCTCGGCACGTTTGGCTCAGAACCCAAGAACCATCCGGCTGCTCTTTGCGCGAAGATTTGAGGAATACAGGGGCACGAGGATTTTTACTCACGCTGTAGAACGGCTGCTTGAGAGCAATCCGGACATTCAGGTCATAATTGCCGGAGAGGGTTCGGATGAGCCGTTCCTGAAAGAAAGATTGGCCGATAAACCGCAGGTTGCATTCGTCAAAGTGCCGCAGACCGAAATGGCAAAGTTTCTGGAGGATATCGATATCGCCGTTGTGCCTTCCCTGGGTTCGGAGGGCACCTCCTTTTCTCTCGTCGAGGCCATGGGCGCCGGCTGCGCCTGTATAGCGACGAATGTCGGCGGAATAACCAATATTCTGGTGGGCCGCCACAACGGACTCATTGTATGGCCTACGGGAGAATCGCTGTACGAAGCAATGAAAGAACTGATTACAAACCGCGATTTGCGCACCAGGCTCTCCTGGTCCGCGTGGGAAACCGCCTGCCATTCTTTCAATGAAGAAAACTGGAGAAACGCCTGGACGGAAGTCATCAATACTGTCATCTGCAATTAATTGACTGATTTACGGCGAACGAAGTCCATCGTTAATTTCGACACCAATGATAAACGGCAAGGGAAATTCACCTCCGAGAACACCCGGTCTTGTATCGGTAATCATCCCGGCTTTCAATGCCGATCTGAGCCTGGCACGATGCATCGATCACGTTCTTTCCCAGACCTACCCGTGCGTCGAGGTTATTGTAGTGAACGATGGATCGCAGGATCGTACGGAAGAGATTGCGCGGAACTACCAGGACCGGATCCGATATGTGCGCCAGGAAAACCGTGGAGAAACAGCGGCGCGCAACCGCGGCTTTGAAATGGCCCGGGGAGAGTTCATAACTTTCATCGATCATGACGATTACTGGAATGAAGCATTTGTCGAAAAAACAGTTTCCTTCCTGAAACGGCACACGGATGCCGTTGCTGTCAGCGTAGGACGGCGCTCCTACAGCGCCCTTCGGGATGTTCATGTCCGACCGGTATTTCTCGAAAATCCTTCAGCAGAGAAAATGGAGCCTTCAGTCCTGGAATCCTTTTTCGATTTCTGGGCGGAACATGTTCATATCTGCTGCGGATCGGCCATGCTGCGGGGTTCGCTGTTCGACAAAGCCGGCGGACAGAGGGAAGACCTGGTATTGAGCGGGGATTTGGAGTATTGGGCCTACCTGGCGACCTTCGGCTCCTGGGGTTTCATTCCGGAGATCCTGCTCACAACCGACGGAACTCAAGTCCGCATGGGCGGCAATTACTACAGGAAATTCAAAAACCGTTACATGCGTGTTTTAACCGTCGAACAGTGGCAATCCAGGGTCCTTCCCCGAATCGGCAGCAGGGACAAACGTGGTTTCGAAAAGCTGCGGGGGCGGATCGCGACCTGGTACACATTCGCGGATATATTCGTGGGAAGAGACGCTCGGGCCAAAAAGTGCGCCGCTTCCTATCAAAAAGAACTGACGGGACCTTACGGGCGCCTGTGGCGCCTCGGCCTGACCATGGGATGGCTTACATGGAAGCCGATGTGCCTGCTGGTCCGTCTTCGCACCTGGCTGCAATACAGGTTCGCTGAAAGACGCCTGGCGGGCGTTTAATCGAGAACAAGGAGGTCAGACAATCGTGCCGACTGCCGATCCGCTTACACAACGCAATACCTGGATGCGCCGGATTCTTGATCGAAAGAGAATGCCGTATGCACAGGTTCTTGCCGACAGGGTATTTTTTACCAGAGGAAAATTTTCCATCCTCTGGCTGCTCGTCATGGCATGGGTATTCCGGGTAACGGTGTTTGTCCGCAGAAGACCGCAGGGGGAATTCTCCGAAGTGGATACTTTCGCCGCCGTCCAGATTATTTTCGTTTTCCTGCTGGCGGCGTACCTGGTATTTTCGAACCGTCTCACCCCGCTGCTCAGGCTTACGGCCAAAACTTCCTTCGGTATGCTCATGCTTTATTACGGTTTCGGAATGGTCAGCGCCGCCTGGTCCTCTTCGCCGGTTTTTTCCTTTTACCGCGCCTTCGAAGTTGTTGTACTGTCCCTGGGCATATTGGTGGCCTTATCTTTCTGCAGGAGCTTCGCATCAACGGAACGCGGTATGCTCTGGATGTGCCTGGTGATAACGCTTTTTCAGGTAAACGTCCAACGGCCGTCCATCGGCATGGCCTTCTCATTCGAAGCCTGGAAAACCAACTCTTATACAGCCATGAGCGCCATGATGTTCTGCTACTGCGTCGGGGAACTGCTGTCTCAAACCAATCCGTTGAGGCAGAAATTCCTGTTCAGAATGTCCATGGCGTTTCTGGTCCTTCTTATCCTGGGGCACAGTACGGGCAGCATTGTAGCTACGATTTGCGGATTGGCTGTGGCATTGCTCCTGGCCCGGCACCAGCGTGCGGCCGTGTTCATGTTGATAGCCGTGCTCATCGTTGTTGGCATCGCGGCCGGGGTCGATCTGCAGTCCCTGTTGCTTCCGGGCAAGTCCGAGGATTACGATGTGGCCGGCATGAGCGGACGGACAGGCCTGTGGAGAACCTATGCGGATCAGATAATGCAATTCCCGCTGCTGGGAGCCGGGTTCGATATGCTGTCGCGCCTGGTTGGGTTTGCCACCAACTCCCACAATTCCTTCCTCGCTGTGCTGGGCGGCACAGGCCTCACCGGCCTGATTTTTATCATTACCTGGATCGTCAGATTATTCAATGAAACGCTCACTGCCATCCGCACCAGGCTGGCCGGGTCCCACGGCATGGCAGCCGGACTCACCGCGGGGATTGTAAACAGCTGCACCCTCGCATTTCTCGGCGAGCACTGCATGACAACCACCCTGGTTTTCGCCTGTCTTGTGGCCTTCCATATGCTGTTCGCTTCCCGAATGGCGGCCGACGGCAATTCACGCATACTGGTCATGCGCTGGCGGAAGCAGACGGTATAGAACGGAAGCTTCCAGGCGGATTTTTCCCATGGCAAACAACGACTGCAAACGTGTAACGTGGGTAAGGCGATCGGTGCTCGACTACAGGATCCCCGTATTCAAAGCTCTCGACGAAGCCCTGGGCGGCGGTCTCTCCCTTGTCTACTCCCGCGATCACACTCCGGCCCGGGTCCGCGACAAACTGTCCGCCACGCTGGGCGAACGGGCCGTAGGGCTGGCCGGCGAAAAAACCCTCGGATCTTCGATAAGCGGCGGCTTCGCAAATCGAGGCGTTTCGCTTTTGTATCAACCCGGAGTCCTGAAACAGATACGGCAGACAGCCCCGGAGGTGCTGATCGGAGACGGCTTTTCCTCGTGGTCGTCATTCGCGCTGCTGTACAAACTCCGGAATCGGCTGCCGCTCGTGGTCTGCTACGAGCGAACCTTCCATACGGAACGGAACGTTCAATGGTATCGGAAGATATACCGGCGCTCGGTCTTAAAGTTCATCGACGCGATGTGCTGCAACGGAATCCAAAGCGTGGAATACACACGGTCCCTGGGCATGCCGCCATCCAAAATTACGATTCCGAACATGGCTGCGGATACTCATGGCATGGAACTGGCATCTTTGGCCATCACGCCGGAGGAAAAAGCCGCAACGCGGCGATCGTGGAATACACGCGGACTCGTCTATCTTTATGCAGGAAATCTGATATTGCGCAAGGGGCTTCGATATTTACTGGAAGCATGGGCCCTGATGGAGAAGGCCTACGGTGATAAAGCAACTCTTGTGCTGGTGGGACAGGGTTCTGAAAAAGCCGCCCTCGAGCGGCAGGCGGATTCACTGGCTCTTCGCAATGTACGCTTCGCGGGAGCCGTCGATTACGACAGCCTCTCCCGCTGCTACGCTTCCGCCGATGTGTTCGTCATTCCGACATTGGAGGATAACTGGAGCCTCGTGGTACCCGAAGCCATGGCCTGCGGCCTGCCCGTCCTCTGTTCAAAATACAACGGCTGCTGGCCGGAGCTGGTCCATCCGGACCGCAACGGATGGATTTTCGATCCTCTCGATATAAACGACTTGTTTCATTCTCTGGAGCGCTGCCTGAAACAACGGCCCCGTCTACCGGAGATGGGGTGCAACTCAAAAGGCATTGTGGCTAACTTTACACCGCAAATAGCCGCCGGCTCAATCCTTAGAGCAGTGCAAATAGCCCATGAATCCCTCAACTAATCCAGGGTCGGTCTCTCTTGAAACCATGAATTCCTCTCCCCAGGCGCCTTTTCTGGTCGAACTCTTCAGGAGATTCCAGACAGCCGGGATCCGGTACTGCGTTCTGGGAGGCGCCCCGAACCTTCCGTACGATTTAGGCAATGGGGATCTGGATGTTCTGGTTTCGCCCGACTGTATCGACCATGCGGAGGAAATCGCCCGAATTGCGGCAGGGAACCACGGAGGTTTGTGCATCTGCCGCTACCGGGTCGAACTGAGGATTTTCTGCTTTTGCGGTCGGAACGGCTGGGGCTGGTGGGGAGCGCATGTCGACTTATTCCCGGCCTGTGCATACAGGGCGCTGCCTTTTCTGGATACGGATACACTCCTGCGCAATGCTTCGGTTGCCGACTTCGTACGGACGGCCGCGGCGGAAGATGCCGCCCTTTACCGCTGTATGAAAGAAGTCCTGTTCAACGGCAGACCGAAGAAAGACTATGAATCGAAGGCCCGGAGCGCCTTTGCAATGAAACCGCAGGCGATACGCGAACACCTGAACCGCTGTCTGGGTACGAAAACGACGGAATTGTGGTGCCGCGCCCTGTCGGGCAGGCAGGATGACGTCGACTGGAATAAGCTCTGCCGGGCCACACGCCGGGCCCTTCTGGTCCGATCCATCCCCGGACACGGTCGCCGCCTTATACGAGCCAAACTGCAGAATATCGGCCGCCGGCTTGGAAGGATTTTCAATCCGCCCGGAGTAACAATCGCCGTCCTGGGCGCCGACGGATCCGGAAAAACCACGCTGATGCAGGGTATGACGCCCATTCTGCGCGACGCTTTGAATCACAAACCGCGTTACGAGCATATGCGGCCGAATCTTTTTCCCAGCCTGGCAAGGCTCATGGGAAAGCCGGCGGGAACAGGCCCGACATCGAATCCTCATGCATGCACCCCTTCGGGCTGGATCGGTTCCGCCCTCCGATTGTCTTACTACACTTTGGACTATGTTTTCGGCTACTGGTTCAAGGTTTATCCCGCGATGGTCAAAAGACCGACCATCTGGCTTTTCGACCGGTATTTCTACGATTACTTCATAGACCCTGAACGCGGCAGAATTCGCCTGCCGAAGCCGATAATCCGTTTTCTGTCCGTATTCATTCCCAAACCGAATCTGATCCTTTGCCTTGGCGCCCGTCCGGAAATTATTCACCGGCGCAAGCCGGAACTGCCTCCCGAAGAAGTGCAAAGGCAGGTTCGGGAGCTGCGCGAGTTCTGTGACGGAAACCGCCGGGCCGTCTGGGTCGACGTCGGCTGCACGATTGAAGAAAGTCTGGAGCATGCGCTTGAAGCTGTCACATCGCGCATGGCTGCACGTTATGCATAGAGCACCGGGATCTTACAGCGCGGATGCAGCCTGGAAGGTTCTCCTTCCCTGTCCTGCCGAAGGTCGCATCTGGGCGATCGGCTGCGAGTCCGGCATTGTTTCGGATCTTGCCAGGAGCTACAGAACCGTGGACATCGAACCGGTTGACGGCACCCGATACGACGCCGTCGTGGTCGGTTCGCTTGAAAAAAAGCGCCTGGACGATTTCATACCCTGGATCAAACCGGACGGAATTTTCCTGGACACGTGCCGGCAGAATCCGGCTACGGGATTCACGGCCGCCGGGTTTAAGCACATGCGGCAATATGCGGCCCTTCCTTCCGGAAAACCGAAGCTGTTCATCCCGCTGGCGACAAGACTGGCGCGCAGCCGGGCTTTAAGGTTCCACATACCGGGAAGCCTTAAAGCTCGGATCGGGCTCCTGCTGGCCCGCAGCCTCAGTTCCCTGGGCATGAGCCACCATCTTTCCAGGCGACGGATCCGCCTGCATGCCAGGGATAAGAGTGCATTCGACAAAGGAGGTCTGCTGGAGTGGATTTCCTGCAGACTGGGACGCACGTTCCAGGAACTCGTCCTCTATTCCGGTTCCGGACGGACACATACGAAAATAACGGCGCTCGCGATCGCGGACAGAGGAGGGAATGACGTTGTCGTACGGATCGCCGATTCCGAAGCCGGTCTGCGTGCCGTCGAACGGGAATCGGAAGCCCTTCGGGCAATTCACAGTTCCGGCCTTTCCGGACAGGTTCCCCGTCCGCTGGCCGAAGGATGGTGGAATAGCTATTATCTTCTGGTGCAGGAAGGGAGGCTTACTTCAGCGAACAGGCAGGAAATCCGTCTCACAGAACACCATCTTGGATTCTTGAGGAAGCTTTCGCGCATCGGAACTAAAATCCTTCCATTCGGCGAAACCCGGCAATGGAAGGAGTTGAAAAAATGGTCCGAGTCCGATCAGTCCGCCGATATTCCGACGCCTCTCGGCCGTATTTTAAACAAAGTCCTCTCAGGGGATACCGCCGCCAACCCCCTGGTCCTGCATCGCACCCACGGGGACTTCGCTCCGTGGAACATAAAAACCGGCAACGATCGTCTGTTCGTTTATGACTGGGAGGAAAGCCAGCCCGACGGACTGGCTTTAACGGATGCCTTCCATTTCCTGTTCCGCCAGGCTTCCCTGGTAGGCCCATGGCCCGGGGCGGCGCAAATGGTTCTGCGGCTGTATGGAGAAACGGAAACCCTTTGCCGGCCGGAGGGCCCTGGGCTGGCCGATCGCGGTACATATCTGCAGATATGGATTCTGAAAGAATACATGGCCGGACGTTCCCCATACATCCTCGAAATATGCCGTCAATTCGGTACAGGGGTTTGATATGACCAAGCGTCTTAAGGTCCTGGTTGAAGCGTACGAATGCAGCCCCGCCCGTGGGCATGTCCCCGGGTCCGCCTGGCGGATCGTTAAGGGGCTCAGCCGGTATCATGATGTCCATGTACTGACGGAAGCAAGGTATGAAACAGAAATCCGTGAGTTCATGCAAAAAATCGACGCGCCCGACTGTCGACTGGATTTTCATTTCATCCCGCGCCCTCAATTAAACAAGGCGAAAGGCCATTATTCTCCTCTGCCCATAAGAGCCATGCTTCGCTACCGGCGCTGGCTGAAACGGTCTTTCGAAACAGCGACCGCTTTATGCGCCCGGCACTCCTTTGACTTGGCACATCATCTCAGGGCCGACACATTCCGCGAGCCCGGTTACTTGTGGAAGCTCGGGCTGCCCTTCATCTGGGGCCCCATGGGAGGTACGGGCCGTTTTCCATGGTCCATGATGCCGGTTCTCGGCCTGCGCAATCAAGCCGCTCACGGCATTAAGAATATCCTGAACATGGTCCAGTTTCGCGCCAGCAGGCGCGTCATCCGTGCGATCCGTTCCGCCCGCGTAATAGCACAAACGCGCGAAGACAGTCGCAACCTGCTTCGGATCCACGGAGTAGACGCGTGCGTCGTTCACGAACAGGCCGCCGACCCTTCGCAGTGTCTCCTCCGCCGCCTGGATGAATGCGCCCCCCTGCAGATTGTGTGGGCGGGCAGATGCCTGGAACTTAAGGGTATCCCTATAATCTTGCGTGCGCTCCAGTCCGGAGATCTGCGGAAACAGACGGTGCTGCATTTTGCCGGAGACGGTCCGGAGCTTCTGAAGTGGCGACGACTGGCCGATCGCCTCGGTGTCGGTAATGCCATTGTCTGGCATGGCTGGCTCCCACAGGACCAGATTCTTGCTCTGCTTCACAAATGCCACATCGCGGTCTTTCCGAGTTTGCTGGAGGCCACCTCCACATTTGTCATGCAGGCGCTGTCGACCGGCCTGCCTGTCGTCTGCATGAACCACTGTGGTTTCGGCGACATTATCGATGACACATGCGGTATAAAAATTCCTGTCTCCAATCCCGGCTCTGTTGCAGCCGGATTTTCTCGGGCCCTGGAAACAGTGATGCGGAATCCGCTATTGGTGGAACAGCTCAGCCGCGGAGCGATGCAGCGCGCCCGACAGTTCAGCTGGGACAATGCCGTTTTGGCTATATCCGGCGTGTATGAAGAAGCCGCTGGGATTTTTCCCGAGTCGGAAACGGAATCGACGATAACTCTCGAGCCAAAGGCCGTTTATTGATCGGGTGCCGATTGTATGCGCGTATGCATGGTTCACAATTCCTACGGATCCGTAAGCGGCGAGGAGATGGTGGTGAATACCACAACCACCCTGCTTCGGAATAAACACCATGAGGTTATGCCGTTCCGGCGCAGCAGCGAAGAAATTCCGGATATGCGCTGGGGCCGGATACGCGCCTTCTTCAACGGAATTTACAGCCGTGCATCCAACCGGTCGATGCGCCGGACGCTGGACGGATTCAACCCGGACATTGTCCATGTTCACAATCTCTACCCCCTGATTTCCCCGTCGGTACTGCAGGTATGCCGGGAGATGGGATTCCCCGTCGTCATGACCGCGCATAACTATCGCCTGGTGTGCCCGAACGGCCTGCTGATGCACAGGGGCCGGATCTGTGAAAAGTGTTTGCATGGCCGCGAATGGTGGTGCTTTTTACAAAACTGCGAGAACGACCGTTTCAAGAGCCTGGGCTACGCCGTGCGGAATTACATATCCCGGAGCCGTGAATTTTTCAGAAAAAACGTGACCGAGTTCGTAGCCTTGACCGAATTCCAGAAACGGTACCTTATAAGGGAAGGATTCCCCGAAAACCGAATTCATGTAATACCCAATACCATAAATCAAACAGCATCCCATGAATCCGGCGCCTCCGGAAACTTCGTGGGATATGTCGGCCGCATAAGCCCTGAGAAAGACATACCCTCCCTGATGGAAGCGGCGCAACTGCATCGGGACATTCCGTTCAAGGCCGCCGGAGCATACGACCGCCTGCCCCGGCTCCCTGAAAGGGCGCCGGACAATTTCCAATTCCACGGTGTGCTTAAAGAGCGGGAACTCGCCGAATTCTACGAAAACAGCAGAATAATCGTCTTATGCAGCGTCTGTTATGAAGGTTTTCCGAGCGTTCTGGCCGAAGCCATGTCCCATGGGAAGCCCGTCGTATGTTCCCGTATCGGCGGTCTCCCCGAGATTGTCGAGGATGGCGTAACCGGACTGCTGTTCGAGCCGGGTGATGCGGCGGACCTGGCGGCGAAGATACGCTATTTATGGGACCGGCCCGACATGTGCCGGCTCATGGGCCGGGCGGGACGGGAAAAAGCCCGGCGCGAATATACGCAGGACAAATACTATCAACGGCTTCTGGCGGTCTACGAAAAAGCCGTCGAACAAGGGCCCCGACGGTCAACGCAACAACCTATACGGGAATAGCTCCAGCCTGCGTCCCGAGCATAAATCCAATGCCGAAAAACCGGACAGCACACATGAATGCATCGGAACGGATTCTTGGAATCCCAATAAGTCTCGTGAGCCTCGAAACACTCACGGGAAAAGCGCTCCGATCCCTGGACGATGCCGGCACCCCTTTTACGGTTGCATTCGCCAACCCTCACTCGCTTATCGTATCGCGCCGGGACGAAGTTTTCCGCAGTGCGCTCGAATCCGCATCCGTTGTAGCGCCCGACGGAACAGGAATCATCCTGGCCTCCGCCATTCACGGCGGCTGCATCCGGAAGAGAATTACGGGATTCGATTTCTTTGAGGAGTTTTCCCGCATTTTAAACGAAATGGGAGGCAGACGCTGCTTTTTCCTGGGATCGAGTCGAAAGACCCTCGACAGACTGCGATCCCGGTTTGAAACACTCTATCCTTCGATAGCCTTTGCCGGATCCTATTCTCCGCCTTACAGGGAAAGTTTCTCCAAAGAAGAAACCGAAGCCATGATTGCAGCCGTCAATGCGGCAAAAGCGGACGTGTTGTGGATTTCACTGACGGCGCCGAAGCAGGAGAAATGGATGTATCGGAATGCAGCATCTCTGGATGTCAAGGTGATAGGCGCCGTCGGCGCCGTATTCGATTATTTCGCGGGAAACATCCGCCGGCCCGGCAGGGTCTGGCGGACGTGCGGCCTCGAATGGTTTCCCCGTCTGCTTCAGGAACCCCGGCGGCTCTGGCGCAGGAATTTCGTCTCATCCCTTCAGTTTGTCTGTCTGACAGCCATGGAACGGAATAGACGACAGGAAGAATATCGAAAATCTTTTTCCGACTGGGAAACGGACCTTCCGGAATCCCCTTTTTCGCTTCTGGGGCGCAGGGAAGAAGAAACCGCTCAACAGCGGCAGTTCGATTCCGGAGACGGGAAGGACGGCAAAGAAAAGCAGTCAACCCGAATTTAAGAAGTATATCTCCCGAAACCGTACGACAACATTTCATTTTGGGGCAGGTTCCAATGGTAAACGCAATACTCTTCAGCGTGGTTGCGGGCGTGGTTGCCTTCCTGGTAAGCAGCGCGGCCATCCCTCTGATCAGACACATCGCCATGGCGGTGCGGGCGATGGATTATCCGGGAGGGCGACGGGAACAGGCGGATGCCATTCCCCGGCTCGGAGGCATAGCCGTGGTTCTGGGAGTCTTTATCGGAGGCGGCACCCTGACCGCCCTGCGCCACGGCGCCTATCAGGGCAGCTTCTCCATAACCGAATTCATGACCGTCATCCTGGCGCTGTTCATCATATTCATCTGCGGCGTTCTGGAAGACTCCGTCGGACTTTCTCCGGTTACGCGCTTGCTTATGCAGTCCATCGCAGCGCTGCTGGTCATAAGAGTCGGCTGGACCTTCGGAACCATCAACCTTCCCTTTATTGAAGATCTTGAGCTGGGCATTCTGACGGGATTGATTTCGCTGATCTGGATCGTGGGGGTCACCAATGCCGTCAATCTCCTCGACGGGCTGGACGGGCTGGCAAGCGGAGTCGTCGCGATTATCGCATCCAGCCTGCTCATAATCTCACTGTCGCAGCACGACTACCTGACGGCCATGATTATGGGAGCACTGGCCGGTTCGTGCCTTGGCTTTCTGCGCAAAAACTGGGCTCCCGCGCAAATCTACCTCGGAGATACGGGTTCTCTGACCCTGGGATTTTTACTGGCCATCGTCAGCGTCAAATCCGCCGTGAAGGCTCCGGCCGCCATCGCCATCCTGGTTCCGATCCTCGCTTTGGGACTGCCCGTCATCGATACGCTTCTGGTTATGCTGTTCCGTTTCACACGGAAATCGAGGCGGCCTTTGGGGCGGCGTTTCAGACGAATGTTCGACGCCGATCAGAATCATCTCCACCATTTGATGGTGCGCCTGGGACGCAGCAGAATCCGCATCGTAATCGTGATTTACACCGTCGCCGTAATTTTCTGCGCCATGGCGCTGCTGGTGGCTGTTTCGAAAAATATGACCCTGGGCCTGATTTTAATCGGATTTGAAATCCTTGTTGTCTTTTCCATGCGCCAACTCGGTCTGCATGCCGATATGCTTAAAATATCGATAAAGAAAAGAAAAAGCATTCGCGATACGATATATGACGATAAAGTTATGAATTTAAAGGATATAGCGTAGCCATGTTAAATACGGAACAAGAAACCATCGCTGTCGGTCTGATCCGTAAAAAAGCCAAGATATTGAGGGGAGAAGAACAGAAAGCCCTTCGGCTCGTGAATTCCCTTGTCTGGGCACACGAATCCCAGATACCGGAAGATTTTCTCCTTACATTCAATTCCGCTCTCAGCGTCGTTATCCATATGTCCCGTTTCGATCCGGCATCTCTGCCCCCTGTCGTAGGCGCCCTGGCCAATAAAAACAAGCGCTGCCGCACTTCCAACCTGATCGCGCTGGATCTGTTCGGCGCCAGGATCGAAAATGAGTATTCGGTTGCCACCGAAGAAACCGTGCTTTCGGGAAACGGAGCCGCTCTGTCGGTCCTTTACAACGATCCCGGCGCATTTCCGGCCACCGAGTTTGCCGCGCTCCTGGATAACGGGACTTATGTAAACGGCAGAAAGCGGAAAAAGATGAAGCCGCTTTCAGAAGAATGGTCCGAACGCATCCAGATAGGCAATAACTACTGGCGTAAACCCAAACCCGAATTGCTCGTTGCGCTCCTTGCCCAGCATATCGGCGACCCTGGCACGAACCCGGCTCTGCCGATGTGGCCCCACCTGGGAACGGCGCTTCTTCTCTGGAGGGATAAAATCAGCCTGGAAACCGTCGTCGACCTGGGAAAGCAGCTTACGGTCCGTGCGGAAGTGGAACGGGGTCTGGCAATCGCGGCCTACATCTTTCCTGAACTGACCCGGTGGATCGAAACCATCAAGCTTAAAATCCCGCGCTGGGAAAAAAAGTATGCCATACCGCTGGCGGCGAAACGCATCGTCCAGGGCGGTCGGAATTAATTCTACGATCGGGCGGCAAGGCGGCGCAGATATCGAAACAGCAGGCCTGCAGGACGCAGGATGAAATAAAGCGGATACAGGAAACGGGGCAAAAGGATGTTCAAATCGACCGGCAGCGGCCTGAAGGTGAAAAAGACAAAGGCCCGGAACCTGTCGCCCCATCCGGATATGAGGCGGAATTGGAGCCGTTTCAAACTTAAGGCTCTTCCGGCTGTCTCCGGATGGAAAAAGTTGCTTTGAATCGTTTCAGCTATTCCGACGCTTTCAGCGTCCAGCCTGATCCGTCGATCCATATCCTCCGACAGAGGCGCGCCAAGGAAATCCCGGGCCAACAACACCGTAACAAAAAAAATACGTTGAAGATCGGGATGCGTGGAAGCGTTGAGCATTTCATCCCAATTCAAATCGGGATACCGGACCAGGAGCCGGGCGATATCGGCAATCCACACCAGGCTCTGCCACATATGCTTATACGCATGCAGCGAAAGAGCCGTCAGCTGATTCTCGCAGGACAAAGTGGGAACCGGATGTCCCTGGATCAAAATCGATTCCTCCCTATGCAGCCAGACAGAATCGGGAAGCTTAAATCCCAGATAGCCGGGCACCAGGTTCCAGTGAAGCTCGACGATATTCCGGCCGTCCGGCTTCTTGACCTGATAATGAAAATCGTTTCTGAGTGTTCTGTCCTGAATGTACGAAGAATAATCGGGCACAGGTCCGTAGCCCAGATCCGGCAACAGCCTTAAGGCCCTGAAAACATCCGGTCCGCATACCAGGATATCCAGATCGGCAAACTCCCTCAACTCGGGTTCTTCGTACAGAGTATAAGCCAGAACGGGGCCCTTGAAAGGAATCGCCCGAATACCGTGTCCCTTGAACAAATCGAGGATTTTGATAAGCTCGGCGGTGAATAAAAGAGAGTTTAAGGAATGTTTCTTATAATGATTTTGAAGCCTGCCCTGGATCCCGGGCGGCACGGCATCGGAGCGGATTGTATAAAGACGCCTGAAAAGCATCGATGTCATCATGTGCCTGCCTGCCGCCTGAAGCAGGTATTCCCAATCGATTCTTTCGGCCAGGCAGGCGAGAATCCTGTCCCTGCGTTGCAGTTCACTGCAGATGCAGGCGCATTCGAGCAACAGTCGATGTTCCGGGCGATTCATATGGTCCCAAAACTTAGCACAGAAACAGTCGTTTCATGTCCGAATATTTAGCCGTTAAGAAAATTCAATCGCAGCCCCGGCTTCCGCTGGTTGGTGAGATTGACCTGACCTGGCGCTGCAACAACGCCTGCCGTCACTGCTGGATTTCCCTGCCCGCCGGTTCGGCCGAAAAGGATCGGGAGCTGTCTTTCGACGAAATCCGCCGTATCGCGGATGAAGCGCGCGCTCTGGGTTGTCGCCAGTGGAACATCACCGGCGGGGAACCTCTGCTGAGACCGGATTTCCCGGAGATTTTCGAATACCTCACAAGCCGATCGGCAACTTACAGTCTGAACACCAACGGGACTCTGATCACACCCGCCATCGCCCGGCAGCTCAAACGTAAGGGAAACAAGATGGTCGCCCTATACGGGGCGACGGCAGAAGTCTATGACCATGTGGTGCGGCGTCCGGGAGCTTTCGAACAGGTCATGCAGGGTTTCGCCTATCTGAAAGAGGCCGGCGCCGGCTTTATGGTACAACTCATTCCTATGCGGGCCAACCGCCACCAGTGGGACGCCATGGTGGAACTGGCCGAATGTTTGAGTCCCCGCTGGCGTGTAGGGGCTTCCTGGCTCTACCTGTCCGCATCCGGTTCCGCGGAGCGCAATGCGGAAATCCGGGCGCAACGTCTGGAACCGAAGGATATGGTTTTGCTGGACCCCCCCGACATTTCCTTCGCCGACCGCATGGAACAGGTCCGGTCCGACAATACCGTCTCTACAGGATGCGGAATGAAAATACAAAGCGACGATCGGCTGTTTGCCGCGTGTATCGAATCCCGTCGCGAATTCCATGTGGACGCTTACGGAAGCGTCTCCTTCTGCTGCTTTATCAAGGATCCTGCCCTGCGCTATGACGTGCGCCACGGCACACTGCGCGAAGCGTGGGAAGAGTTTATCCCATCGCTGGCCGAGCAAGTGCACGGCGGTTCGGAATACCTGGGAAATTGCGGCTCCTGTCGAAACAGCAACTGCAACTGGTGCGGCGCCTATGCCTACCTGGAGCATGGACGTTATAACAGTCCGATTCCCTATCTCTGCGATACAGCGCGCGCCGAGAGCCGATACGTGGATGGCTGGAAAAAGAATCACCGCCGCTACTACAGGATCGCCGGCATTTCCGTCCAGGTGGATTCCGATTTGCCCATAACCGACGATACTTTCGCGCCCAAATTCCGCAAGTTTCAGGCAAACGGATTGCAGGAAGAGCCTATTTACACTTCTCCCCGCCGTTTCTTAACGGTCAGGGGCCGGGGGAGGAAGTGTATAACAGACAACCCTGGGCCATTTACCGTAGAGACCGGAACTGGATATACAAAACGGTGGAATCCAACGGAAACGGCCATTTGCCCAGCAAGTTCGTCGTTGCTAACCGGAGCCACACCCGGGTTCATATTTACTACCCGGACAATGAGGACTACCTGGCCGGGAACCTGTCTTCCCTGACCTTCGCTCTTACCGACCAGGCTCTGCTGGCGCGGGTGCTGGCGGACCGCAACGGCTGCTACCTCCATTCGGCCGGCGTCATTCTCAACGGCAAAGGACTGCTTTTCGTCGGCCACTCGGAAGCAGGGAAATCGACTATCGTCAAAATGCTTCAGGGGCGTGCCGAGATTCTGTGCGACGACCGGAACATCGTCCGGCGCTGGCCCGACGGCTTCAAGGTCCATGGGTGCTGGAACCATGGGGAGGTGCCGGACGTTTCCTCTTCTTCGGCACCGTTGCATGCAATTTTCTTTCATCAGAAATCCCAAAGAAACAGAATGGATAGGATCGAAGACCCGGGAGCGATTTTGCGCCCTCTGCTGGCCTGCCTGATCCGGCCCTTTATGACCGCCGACTGGTGGGAAAAAATGCTGACCCTGATCGAATCCCTGTCGAAGGAAGTCCCCTGCTACAACCTGGAATTCGATAAAAGCGGTGCCGTGTGCGGTCTGCTGCAGGATTTTACGCAATGAATACAGAATCCACTCGATATTCGGTCAGAAAGAGAATGGATGAGGCTTCTCTCTGGGAGTTCCGCGCTCCCAAATTAGGAAGTATGGACATTGAGCTGACCGAACGCTGCAATCTCAACTGCATTCACTGCTATATCAACCAGCCGGCGGGCAACAGAGAGGTGCAGTCAAGGGAAATGCCCACGGAACAGGTTCAGGGCGTTTTGCGCGAAGCGGCGGAGCTGGGCTGCCTGACGGTGCGTTTCACCGGAGGCGAACCCCTGCTGCGTCCCGATTTTGCCGACATTTACCTTTTCGCCCGAAAAATGGGACTCAGGGTGCAGATTTTCACGAATGCGACCCTGATTACATCCGAGCTGGCGGATCTCTTTGCGGCAATGCCGCCATTGGAAAAAATAGAGATTTCCATCTACGGAATGTCGGCGGATAGCTACCGGGCAGTAACGGGCGCGCACGGGGCTTACGGGGCGGCTATGCTTGCGGTCCGGCATTTGCTCGAACGGAAAACTCCCTTCGTGGTCAAGGGAGCGCTGCTGCCACAAAACGCCGGTGACATAGAATCTTTCGAAGCATGGGCAACTACCTTCTCCGGGATGGACAGCCCGCCCGATTATGCCATGTTCCTGGACCTGAGAGCGCGGCGCGATTCCGAGGAAAAGAACCGAAGAATCCGTCAATTGCGCTGTTCACCGGAGGAAGGCCTGCGTTTTCTTCTTCACAGGCCCGATTATTACAGAACAGAGGCAATACAGTTCTGTAAAAAATTCCTGTCGGGACCTACCGATCGATTGTTTCCCTGCGGTGCCGGAAACAGTGTCTGCGTGGATGCTTATGGCAGGGCCCAATTATGCATGATGCTCCGGCATCCGGAGACCGTTTACGATCTTAAAAACGGTTCCCTGAGCAATATGCTCTTGGAATTCACCCCCAAAATGAGGAAAATGGTCGCCCGAAATCCGGATTATCTGAAACGCTGCGCCCGCTGTTTTTTAAGAGGGCTCTGCGAACAGTGCCCGGCGAAATCGTGGATGGAGCACGGAACGCTGGATACGCCCGTCGAGTATCTGTGCGCTGTGGCTCATGCACAGGCCCGGAATCTCGGATTGTTGAAAGAAAATGAGAAAGCCTGGGATGTGGCGGACTGGAAAAAGCGCATTGATTCTGTAAAATAGCCGATAGGATATTCATATGGTAAATGATTCCGTAAGGTCGAAAGAAAACTGGGAAAAACCTCAGCTGGTCGTTCTTGCCAGAAATCAGCCGGAAGAAGCCGTGCTGTTTGCGTGCAAAGGCGGCTGGAACAAAGGCACGGCGAAAAGCAGCAAAGAATCGTGTTGGATACAGAGCGGCCCCAGGTGCGAAAGTCCCTGCAACGATATATTCACTTCCTGAAGATCTAGATACAGACAAGCACAGTCCAGGAGATCTTATGAATTTTCCCGATACACTCAAGGCAGTTTATGCGCCTTCGGAAAATGTTGTCGCCCGGGAAATTGAGGGAGAAATTATTATCGTACCGCTTGTCGCGGGCATGGGCGACACGGACGACGAGCTGTTCACCCTCAATGAAACCGGCAGGGCCATATGGCGGAAACTGGACGGCGAGCGAAGCCTTAGGCAGGTTATTGATGAACTCTCGACCGAATACGAAGCAGCCGAAGGCGAGATCGAAGCCGGCGTAATCGGCATTATTGAAGAACTGTCTAAGAGGAAGATGGTTGCCCCGAAGTAAATTCAACCTTTTCTCTGATAATTATTATGGCTACCACACCTTCCGGATTGATTGTGTATTACCTGGAAATCGGCAAGGCGCTGGCGGAGCATGACCGGGCCATTCTGCACGCAAAGGGCATGTGCATGTACCCCCTGGTGCGCCCCGGCGACCGGCTGCACATTCAGTCCAGGAGTGTGGAGCAGGTCAACGTCGGCGAGATTGCCGTCAGCCGGCGTGAGGGCCGGCTGGTGTGCCATAGGGTTGTCGATAAAGGCATTCTGAATGGGCGGGCTTATATCGTTACACGCTCAGATCGAAACAAACAAAATAACGATCCCTTTACCTATGACGAGGATCTGCTGGGAATCGTAACCTCCATTGAAAGAAACGGCCACCCGATAAATCCTTATGACAATAGACGCAATAGACTTTCCCGATTCTATTCAGCCGCGCTCCGTACCCTTACTGAATCGTTCTATTCCTGGAGAGGGCCTATTGTTGTGGTACTGTCCGCTATTCAACGCGCCCCGATCTATCAATCCGGTTCCCGTCTATTGACGGCGTTTTCGAACCGCACAATCCGCTTTGAAGTCCGTGTGTGGAAGAAATCGTGGAAGAAACTGGATCTTTATCTTCCGCAGGAACCGGACGAATTCGATTTATCCGGACCGGAATTTCAAGGCTCTTCCCCGGATGGCTGGACTCTTGTACTGCACCTCAATAAAAATCAGAAACCTGCGGTTCAGGCAACTTTTCAATCGGATTCGGAACGCTGGTATTTGAAGGATCTTCATATAAGGTCCCGTTATCGCGGCATGGGGCTGGGAAAGGATCTGCTTTTGAAAGCGGAAGAGATTTTCAGACGCAGCGGCATTACGAATTTCGAAACGGACGGGGCAAGCCTTGAGTAATCCGACTGTTGTTTCCATCCCCATACAGGAACTGCCTCTCTGGGACAAAAAAGAAAGAAAGCAGGGCCTCTTTTCCTTTGAACTGGAGTTGACCGCACGCTGCACGAACGACTGCCGCCACTGCTATATCAGACTTCCGGCCGATGACGCGAGGGCCCGAAACATTGAGCTGCAGGCGGATGCTATTGCCCGAATCGCCGATGAAGCCGTGTCCCTGGGCGCCCTCTGGTGCCTGATCACGGGCGGTGAACCCATGCTGCGCAAGGACTTTTCTGAAATTTATACCATGCTCCGGCAAAAGGGGCTGCTGGTCTCGGTATTCACCAATGCTCAATGCATTACCGAGGGCCACATCGAACTGTTTCTGAAATATCCGCCGCGCGATATCGAGGTCACGGTGTACGGCGTCACCCGCGAGACCTACGAGTACGTAACCCGAACTCCCGGATCGTTCGATGCCTTCATGTTCGGTCTCGACCGTCTCACATCCGCCGGCATCCCGGTCCGGCTGAAAGCCATGGCCCTGCGCTCCAACGTTTCCGAATTGCCCGAAATCGCCCGCTTCTGCCGCCAACGCACCAAGGACTACTTCCGCTTCGATCCGCTTCTCCATCTTCGTTTTGACGGGGATTCTGTGCGGAACGAGGAGATCCGCTCCGAACGGCTGTCCTCCGAAGAAATCGCAAGCCTGGATGTAACCGATGAAGAAAGAGCCACGGCCCTGCGCAACGGGTGTGAAGACTTGATCCCGTCCGAGCCGCCTGCGGATGCGAACGGGAATTGTCTTTTCCGCTGCGGCGCGGGGAACGGCAATTTCTGCGTGGGATACGACGGAACATTCCGGCTCTGCGCCGCGTTGTGCCATCCGGACTGCACAGCCGACCTCAGGAAGGAAAACCTCCTTGACGTTTGGCATACCCTGGTTCCGAAAGTCCGCAATATGCAATCGGAACGCAAGGAATACTCGGAAACCTGCGGTGTCTGTCCGCTCTTCAACCTGTGCCTGTGGTGTCCGGCGCACGCGCATCTCGAAACCGGAAAACTGGACGGCTCTGTTCCATATTTTTGCGAGGTCGCCAAAGCAAGGGCAAACGCACTTAAAATTGCAGATTGAAGATTGGATTCCGGCTTCAAAACGTTGACAAGTTCACAGGCTGGCAAGTTAGCAGGTTCCGTTGACAGGTTACAAGATTCAGGTTTTGTTGACGTCGGCTCGAAACCTCGGACTTCAAACCTGGAACTTGTTAACAAAATCTGCAACCTGTGAACCTGAAAACCTGTGAACTGAATACGATCTACCGAGTCATAGATGATGCTGGCTTCTAATTAGATAATGTCAAAAATTATAAATACAGGCTCAATCATGGAGCGTCTGGGCTACCTCTTTCGCTCGCTAGGCTTTATATGGGCCGCTTCGAGAAAGTGGACCCTCGGGTGGCTTATTCTATTGCTCATCCAGGGGCTGCTGCCGGTAGCCACCGTTTATCTTACCAAACGGATTGTGGATTTCGTCGCAGCGGCGGCGGGAACCGGAGCAACCTGGAATGCCATGACGCCGATCCTGACCACCGGCGCCCTGCTGGGCGGCGTTCTCCTGTTTTCGGAGCTTGCGGGCAACGCTGTCCAATGGATACGGGGCATACAGGCCGAGCTGCTGAGAAACCACATCAGTTCCCTGATCCACCGCAAATCCGTGCAAGCCGACCTGGCATTCTACGAATCTGCCGAATTTTACGACCACCTGCACCGCGCGCGGGACGAATCCGGCCACCGGCCCGTCCTGCTGCTCGAAAATCTGGGAAGCGCCCTGCAGAATTCGGTCACGCTCGCCGCAATGGCCGCGGTGCTGCTGCCTTACGGTTTCTGGATTCCGGGCGCGCTTTTACTCAGCACTCTACCTGCAGTTTATGTTGTTCTTCGGTTCAGCCTGAAGCGCCATTGTTTATGGCACAGGAACACGCCCGACGAACGGCGCTCCTGGTACTACGATTGGCTGCTTACCTCCGGGGAGCCGGCCGTGGAAATGCGCCTGTTCAACCTCGGCGACCATTTTCGGAATCTGTACCGGCTCCTGAGGCAACAACTGTTTCACGAGCGGCTGAAACTTACACGGAACGAAACACTGGCGCAGCTTACGGCTTCAGTGGCGGGATTGGGCGTCACGGGCGGATCTCTTGTCTGGATGGTCTGGAGAGTCGTCCACGGGGCGGTTACACTGGGTGATCTGGCTTTATTTTATCAGGCTTTCAACAAAGGCCAGGGATTGATGCGCTCCCTGCTGCAGAATGTCGGGCACATATACAGCAACAGCCTGTTCCTCGGCAACCTCTTCGAATTTCTCGCGTTAAAACCTCAAGTGGTTTCTCCTGCGCATCCCGTAAGCTTTCCCATGATCGTCCGCCAGGGTATCTCCCTGGAAAATGTCGGGTTCCGCTATCCCGGCTGTGATCATTTTGCATTGCAGAATTTCAACCTCAAACTTCCCGCCGGCAAGATCACGGCCCTGGTCGGAGCCAACGGCGCGGGGAAAAGCACACTCATAAAATTAATCTGCCGTTTTTACGATCCCGATGAGGGGAGCGTGCGCCTGGACGGAATCGACATTCGCGATTTCCAGCTTGATGACCTCCACCAGGCGATCGCGGTCCTGTTCCAGGAACCCGTTCGCTACAACAATACAGCGGCTGAAAACATCTCGTTTGGAAGCCTGAAGATGAATCCGTCCCGGCAGGATATTGAAAGCGCCGCCGCTGCAGCGGGAGCCGAGAGACCCATCGCATCCCTGAGCAGGGGCTACGACACACTGCTGGGAAAGGAATTTGAAAACGGAGAGGAACTCAGTGTCGGCGAGTGGCAGCGCATCGCCCTGGCGCGCTCATTCCTCCGGAAAGCCCCCGTCCTGCTTCTGGACGAGCCGACCAGCGCCATGGATTCCTGGGCTGAAGCCGACTGGCTCCGTCGTATCCGCAACCATACTTGCGGCCGCACCTGTCTGATTATCACCCATCGATTCTCCACCGCCATGATTGCCGACACTATTCACGTAATGGAAGCGGGTAAGGTCATTGAATCGGGATCCCACGAGGATTTACTGGGGGTGAAAGGCCTCTACGAAAGAGGCTGCCGGCTGCAGAACATCGGGTCCCATAAAATGGTGCCAGGCTAGAACTGCACTTTTTACCACTCTCCGGAAACGATAGCCGCTGGTCGGCAAAAAAGTGCAACTCCAGCCTGACACCATTACTACTGAATATATTTTGAAATCCACCATTGCTCTTTTCTCTGTGATACTCGGGTATGCCGTACTGTCGCAAGGGGGCCTTCCCCTGTACGAATGGCAATTCTGTCTTCTGGGTCTGGGTTTGCTGGCGGTTTCCTATTACACCCTGGCGCCGGCGGCTTACCTGCCCCGCCTGAGTCCCTGGCTTTTCTGGCCGCTGCTGCTCCTTCCATGCTGCGTCCTCCTGCAATTCATACCTCTTCCGTTTTCCGTACTCGAAATAATATCTCCCGCCCGGGCCGCGCAGATCGCAGCCCTGGACGGAACCGCTTCGTCTAACGGAGCAGCGCCGCTCAGCCTGATGCCGCCGGCGACTTTCGCCCACATATTCCGCATAATAGGCTACATCATTATTTTCCTCATTGCGCAGGCATTCACCTTCCAGTGCCGCAACCAGAACCGGATATGGGCGCCCGTAATCCCCATTCTCGCGGTTGCGGCCGTGGAGTCTTCCATCGGCCTGCTTCGTTTCTTTTTTGACCTGGATCTGACCGCGGGAGCCCGGGGAACCTACGCGAATCGCAACCATTTTGCCGGCCTGCTGGAAATGGCGCTGCCTTTTGCCCTCATGTATTCCGTGGCACTGTACCGGCATCGCTATACAGGAAAGAAACAGGAAAAGAAAAACGATTCGGCCGTCGGCGTTCTCCTGACAGTGGCGATTCTCCTGTTTACGGGAATCGTCTGCTCCTATTCGCGCACGGGCTTCATCGCGACCCTTTGCTCCCTCGCCCTGGTCGGCATACTCTATTTTTCCGGAAGACTCCCCGTAAGACAGAAGTGGCATGTATGGGGCCTGATACTGGTCCTGATGTTCCTGGCCTTTGTGTATCTGCCGCCCGATCCCTTTTTCCGCCGTTTTGTGGAAGCGAGCTCCTATGACTTCGGAACGCTCAACGGCCGGCTGATCATCTGGAGCCAGATTCCGGAGATTATGCACAATTATGCGCTGCTCGGATGCGGCATGGGAGCCTTCGAGTCCGCTTTCCTTCCCATCAAGGACATTTTCCCGGGCGCCGTCATAACCTACGCCCACAACGACTACCTCCAGGCGCTGGTGGAGCTGGGAATCGTCGGATCCGTGATTCTCTCGATATTGATGGCAGGGTTGTTAAGGATGGCGATCCGGGGAATTCGGGATCACGGTGGAGTCAGGATGCTCTCCATCGCCGGCACCGGCGCTCTGGCGGCCATCTTTATACACAGCCTGGTGGACAACAACCTGTACGTTCCCGCCAACGCGATGGTATTTGCCTGGATTGCGGGGATCATCGCCGGCGCCAATACGGATTCGGATCGTCAATGGCGGTTTACCCTCCGGCGTTCCTCATAATCCCCGGTCCCAACCCGTATTTCTCACCACCGCATCAGCAGAAAATCGTCCAAATAGACGGTCCCCTTCAGCCTGTTAAAACTCAACTCCGAAGGCTCTCTTATAATTTCAACGCGTATCAGTTTGGGCTCTTCCAGTGTGAACGTTTGCTGCAGCAATTTCCAGGTAACCGTTCCCGTCACTTTTTCCGTTTCGAGACCGGCGATCCTGATGCCGACACCGTTGTCCGTCGTAATCGAGTCGGCCCGGATCCAGCCACGGAACCGGTAGCGGCCCGGTTCCAGATAGATCTTCTGAGCCACGTGGCGGAAAGAGGGATTCTCTTTTCCGTTGAAGACGATGCGCAGCGCCCAGTCGCCTTCCCTCGCCCCTTCCTTCACACGCGTCATGCTTGCGCAGGACGTATCGGCCAGTTTCCAGTCGAAGGGAGAGTTCCCCGGTTCCCGCTCCATTCCCGGGTTATAGATGTAATTGTAATCAAGATAGTCGCCCCTTCGCTCTCCGAGGTAATCCGCCCACGTATCTCTGGACTTCCGATAATCGCCGGCACGGAAAAAGAATGACGCGTAATCCCCTGCCAGGGCATCGTCCGCGAAGGAATTGGCCCGGATCCAGTTCCAGCATTCTTCGCATAAAACGGCGTCGCCGTTTCTTATAAGGTAGCGCAGATAGGCCCGGGCAACCGCTTCATTGGACGGAATGCCGTATTTCAGGGTATCCGGGAACGCGAAACCCGAATTCAGATAGGCGTCAAAAACACGCTCCCTGTCGGCCGAAGACTTCTCGAGAATATGCGACAGCACCCCCAGTGCGTCTCTCTGCTGCCGCACGCGGATGTAAAACCCGGCGGCCAGCCACAAGGTACGGATATTGTTCGGCCCGACTTCCACGGCACGACGATAACAGTCGAGGGCCTCATCGTCCCTTCCCGCCTCCGTCAAAGCCAGGCCCAGATCGCACCAGCGGTAGGGATTGGCCGCGTCCCTGGACAGGATTTCCCGGTAGAGCTCTATGGATTCCCGGAGATCCCCGGGAGTCCCTTTCTCACGCAGGGAACCGGCTCTTTCGAGAAGCCGATCGTTGGATCCGGAGAACAGTGTGGACAGCATGCGCTGCAGCCGGAGGTTATCGCGGAAAACCGTTTCGAGCAGGATGCCGGACAAGGCAAAAACGATCAATAAGCCTCCCAGTATAATTCCCGCTTTTCTCACTCGCGCCCCTCCCGGCTGAATGCATCCTGCAGCAGACGATAAATTGTATATCGTCCGAACAGGATTCAACCAATAAAGAAGAATAAATTGTCGGACGAATGCAATACATATGAGTGCCCCATGTAGGACAAACGTATTACAATGAATGCGGGCTTTATTTATAGGAAATTGAAGATTGAAGATTAAAAACAATACCCGGGAATTTGATAATACCTGCCTGGAAACTGATTTTGTTGCTCTCCAAAACGGAGAGGCCAGGGTGCATTGCCTTTTGTCTCCACGGTTTTTGCTTTCGGAATGAATTGAAATTTCTTAGAATCGGGAATCATGAAAACAATCAACCGGATATTTTATTGCCTCCTGCTGTCCATCCTTTTCACCCGGGCCGGAATCGCAGAAGGCCAGAGCTTCCGGCTGGAGTCGCCGGATGGAAAGCTAAAGATCCGCATCAATCTGGATGAAGGCGTTCAATGGAGCCTTCAGCACGAAAACAATATCGTGCTTGACCGGTCGTCCATTTCGCTGGCGATTAAAGAAGGCAAAGTGCTGGGAAAAAATCCGCGCCTGCTTGATTCCGAAAGGAAATCGGTCGACGCGATCATTCCCTCGCCGCTGTACAAAAAAAGCGAAGTCATCGACCGTTACAACGAGCTGACGCTCCGGTTTGCGGACCGCTTCAGCCTGATTTTCAGGGCCTACGACGACGGCGCGGCCTACCGGTTCGCCGCCTCGATTCCGGGCGACATTCAGGTAGAATGGGAGGAGTGCAACTTCAACCTGGCGGAAAACCACGGGATCATAGCTCCCTATCTCGAATCGCACGAAGAGGACATTTACGCCAGTTCGTTCGAAAGCCTTTACCAGTACATCCGGATTGCCGATTTCGATGTGGCGAAGCTCTCCTATTTGCCCGTGGTCATCGACCTGGGGAACGGCAAGAAAGCGGCGATTATGGAAGCCGACCTGGAGGATTATCCCGGGCTGTTCCTGAAGCTCGACGGGGAGACGCGCATGGGATTCGTTTCGGAGTTCGCCCGCTACCCGCTGGAAGAAAAACAGGGTGGGCATAATAACCTTCAGGCGTTTGTAACCAAACGGGCCGACTACATTGCCCGCACCCGGGGAAGCAGGACGTTCCCATGGCGCGTGCTGGCGGTCAGCACCGAGGACAGGCAGATGGCCGACAACGACATGGTCTACAGGCTGGCTTCGCCTGCAAGGATCGACACGTCATGGATCCAGCCCGGTAAACTGGCATGGGACTGGTGGAATGACTGGAACATTTCAAAAGTGAATTTTCCCGCGGGCATCAACAATCCCACCTACAAGTATTACATCGACTTCGCCTCCCAAAACGGCATCGAGTACATACTGCTGGATGAAGGATGGAGCGAAAGCACCGATCTTATGAAGCAGATCCCGGGAATCGACCTTGAAGAGCTGGTGGCATACGCGGACCGTAGGCGGGTCGGCATCATCCTGTGGGCGGGATGGTTTCCCATGAACAAGCGAATGGACGAGATTATGGGCCATTACGCCGCCATGGGCATTAAGGGCTTCAAGGTCGATTTCATGGACCGGAACGACCAGGAGATGGTGCGGTTCTACTATCGAACGGCGGAGACGGCAGCCCGGTACAGGCTTCTGATCGACTTTCACGGCGCCTACACGCCGACCGGCTGGATGCGCACCCTTCCGAACATCATCACCAGTGAAGGCGTGCGCGGGCTGGAATACCAGAAATGGGAGAGGGTGGATGCCCCCCGGCACAACGTATCGATCCCGTTCATCCGGATGCTGGCCGGCCCGATGGATTACACTCCCGGCGCGATGAAAAACGCAAGCATGCAGAATTTCCGCCCGATTTTTTCAACCCCCATGAGCCAGGGAACACGCTGTCACCAGATGGCCATGTACGTGGTTTACGAATCGCCGCTTGTGATGCTGGCCGACAATCCGACCAACTACCTCAGGGAACAGGAAAGCGTGGACTTCATTACCGCTATCCCCAGGGTTTTCGACCAGACGGTGGCCCTCGACGGGAAGATCGGCGAGTATGTGGCGATTGCGCGTCGCAGGGGCACAAACTGGTACGTGGGCGCTATGACCAACTGGGAACCGCGCGAAATAGAGCTGGATTTCTCGTTCCTGCCCGAAGGAAAGTACGAAGCCCT
>CAZPHK010000020.1:461-41089 GCA_964586015.1 uncultured Acidobacteriota bacterium | reverse complement strand
CTGCTGCTGGAACATTACTGGAATGCCCTGTGGTTTATGTCGGCGGCGATATTAATTCTGAGCATTCTCTATACGGCTACCGCTCTGAAAACGACCGACGGCTGAGGCTGATCGCTGCCTTCGCCCAAGTTCAGGGCGCGCCTTCGGCTTAATGATTTTTATTTGGAACCGCTGCCGTCCAAAGGACGGAGCCTGAACAAAAAAGCAGCTTAACCCTTATTTCTCACGAGGTTTAAAAGGAGGAACAGGCATGAAAAAAACGGCAATACTGCTCGTCGCGGCGTGCATAGCCATGCCGCTGCTGATCACGGCGTGCGGGCCGCCTGGAAATTCAGACAATGCTTTAACCGTGTTGAATCCCCAGGGGGCCGTTGAGAAAAAGCTCGACCTCGCGCCGCGGCTGGGCACCCTTCAGGGCAAGAAAATCGCCTTCTGGCTTTCGGCCACTCCCGACCAGGTGTATACGGGCAAGGGGGCGGAACTTTACGATCTTCTGGAAAAGATGCTCCAGGAAAAATACCCCGATACCGAAATCGTGCACTACGCCGACCTTCCGATGAAGTTCACGCCCGAAAAAGAGGTTGTAGACGCCATTGCAGCGACGGACCCCGACGGGGTCGTGGTCGCCCTGGGCGGCTGATGAGGGTGCCTCGGCGCGATGGGTTCCATCGCAATCGCACTTGAAGAAAAAGGCATTCCCACGGTCACCCTCTACAACGAGCGCCATGAAAAGCGCTTTATGGGAACGATCCTCTCCAAAGGATATGTCGATTATCCCGCAATCGACTTCAACGAGTACGACACCTTCACCTCCGAGGGCATCCGGGCGCTGGCCCCGAAGGCTTTCGACTTTATGGTGGAAGGTTTGACAACCTGGGCCCCTCCATACCTGAAGCCGGAAGGCGACAAGTGGGTTCCCAAAGAAGACACATTTACTTATTCCGGAGATTCTTCTCAGGAATCCCTGGATCTGTTCAATCGTTCCTATCTGGAGATGGGTTGGGGCGACGGACTGCCCCTGATGCCTCCCACACGGGAACGCGTGGATGCGCTCCTGAAAGGGACGCCGCTGACCCCGGAAACCGTAATCGGCCGGTGGGGACCTTCCAATGCCTACTTCACGGTGGAGAAGATCGCCGTCATCGCCGCCATGGCCGGAGCCAGGCCCGAATATATGCCGGTCATTATCGCGGCGCTTGAAGCCGTCACTTCGGTGCCGTGGGACGCTTATTTCCCGGTCATGCGGTCGGCCGTCCCGCTGATAATTGTGAACGGTCCGATTGCAAAACAAATCGGAATCAATTCGTCTTCCAATGCTTTCGGCCCGAATTTCAAGTATCCCGCCAATGGTGCAATCGGCCGGGCCGTCAACCTTGCCATGAACACCATCCCCGGCAACGGACGGGGCATCAAACCTTCAAACCTGGCAGGCAATCCGGGATCCTATGCCGGCATCGTCATCGCGGAAGCCGAAGGCGCGGCTTCCCTGGCTCCGGGTTGGGAGCCTGTCAGCGTGCAGCTGGGCTACCCGGCCGGAACCAACCTGGTGACGGTTCTCGGAGTCGACCAGATGGCCATGAGCATCACGGGATCGGTGGACAATGTCGCCGCCTGCGTGGCGCCAAACAAGGACATCTGGCCCAGGAGCCGGAAGGTATGGGAAACCCAGTATGCCGGAGTCCTGGCAATCACCGAAATGCAGAGCGTGATCGACGGACAGATGGGGAGCAAGACCAAGGCGGATTACGCGCGGGAACTGTGGGAATCGGCGCGCACACCGATCCCGAAATTCAGGGACCTGGTTCTAAGGAGCGAATTCGGCCAACCCATAGAGCCCAGCGGATTCGTCAAGGATCTCCTGGCTGAAAAGGAAGTTATCGAAAAGGGAGTCCCCGTGGCAGCCGGACCCGACAGGTTTCTGGTCCTGGTCACGGGCGGCCATTGAGTCTGAGCGTCCTTTTCGTGGCTCGGTTCGAGCCGCTGGATCAGCACTCCCGTTTCGGTCGAGATAAAGCTTCCGTAATTTAGGCCAACCTTGGAAGTGCGGCAGCCCCTACCCTTCAGGTCGGGCCTGCCGCACTCCAAATCAATTATCGTAAACAGTAACCAGCAAATCCGATGCGAACATACCCGCGGGCGATATCACGATCTCATCTACGGGGATCCCTTCAGGAAACCGTTCTTCAAGTATTTTAGAGACGATGGGATTGGACAGGTCGAAGTCGCGGAATTTCTGAAGCTTGCCGATTTCGATTCTAAGGGCGGTTTTATACATTTTCCAGGCCAGTTCCGAACAGTAGATCCGGTCATCGGACCATGCGAAATGAAAATCATAAGGTCGGCCCTTGTACATTTCGCCGGCTTCTTTTAGCTTCTCGACAGATTCCTCGGTAAGAATTTGCTCTCGATCCTTAAGGCGCTTCACAACAAAGTGACCGTTTAAACCCTGTTTAATCCATTTCTCCAGAGGCGTGTACTTGACAGGACCGACAGCTTCGTAGACCAACTGCTTCCCCTCTTCATTAAAGACCACTCCCATGTGCGTATAGGGAGAATTCGTAGCGACTCTCAACGCTTCACTCTGGGAGGATTGCGCGTCCTGGAAAACAAGATCCCCGTCCTTAAAAGCCGGCAATTCCCCCGCACCGCAGCCGGACAATATCAGGGAAATAAATATCAACAACGTTCGCAATATCATTGCAGGAATATTTCTTTCTTGAATCGAGTTATTTTCAAAAAATTGTGTGCCCAGTCATCTTCTCTATTCCTATTCTGCCAGAAGCACTTCCATATGATGCCGCAGGTGGCGCAGATAATCCTTTATGACAAATTCCAGCGACACCGGTTCTTCCTTGCCGATGTTGCAGGGAGAAGACCGGGCTTCCTCGGGCAGGCAGTCGATGATGTGGCAGAGGTGAAGATTGTACGCGGACCAGAACGCGATCAAATCGGCCCATTCCGATTCGTTGTATTTCTGGATCCGGACCCAGTCGTTCTGGCTGTACGGCGGGAAATCCGCCGCCGCATTGTATCCGGCCCGGACAAAACGCTGGTGATTGTTGGCGGCCGAGTCGATCAGGTGCCCCAGGATTTCTTTCTTCGACCATTTGTCCGGATTTTCTTTGACGGACGTCTTGCCCGGTGCTATGGAAGACAGCGGGCCGAGTGCATTCGCAACAATCGCCCTGATTTCATCTGCCATTTCTTTCATGTTCTTATCCAAAACAGAAATTTGGAGTGCGGCAGCTTGCTGCCGCCTTTGTCACGATTATATGAACTGAGGCGAAGGCGGCAACAAGCTGCCGCACTCCAAAATATGACACCCCTACTGCCCGTCTCCGGAATCCTGATTCTTGTACTCAATCAGCTCGAAAGCGTTTCCCGAATTGTCGCGGATGAAAGTAAAGGCGACACCGGGCGTGTCGATCGGTTCCATGGCGACCTCGACGCCCTTCGCCTTAAGCTCTTTAAGCGCCGCCTGCACGCTGTCGACCTGCAGTCCGAAGTGCTTCAGGCCGTGCACGGCCAGGTCCGCGTTCGGATCGCGGCGGTATTCCGGCAAAGGCTTGGCGCCGGGGACCTCAAACAGCTCTATGTAGCAGTTGCCTCGCCTGATGTGGCCGATCTTCATTTCTTTAATGGTCGCTCCCTGGTTCATCCGCATAACCTCTTCGAATCCGAGCATTTCCTTGTACCAGGCAATCGATTCGTCCAGGTTCGCGACGCTGAGAGCGATATGATGGAACGACAATTCGAAACCGGTTTTATTCTTCTGTCCTTGAGCCATAAGCGCCCCCGTTGCGGCATATCCGGCGGCAAGCAACAGCGCCAGACCCGTCACGATCGTATGGATTTTTTTCTTCATACCATGGCCTCCCGACAAGAGCGTATTATTAAAGGAAGGAAAAATTCAACTGTTTCCCTGCGCTTCTTTAGCGACGTAACAACGGCGGAGAATCCAGTCGCAAACGACAATGCCTGAAGCCATGACTGCAGCGGCCGAATAGAAGACGGCGTTCAGGCCCAGCCTGTCGTAAACATCGCCCAGCGCCACGGGACCGATTCCGTTTCCGATCTGCATCGCCAGCATGAACATGGTCATCGACGCCCCCATCCCGTAGGTGCGGCCTTCATCGACAATATAGGCATTGGATGCCGGGATTCCGAAAGACTGGCCCAGAGTAATTAAGATATAAACGATCATAAGCGTCCAGAACCGGCCCGTCTGGGGCAGCAGGATCGTGGTAAAAACAGTGGCCATCCCGCCCCAGAAAACCATGGATCGGCGGTTCCATCGATCCGCCAGTTTTCCCGTGTAGGACTGAACAATCGAAGCCGGAGTTCGGGTCGCCAGCACAATTCCGATAAGAGTCGTGCTCAGGCCTATTTTCAACTCCGCAAACAGCGGCACAAATGCCATAAGGCTGGCGGTTCCAACGCCGGCCGTCATGCGGTAGATAAAAATGCCCCGCATGATGCGGCTTTTCAGAGGCGCCATGTAGGATGCGTGCTCACGGGCGGCGATTTTGCGCGGCATCTCCTTAAGGAAAATAAGCGTGGCAATCAGACCGAGTATATTCAGCAGGGCCATGATCAGGAAAGAGGCCTTCATGCTGAACGCATCGGCGATGACGCCGCCGAGAAGAGGACCCGCGCCCAAACCGGCGAAGAGAACGGCGTTGAAGTACCCCATCCATTTCCCCTCGCTGCCTTTCGGGGTTATATCCCCGAGGTATGCCTGGGCGATAGGCAGATGCGCCGAAGCGCCGAGTCCCTGAAAAAAGCGCCAGAGAATGAGATGCAGCGGCCGGGTGGCATACAGTAATCCGAACGATGCGATGGCAAGGATGGTTAATCCGCCGCTGAGAAACGATTTTCTTCCGTAGCGGTCCGACAGCCGGCCTACGAAAAGGAGCGTGCCGATGCCCGTAATGCTGAAAGCCGCCTGAATAAGCCCCACTTCCACACCGTTAGCCCCCATGGTATTGGCGTAAATGGGCAGAAACGGGGTGACGAGGCCCATACCCATCATGGATATGAACATGCTTCCCACGAGGACGATAAAGGCTTTTCTGTTCATGCAAATCCTTCGATGCCGGTCTTTTAAACCGATTTCATCTTACCTGTCGTTCAACAGCTTTCATTCCCGGCAGCGGAAATGGGTTATTATACACCTTCCCGGTTGATGCAGGTTCGCGATCGGATTACCGCGCATCGGATATACGAATATTCGGCAGGAGTATGATTATGAAGCCAAGGATTTTTGTCACCCGTCTCATCCCGGAATCAGGGCTGGATATGCTGCGTCAGGAGGCCGATGTCGAGGTCTGGCCCGATACGCTGCCTCCGGATTATCCGGTTCTTGTGCGGAAGGTCAAGGGAATCGACGCGCTGCTGTGCATGCTCACGGATAAAATCGACGGCAGCCTGATGGACGCAGCCGGATCCCGGATGAAGGTCATCAGCCAGTTCGCCGTCGGGGTCGACAATATCGATATCACCGCGGCCACGAAGCGCGGCATCCCGGTCGGCAATACTCCCGGTGTTTTGACGGATACGACCGCCGATCTCGCCTGGACGCTTTTAATGGCGGCGGCGCGGCGTGTGGTTGAGAGCGATGGGTTTGTCCGGGCCGGCAAATGGAAAACCTGGGCATCGATCGGTTTTCTCGGCTACGACATCGCCGGTGGGACGCTGGGCATTGTCGGATTCGGACGGATCGGCCAGGCGATGGCCCGGCGGGCGCAGGGGTTTGACATGCGAATCCTCTATTACAGCAGACACCGTCACCCCGAGGCGGAGCGGAAATTTCAAGCACAGTATGTCGAGCTGGATACACTGCTGCGCGAATCCGATTTCGTATCGCTGCACACGAATCTGTCCGAAGAAACCCGTCACCTGATGAACGATGCCCGCTTCAGCAAAATGAAACCCGGGAGCATTCTCATCAACACCGCGCGGGGACCCGTTGTCGATCACCAGGCGCTGTACCGGGCACTCTCATCAGGCTCGATCGCCGGCGCGGCTCTCGATGTCACGGAACCGGAGCCGATCCAACCGGACAATCCGTTGCTGACTCTGGACAACATCATTATCTGCCCGCACATCGGCAGCGCCAGCCACAAAACGCGCAGCAAAATGTCTGCCATGGCCGCGGAGAACCTGATCGCCGGACTGAAAGGGGAACGCCTGCCGAATTGCGCCAATCCGGAGGTCTACGGCATTTCTTAATCCGCGCGATTTTCCGGGAACCGGCGCCGGCATTCGCAATTCAAGCGAATCAGGCGTGCCGGCAAACCAGCAGCAAAATGAGGCGCTTATACTATTTAATCTTGCAGTGGATCCATGAGAAGATTACTTTCTAATACTGAATGCGCAACGGGGGTTTTCCGCAAATGAAACTGCGAATGAAAATCATGTCGGGGTTTCTGATCCTGGTGATAATGCTGGCCCTCGCCGGAATTTTTTCAATCTACGAGCTGACGACTATCAGTTCCTCCGTACAAAGTCTTCTGGACGACAACTATAAAAGCATCATTGCCGCCAAGAAAATGATCGAGGCGCTTGAGCGGCAGGACAGCGGACTGCTTCTGTCGATCTCCGGGGAAGGGGAAGCGGGAAGGGAAATGATCGAAAAGGCCGATGCGGAGTTTCAATCGGCACTGGATATCGCGAAAAACAATCTGACCATACCGAATGAAATAGATTTCATAGAAGATATTGACTTCCAATACAAAACCTACATGGCCCTTTTGGCGGAGCACATTGCGAATCGTTCCGGGGATTACAACGTTGCCTGGTATTTTAATCATGGGCATCCGGCTTTTCAGGCCGCAAAAACCGCCGTGGATAAACTTATGGCCCTGAATGACGAGACCATGTACCGGACCGCTTCGAATCTGCAAAACAGGATGCACCGTATTATCATGCCGGGGATCGTGGCCATCGTTTCCGCGCTGGTATTTGCATTCTTATTCAATTATTTCATCCACCGTTATTTCGTAAATCCTATTATTTACATAACGAATGAAGTTCAAAATGTCCTGAAGACCGGCCGCCCGTCCAACGTTGAAGTGGAAACGGACGACGAGTTGAAAGATCTCGCGTCGGCAATTCACGATCTTTCATACCTTGTCCGGAAATAAAAATGAGACCTCATATAATCTTTCGTTATGTCGGGATAGTTCTGCTATTCAACGGATTTTTTTTATCGGTCTCGGCGGCTATTGCCTTCTTCCACCACCAGTCGGATTTTCTTCCGCTTCTGTACAGCGCCGCAATCACGATTCTTTTCGGCCTGTTCCCGCTGATCTACGTCCCTCCCTCTTCACAGATAAACAACAACGAAGGGCTGTTTATCGTAGTGTCCAGCTGGCTCCTGTCCTGCCTGATCGGGATTCTGCCCTATATCCTTTACGGCGGTGAATTTACTCTGGTGAATGCCTGGTTTGAAAGCGTCTCCGGCTTTACAACGACAGGCTCCTCCATACTTACCAATGTCGAAGCCCTTCCTTTCGGACTGCTTTTCTGGAGGGCGGCCACGCACTGGATCGGAGGCATCGGGATCATCGTCTTTGTCCTGGCCGTGATACCGGCGATAGGACAGGCGTCCATGCTGCTTTCCCGGAGCGAGATTTCCCAGCTGGCGATGAAAAATTTCCAGTACCGCACACGGAAGATATTGAAAATAGTCCTGAGCGTTTATCTCAGCCTGACTTTCCTGGAAACCATCCTGTTGATTTTCTGCGGCATGGGCGTGTTCGACGCCGTTACTCATTCCTTCTCCACCATTGCCACCGGCGGTTTCTCCACCAAGAACTCGAGCATCGCCTATTTCAACAGTCCCGCAATTGAGCTGGTCATTATCGTATTCATGATTCTTTCAGGGATTCATTTCGGCATTCTTTACGCGGCGGCGAGCGGCAAAATCCGGGAGATGTGGCAATCGGGCACGGTCCGGTTCTATATCGGAGCGATGCTTGTCGGCGTTATTGCCGTTACCCTGTACGTACACGGGACAATATTCGAAAAATGGACCGAGGCGCTGCGCCAGGCGGCATTTCAGGTTATCTCCCTGGGAACCAGTACGGGATTTGCGACAACCGATTCGGGTCGATGGCCGGCGTTTACAATAATGATACTGATTTATTTTACGCTCCAGTGCGCCTGCTCCGGATCCACCTCCGGCGGGATAAAAGTGGAAAGGATGTTGATTTTCTGGAAATCCGTCAGAACGAAAATCAAGAAACTGAAATATCCCAAGGCGGTCGTATCGCTTAAAATGGACAGCTCCTTCATTCCCGAAGAGGTCGTTACGACCAGCCTTTTGTTCATTGCCCTTTATCTTGCATCGCTTTTTCTCTCGACCCTGCTGCTGACCGGTATGGGGGTGGACATACTGAGCGCTTTTTCCGGCACCGCCGCATGCATGGGAAATGTCGGGCCGGGTTTCGGAACAGTAAGCTCGCTGTCAAACTACAGCCAGTTGCCGGAAGCGGGAAAAGTGGTTTTAACAGTCGTCATGCTGCTCGGCCGCATGGAGATATTCGGTCTTCTTTTATTTCTATTCGCGGGAAAATGGAAGTAGCGGCACCGCATCCCCGCATTCATTCAAACATGGGTGATTTCTCCAATATTGAAGTTTTATATTCTCCCGAAATGACTTGACCCGTGACACGGATAAGTATGATACTGCAGATCAAGCTGAATACCTCAATTTGAAGCAAATTTGCGGGAAATTCTCATGAAGAAAAAATGGATCGGAATTTTGATTGTTGTTCTTATAGTTGCCATCCAGTTCTGGCCGGTCGATCGCACGAACCCTCCGGTAAGCGAAGATATTCCGGCTCCGCCGGACGTAAAGGCGGTTCTTCACGCCGCCTGTTACAACTGTCATTCGAATGAAACGCACTGGCCCTGGTACGGCTATGTGGCTCCGGTCTCCTGGCTTCTGGCCAGCGACGTAAACGAAGCCCGCGAACATGTGAATTTTTCCGAGTGGGACTCGGTACCGGCTGGCGAACGCCCCTTCAAGGTCAAACACATATGGAAAGAGGTTGAGGATGGAGAAATGCCTTTACTCATGTACAGGCTGGTCCATCCGGAGGCAAGGCTCAGCGAAGACCAGAAGAAGCTGCTGCGGGACTGGTCCCTGTCCAATAATTATTAGCCTGCATTTCTCGAGCAGAAAACCGCTCACGTCGACAATGGCGCGCATACCTGTTTTTATTTACCCTTTTTCCCGTCATGTTCCGGAGCCGTTAACGGGAGTTCCCGACGGTCCAGTATCGCCAGGTAAGCCGCGATAAGTTTGTAGCTGTCGTAATATTCGTCCATATCGATAGCCTTAAACTGATCTTTCTCCGAATGCAGGATATACAGGTTTGTCCACGTTACCGAGTGCAGCGTGAGTGTCGGAATGCCGCGCTCGCGGAAGGAACTGCCGTCACTGTTTCCCATTTCGTCGACGTTCATGGTATTCAACGGCAACTGAAGCCTGGCGGCGACCTTGCTCAACAGCTCAGCCAGTCCGGGATTGCTGTTGCTGGTCCACACCCTGGTCGAATCCAGACCCAGCGTGTCCAGGTTGATCATGGCCTGAATGGACGACAATTCCTTCCCGGTCAGCTGATCCGCGTAGAAACGGGATCCGATAAAACCTTCCTCTTCATCGGAGAAGCCGACAAAAATGAATGTGTGTTTCCGCTTTTTCGGGCTGAGACTCTGGTAGAGGCTGGGGAGCAAAGACGCTCCGCTCCAGTTGTCGGCGACACCGTTTCCTTTATCCACGCGATCGAAGTGGGCTCCCACAATAATCAACTTGCCGGAATCGCCCGCAAGAGTGCAGATTACATTCGGAGCATCGGCATCCTTTACCGGCTGCAGCCTCAGGCGGTCGCCATTGCATCCGGCCTCCTCGAAAAGCCTCATCAGCGTGATCCCGCGCTGCGCGTCCTCCCCTTCATACTGCAGCAACCGGCCCTCGATCGTTTCCGGCTTCAGCTGGGTATACTCCGCCGACTGTGCCCGGCACATTATGGCACAAGCCAGAAACATCGCCAGCGCCGGGGCAAAGCGGCATTTCGTCCGAATCAATGTTCAAACTCCCTGTTGCCGGATTTATTTTCAGCGAAAGGTTGTTCCCACCGTGAGGCTGCGGTTTATTCGCCGAACAGGCCCTTTATGGCATCCCCTATGGCTTTTCCGGTGCTCGATTCCCCTTCTTCACTGCCCTGGCCCGAGAACCGGGATTTTAAAATGCTTCCGGCCGCCCCCGCCGCATCAGGAACGAATTTAGGATCCGATGCCGTGCCGCGTATGAAGAACGGGAGTGTAACTTGTCCGCTTCCTCCTCCCATCAGCTTGGCCAGGCCGCCGCCCAGGCCGCCGGAAGTTTTCAGATTGGCCTTCATTTTGAAGTCCAGGGATTGATCGGGATTTATGACGCCGCTGCCGTCAAGTTCTCCCATTGAGGGAACCACAAGTTTAATCGGATTGATCCGAATGCCGTCCGGCGTCATGCGCATGGTTGAAGCCAGAGTTTCAATATCGGTCCTGGTGTCGGATTTGATCCCGGCCAGTTGCGCCAGGGCGGCCATCTTGCCCGCAAGATCGAACCCGACCAGAATGGTGTTTGAAATGTCCGCCGATCCTGTAATGTTCATTTTATCGATCAGGCCCGATGCCGTCATATCCGCATTCAAAACGCCCCCTTCCAGGTCCGCGCCCTTGGGTAAAACGATTCCGAATGCCGGAAGGAGGGTTTTCATATCCTCGACAGGCATATCTTTTCCGAGCAGCCTCATGTTCATGGCCATACCGTCCCGGCGTTTCTGGAAAGTGCCGTTGAGATTGGCTTCCGCCCTTCCATAGACCATTTTCGCATTGTCCAGGGTCCCCTTCTGCTGAGCGAGATCGTAGTTCATGGCGTATTCCAGCGAAACGGGATTTCCGGCCGGGGAACCGCCCTTGACGATCTGCAGCCGATCGGCGCTTGCGCTGCCACGGCTTTTCAACTGCCGTCCATCTGAAGTAAGCAGGCCGTCAAAATCAACGATTCCCGAAAATCCCGTGTCCGGGGTCGCGAATCCGGATTTAATCAGATCGAATCGTTTGACTGAAAGATCGGCCGTCAGGGGTGTTTTTATCAGATCGGCTTTGTTGATCGGTCCTGCGGTGCCTTCCAGGTTCAGCCGGCCGTCTCCGGGCAAAACGGCCGACATGGTGAAAGGAAATTCGGAAACGTAGGAAAGATTCTTTGCGGTTATATCGACATTGCTGTAGGTGGAAGACTGGCCGTCTTTCCCGCCCTTGACGATCGTGACGCTGCCGTCCTCTATACTAAGCTTCTTGATCGCAATATCCTGTCCGGGACCCCCGGACGATTCGCTTTTGGAAGCCTCGGGATTTTTGCTTCCCGTCGCGCCGCCCAGGCTGGAAAAATTCCACCGGCCTCCGGTAGACCGAATAAGTGTGATCGAAGGGCTGTCCAGTGTAATTTCGGTAATACGGACCTCTTTTGAAAAGATAAGCGGCGTTAATTCGACGCCCACCTTCAATGATTTCGCCTTCAGAAACGGAGAGGAACTGAAGGCCGGATCGTCGGCAATAGTGATATCGTCCACTCCGACAGCGCCGGAAAACAGTGAGAGGCTGAGATTTCCGGTCTTTACGCTGCGCCCGAGAGCCGCGGAAATTCTGGACTCAAGCTCCGGCCGGAATTGATTCACGTTGATAAAAAAAGGAAGTGCGATAAGTACGATTACAATCACCGCAACCACAATTGCAATTATCTTAAAAGCGCCAAACTTTTTTTTCCCATCGCCCGACATGGTTCCACCTCCTGGTGATTTTCCGCTGGATCCAATTTTCCATACATTTTTTCTTGGCTAAATAGTAACGCACGGGAAATGATAATAATAGTGAGCCGGCAGAAAAAAGATTTATCATAAATGGGTGACAGGCTAGAATTACCCTTTTTTACCGAACTGCTGCTGAGAATTCCGTATAGCGTTAAAAAAGTGCAATTCCAGACTGTCACCCATTATGAAAGATCTTGCTTCGTACATAGACCACACGCTTCTGAGATCCGATGCCGTCGCCCGGGATATAGAAACGCTTTGCGCCGAAGCCCGTGAAAACGGTTTCTTCGGAGTTTGCGTCCACGGCTCATGGATTGCCCATGCCTGCCGATTCCTGTCGGGAACAGGCATCGCCGTCGTTTCCGTCGCGGGTTTTCCCCTCGGCGCCTCGTCCACCGAAACCAAATGCTTCGAAACAAAATACGCCTTCGATAAAGGAGCCGCGGAGATCGACGTCGTTCTCAACATCGGCCGGCTGAAGCAGGGGGACGATGTCTTTGTAGGGCGCGAACTGCTCGAAATTGTACGGGCCGCACGCGGAAACCCCGTGAAAGTAATACTGGAAACCTGCTTTCTAAACCGGGAAGAAAAGATACGGGCCTGCCGCCTTGCCGTTGACAGCGGCGCCGCCTTTATTAAAACATCCACAGGTTTCGGCCCCGGGGGAGCGACTGTGGACGACGTGAAACTGCTGAGCGAATGCGCCGGTTCCGATGCCGGGGTTAAAGCTTCGGGAGGCATCCGCGACACCGTCACAGCCCTGGAAATGATTGAAGCCGGCGCCCGGCGCCTCGGCACTTCTTCCGGAGTCGCCATTGTCCAAAATTATTAGATATCTTCGAAGGAGATAGATATGAAGTATTACGCCGCCATGCTGAGAATGATAGACGTTGAGAAGAACAAACAGTACCGCCAGCAGCACATAGATTTCCTGACCCGGCAGGAAAAGGAAGGGAAAATTTTCGCACGCGGCCGTTTTACAGATGGAGCGGGCGGGCTTGTCATCTACATCGCCGCATCCTATGACGAAGCCATCAAAACAGCGGAAGCCGATCCTTACGTCACGCTCGGCGCCCGGTCCCTGGAATTGTATGAATGGGACATGAAAATCCCAGGGAGGTAATAACCTTATATATGGGAATCCCCCGACCCGCAGGGACCGACTGTCCGGCAAAAACCGCAGCCCTACCCTTTCAGGCCGTATCCTATTTGGAATGCAATTGATGCGGATTCTACTGGTCAATCCCCCGATATACGACTTCACGGCCTACGATTTCTGGCTCAGACCTTACGGAATGCTGCGTGTAGCGGGCCGGATAAGACACGCGTCCCGGCTGCATTTTTTCGATTTCCTGAACTCCAGGCAGCGCGATTCATGGGGCAGAGGCTCCTATCCCAACCAATATATTGCAAAACCCAAAGCCTTCAGCGACATTCCGCGGCGTTATCGCCGGTATGGAAAACCACGCGAAGAGTTCCGGCAATTCCTGAAAAAAGAATCCTTCGATGCCGTTTTGATCCAGACGATGATGACTTACTGGTATCCCGGAATCCGGGAGGTTATCGAGGATCTGCGCGCCCTGCAGGCGCAGGCGAAAATCATTCTGGGTGGAGTATACGCCACCCTTTGTCCGGATCATGCCCAAACATTGGGAGCAGATATGGTCGTGGAAGGGTTTGATTTGGATCCCTTGTGGAACATTCTGTCGATAGAGCCAATTTCCGGAGTACCCTTCTGGCCGGAAGCGGATCAGAAATATGGGGTTATAAAAATAACGGAAGGGTGCCCTTTCCGCTGTTCCTACTGCGCCTCATCGCTTTTCAGACCGGAATTTTCCGAGCGCACGACCGCCGAGTGCCTGGCTGAACTGGAGCAACTGGTGCGTATCGGCGCGCGAAATATCGCTTTCTATGACGACGCTTTGCTCTATCGCCCGGAAAAGGGGCTGGTGCCGTTTCTGGAAGGCGCTTCAAGAACCGGAATCCCTATTTCTTTTCATACGCCGAACGCCCTTAATGCACGATTCATCACGGATAACATTGCGCAATTAATGGTAAAAGCAGGCTTTACCAGTTTTTTCATCGGGCTTGAAAACCGGTCCGATTCGTGGCACGGGTCAACCGGCGGCAAGGTCACCAGGGAAGATTTCGTCGCAGCAGTCCGGCATCTCAGGGCAGCGGGAGCGCGTTCCATAACGAGCTATATCATTGCCGGGCATCCGGATTCGGACATACAGAGCATCGAACAGACGATGACCTTTGCCCATGAAAACGGAACCAGAGTGCTTCTTTCCGAATTTTCGCCTATTCCCGGAACGGAAGACGGCAATAAGAGCACGGCGTGGGCGGACCTGGAAGAACCTCTGTCCCATAACAAAACGGCTTTCGCCATCCGCCGTCTGGGACCGGACCGTGTAAACAGGCTGAAAGATCTCAGCCGCTCCCTGAACTCCCAATTAGTGCCAATAATGTCAGGCCAGGTTGGCACCAATCTCCGTAAAAGATTAATTAAAGATAACTTACTCTAATTCAATAATGACGGAATTATCAGGAATTGGTGCCAACCTGGCCTGACACCAATTATTTGTTGAGGAGGTATTTGTTTTCGAGGTTCGTAATTTTTGCGAGGCGTCGTTTATGCCTTGCCTCTTCGGAAAACCGCGCTTCAAGAAATATCCTGACCAGATCCCGGGCCAGTGCAATCGCTACAATTCTCGCTCCCAGCACCAGGACGTTCATGTCGTCATGTTCCACTCCCTGGTGTGCCGCATAGCAGTCATGGCAGATTCCCGCGCGGATGCCGGGAATTTTATTTACGGCTACGGCGGAACCGACACCGCTGCCGCAAAAAAGGATCCCGCGATCGGCCTTTTTGTCAATGACGGCTGTTCCCACAGCTTCGGCAAAATCCGGGTAGTCCACTGAGGAACTGTCGTGGGTCCCCACATCCAGCACTTCATGACCCAGCGTCTTAACATATTCCAGGATCTGTTGTTTCAACTCATATCCGGCGTGATCAGAACCGAGAACAACGCGCATATCCGTCTCCTTGGTGGAAGGGGTATTATAGCTTCCGAATCGCAATCGGCACACCGGTAAATTAAGAATTTTATGCTTCATTTATTTTATCAGTACATCATTTATTATTCAGCGTTTGACATCCCGTGCGCGGCAATCTAAATTTTTCGTTTGTTCCGCTTTCATGCAATATCGTGGTAAAAAAGACAGGGTGTATTTTCCGCCGTTCATCTGCCTAAAGTGGAGTCTTCTATAATGACAGAAAAAATACCGGCCTCTTCTTCAACCGTCGATCTGGACATTTTGTGCGTCAATACCATCCGCTTTCTTTCCGTGGATGCCATTCAGAAAGCCAACAGCGGTCATCCCGGATTGCCTCTCGGCGCCGCCCCAATGGCCTACACGCTCTGGTCTCGATTTCTGAAGCATAATCCGGCCAATCCGGGATGGTGGAACAGGGACCGTTTTGTCTTATCCGCCGGTCACGGGTCCATGTTGCTGTACAGCCTGTTGTATCTGACCGGGTACGATCTGCCCCTGTCCCAGATACAGCAGTTCCGCCAGCTGGGCAGCAGGACCCCTGGGCATCCGGAGCGCGGACTGGTTCCGGGAATTGAAATAACCACCGGCCCCCTGGGCCAGGGCATCGCCAACGGAGTGGGTATGGCTATTGCCGAAGCTTTTCTGGCGTCCCGGTATAACCGTCCCGGGCACCCAATTATCGACCATCATACCTATGCCATTATCAGCGACGGGGATGTCATGGAAGGCATCGGCTATGAAGCGGTCTCGCTGGCCGGGCACCTGAAGCTGGGCAAGTTGATCTACCTGTACGACGACAACCGCATCTGCCTTGCCGGCGCAACCGGCCTTTCATTCAGCGAAGATCGAACCGGACGTTTTGAGGCTCTCGGCTGGCACACTATCACCGTTGACGATGGGAACGACCTGGATGCCATCGGCGACGCCATCAGGTCCGCACAGGCGGAAATCGAACGCCCCTCGATTATCCTGGTCCGGACCCGAATAGGTTACGGCTCTCCCAAACAGGACTCCCCCGACTCCCACGGAGCCCCCCTCGGGGTTGAAGGGGTTAAAGCAACCAAAAAGAATCTTGGCTGGCCGGAGGATCCGGCCTTCTATGTGCCTGACGAAGCACTGAATCACTGCCGGCAGGCCGTGGCCCGCGGTCAAAAAGCTGAAATGGACTGGGATTCCATGCTGGCCGATTATTCCGCGAAATATCCGGACCTCGCCCGGGAACTGCAGCAGGCCATGCGCGGGGAGCTCCCCGAAGGCTGGGACGCCGATCTTCCCTCTTTTGCTCCCGATCCGAAGGGCATCGCGACGCGCGCCGCATCGAGCCAAATTCTAAACGCCATCGGGCCGAAGATTCCGGTACTGATCGGCGGCTCGGCGGATCTGAATCCGTCCACCAAGAGCGTTATTAAAAGCGGCGGAGATTTCCAGCCGCCCGGTCTTACGCCCAAAGACATGCCGGGATCGACCGGAGGCGAATGGGGTTACCGGGGAAGGAATCTGCACTTCGGCATCCGCGAACACGCTATGGGCGGCATCGTCAACGGCATGGCCGCGCACGGTGGAACCATTCCCTATACGGCGACATTTTTCGTTTTCGCCGACTACATGCGTCCTCCGATCCGCCTGGCCGCGCTCATGGAGCTGGGATCGATCTTTCTGTTCACCCACGACAGCATCGGGGTGGGAGAGGACGGTCCGACGCATCAGCCGGTCGAGCACCTGTCCGCACTGCGGTGCATTCCCAATCTCACCGTGCTTCGCCCCTGCGATGCGAACGAAACGGTCGTTGCCTGGCGCGCAGCCGTCAAATCCCGGAACAAACCGGTGGCGCTCGTCCTCACACGGCAGTCGGTTCCGGTTCTTGACCGGACTCAATACGCATCGGCGGACGGGCTCGAACGCGGGGCCTATATCCTGGCCGATGCACCCTCCGGCAGACCCGATCTGATATTGATCGCATCAGGATCGGAAGTCGGTCTCATCGTTGAAGCCCGACAGAAACTGAAGGAGGCGGGGATCTCATCCCGAATCGTATCCATGCCAAGCTGGGAACTTTTTGATGCGCAGCCCCGGGAATATCGGAATGCGGTACTGCCTCCCGACATTAGGGCGCGGCTTGCAGTGGAAGCCGGAGTTTCCCAGGGATGGCGGAAATATATAGGGGATTCGGGAGACATCGTCTGCATGGATCGTTTCGGTGAATCGGCGCCGGCAAAGGATCTGTTTAAAAAGTTCGGATTCACGGTCGATAATATAATAGTACGTGCGAAAAAGCTGGCGGGCATTTAGCCCGCAGCAGGAATCCCGTGAGTAATGCGGGCCGGCTTTAATCAACAGACAGAAGTTGTTCCGCAACAATGTCCGCGCCTCACGGGGAATGGAAAGATAATTGCCTAACAGGAGTGGACATCTTCCCTGAAGCATGGAAGAATTACCTTCGAAAGGAAGGGATGTTTTATGGGGTCAAAGAAATCAGCCGACAAAAAACCGGTTATTCCCTGTATGGTGTGTAATCCGGACAATGCCGAACCTGGCGATTATTGTCCGATGCACCTGGATCAGCTCGAGCATCTCGACCTTCAATGCGAAAACCTGTTCCGCTTCCAACGCGTTTCCCGCGGCAAAGGCCACGAATGCTACAATGTCTTCCTGCAGGGCGACGCCGATCCCTGCGGCAAGGTTCTGGCGACGGAAACCGATCTGGAGAATCTTTTTATAACCGTCCTGATCTCCGAAAATATCAATCTTGAGACAACCATCGCGGAATACAACTTCTTTAAGATCGTAAGAACCTTCGGAGACCAGCTGCAGATCCGCATTCGCCAGGAAATCGTTCACAGCTGGTACGGAAACGCCCGGGCCTGCATAGAAGTCTATCGGATTATCCCCGAACAGCCGCAGCACTGGGATATCGAATCCCGTGCAGACTACGCGGCCGCCGCGGAGGAAGAAATAACCGATCCCCACTTTCCTCAAGGAAACAAGAATTCCGTCCATTGACGCATTTATTGCCCGGTTCCCCGGGAATATCGTCACGCTGCCCGCAGAAACCAGAATTCACCATCCTTGACTTGCAACGGGAAGTATAGAAAATATAGAGGCAATTTGACGACAGGGCATAGGAACCGGATACTTTTTGAAAGTGCCCAATAACGATATGGAGTAATTATTGATGAACAACACCGATGCCGTTGAACGCCGCGCTACCGGCAGCTACATATTTACCTCGGAATCCGTTACGGAAGGGCATCCGGACAAGGTATGCGATTACATTGCCGATTCCATCCTCGACGCTTACCTCCAGGAGGATCCTCAAAGCCGTGTCGCTTGCGAAGTCCTCTGTAAGGAAAACATTCTCATTATCGCGGGAGAAATCTCCTCCAATGCCGTCGTGGATCATGAAGCCGTAGCCCGCAGGGCGATCCGGGCTATCGGGTATACAGACCCCGCCACTCCATTTAATGCAGACGGCGTTATAATCCATCAATTTGTAACCAAACAATCCCAGGAAATTTCCCAGGGAGTCGACCGCGACAAAGGAATCGATACCGAACAGGGAGCCGGGGACCAGGGGATCATGTTCGGGTACGCGACGGACGAAAGCCCGGAATTGATGCCTCTGCCGATTCTACTGGCCCACAGGTTGGCCAGGGGCCTGGCTACGGACCGCAGGACCGAACCCTATGCATGGCTGAGGCCCGATGGAAAAACCCAGGTATCCGTTCTATATGAAAATGACAGACCCGTCGCCATTACGGACGTGATTGTTTCTCCCCAGCATTCGGAATCCGTCTCTAGGAACGAGATCGTATCCTATGTCACCGAATCCCTTGCGCCGCGCATATTGGGCGACTGGTTCACCGGGGATATCCGGTTTCATGTAAATCCGACCGGAAGTTTTATCCTCGGCGGCCCATCCGCGGATGCAGGAGTCACCGGCAGGAAAATAATTGTAGACACCTATGGCGGCGCCGGACGGCATGGGGGAGGCGCCTTCAGCGGGAAGGATCCCTCCAAAGTGGACCGCAGCGGAGCGTATTTCTGCCGATATATCGCCCGACAGCTGATCAAACAGAAATTAGCCAGTCGCGCTGAAATACAGATTTCCTATGCCATTGGGGTGTCCAGGCCTTTGTCCGTGAAAGTGGACACGTTCGGCACCGGGGATGAAAAAGCAGCCGCCGAATTCATAAAAAACATGGATTTTCGTCCGGCTGCCATTATCGAACGATTCAACCTGCTTCGACCGATTTACCGCCAGACGACAAACTACGGGCATTTCGGCAAACCCGGCCTGCCGTGGGAAGAATAAAACCGAAAAAACCGTTGCACGTTGCAAGTAACACGTTTCACGTTAAAAGAAAAAAGCATCGTTAAACGTTAGGGGTTCAATTCCCTGATTATAACGTTCCAACGATGCTTTTGTTTTTAACGTGAAACGATCTTTTAGCTTTTAACCTGCAACGTTCAACGTGTAACGTGCAACGGTTTTATTTAGTAGTTAGGACGGCGGCCCCCTGAAGCTTCCCGTCCCGCAAACAGCTGAGAGCTTCGTTCGCCCGTTCCAATGGAAAGACTTCCGTTTCCGTCACCACCGGAATTTCCGGTGCGAGCGCAAGAAGCTCCTCGCCGTCTTCTCTCGTCAGGTTGGCCACGGAGCGTATTTCGCGCTCCTCCCAAAGAATCCGGTATGGGAACGATGGAATATCGCTCATGTGAATGCCGCCGCATATTACGGCGCCTCCCTTGACCGTGGCGCGAAGCGCAGCAGGCAGCAGCGATCCGACGGGAGCGAAAATAATGGCGGCGTCTAAAAGCTCCGGAGGCATTTCAGTCGAATCCCCCGCCCATACCGCTCCCAGTTTTCGGGCAAACCGCTGGGCCTGCAAATCCCCGGGACGGGTAAAAGCAAAAACCTTTTTCCCTTGATAGGCTGCCACCTGGGCAACGATATGCGCGGCACCGCCGAAGCCGTAGATCCCTATCCGGCTTGCATTGCAGTCCACCATCCGGTAGGAGCGATATCCGATCAGGCCGGCGCACAGCAGCGGGGCCGCTTCCGTATCGGTATAGCCTTCCGGTAAAGGAAAACAATATCGACTGTCGGCAACCGTGTACTCCGCATACCCTCCGTCGATCGTGTATCCTGTAAAAAGGGGCCGGTCGCATAAATTTTCCTTCCCTTCACGGCAGAAACGGCACTCTCCGCATGTAAATCCCAACCAGGGCACGCCGATTCTTTCCCCGACATGGACCGAATCCACATTGGCCCCCTTCCGGGCGACGCTCCCCACGATTTCGTGGCCGGGAATAATCGGCAGCTTCGGTTCGGTCAACTCTCCGTCAACCACGTGCAGATCCGTCCGGCAAACCCCGCAGGCATGCACTCTGACAAGAACCTGCCCGGGACCCGGTTCGGCCACGGGCATTTCCCTGTATTGAAGAGGCTGTCCCGGTTTGTCCAGGACCATGGCATGCATTTTTTCAGGTACCTGCATGATATATCTCCATTGTTTCAGCGGTATATAAACGCGGGCTAGTCCCGATGGTCCGGGAGGAGTTCCTGCGGATTCTTTATCTGCCTGTCGTCTCTGGCCGCCTTTTTCAAATTCAACAGAAGCTCCTCAACCTGGACCTGTTCATCGCCGGTTGAATGTTCCTTTGCCTTGTTCAGGGCTTCAATTGCCTCGGCAAGCTCTCCTTCTACGGCATATATCAACCCCAGATTATAGTAGGCGCCGGCGGAGTTCGGTTCCAGAACCGCGGAAATTTCATAATGGAGACGTGCAAGCCTGAAGTCTCCGCTCTCGAAGTACAGATGCGCCAGATTAAAATGCGATTCGAAGTGACGCGGATCGTTCTTCAGGGCATTCGTAAAATGGTCGAAAGCCCGGGCTGTTTCATTGTTTTCAAACTCCAGGATTCCAAGATTACAGTAGGCGTCCGATACACATTCACCCTGGAAAATGGCCAGGTTGTACATTTTTAGGGCCTTTTCATCCCCCTGCTCGTGTAGAATCAACGCCTCTTCGAACGGGGAGCGCCTGATGGGGAGCGGGATCAACCGGCCGCCGCTTTCGGGGAACAGGTTTAACTGGCCGTGCAGCTCGGACTCGATCCGGCGTATCGTAAAACCGCGGTTCCGGAGCTCCCGGATCCGGCGGAATTGAGTCAAAGCATGAAAATCGTAGCGCAGTTCCCCTCTGGGGGTTTCCGCAACCGCCCGGATGAGTCCTTTTCGCGTCCACCGGCGAATCGAGCTTTCGCTCAGACCGAACTGGCGGCTTATATCCCGCACCGTATACGTCGACTGAATCCGCTGAAGACCTTTCGATCCGGAAGCCCTGGGAAATGGAACAATAACGCTCATGGAATGGATCCTCTTGTCCGGAAATTTCCGGCTGCAGTTAACCTTATTCTATTCGAACCGTACACTATATCCCATCAAATTTTTACGGGAATGGACTCTTTCCAGCACTTTCATGGAGAGTAAAAATCAATATATACGGGGCGGCTATTTCCACGGATCGCAATATGCATTAAAATGTTTATCTTTCAGTAATATAGGTTATTGCCGGACTATGAATATTTTCAAATCAGAGCCGACCGACTACATTCTGGAGAAATCTCTTGCCGGAAACCGGATATCTGCCGGCGAGGCGCTCGAACTGTACAACTCGGCGGACCCGTTGAAAGTGGCCGCCGCCGCCCGGGAAATCCGCGACCGCTGCCTTGATCCATCCGTTGTTTCCTATACCATGTTCCGTATTATTAACTATACCAATTACTGCAGAGTAAAGTGCTCGTTTTGCAGTTTTCACAATCCGGTAGAGTCCGAATCCTCAAAAGTCCTTTCAATTGAAGAAATTCTGGACAAAATGCGCCGGGCCCTGGCTGTCGGCGCCGACCAGATGTTCCTGCAGGGCGGCATCAACCCGAAGATTCCTTTCGACTACTATCTCGATGTCCTGCACGCGGTAAAAAGCGAACTGGGAAATCATATTCATATCCGCGCTTTCTCACCCGGAGAGCTGATGGAAATGCACCGGCAGGCGCGGATGCCCCTCCGGGAAATTGTCCGGAAGCTCAAGCAGGCCGGTATGGATTCAGTGCCCGGTGCGGGAGCCGAAATTTTGAGCGACCGGGTGCGCGCGATCCTCTCGCCCTCAAAAGTGTCCGTATCCGAATGGGTGCAGGCCATGGAAACCTGCCACGAGGAAAACGTTCCGGGGAGCGCCAACATCGTCATCGGGTCGGTGGAAAAACCGGAGGAAATCATCGAACATCTCAGGATCGTCCGCGATCTCCAGGACCGGACCGGGGGATTTCTGGCCTTCATACCCTGGACCTTCCAGCGGCAGACGGATAAATTCCCCATCCGGAACGTTCCCGCGCGGGAATATCTCAAACTGGTGGGCATTTGCAGGCTCTTCTTCGACAATATTTCTCATATCGAAGCATCCATTCTCGTCCTCGGCCCCGGTGTTGGATCGATTGCTCTTCTTTCGGGCGCCGACGACATATCTTCCGTTGTCATTGAGGAAAATGTACTGGAAAGCCATGCCCCCGCAACGGAGAGTAAAGCAAGAGATTTCATTGAGAACAGTGGCTTTACGCCTGTGAAGCGGGATCTCTTTTACAATTATACTGAATAGATGATTCGGATCGATCGACGGGGTTTATTCGGAAAAATTCCATGGATGCGATAAAAGAGGTCAAGAGTGAACGAGTCAGAAGAGAACCATTTTACAAACCGGTACGGGACTATGTAAACTTCCTATATGTAGCGGGCGCTGCATATTCTTCAACCCTTGATTTGTCGTCCGTTTCTTTCAAATTCGGCTATCGTACTGAAACCGGCGAGACGGATTAATCCGGAATTTCCCAATTCGCTTCAAACGTATTGTCATTCAAAGTGTAGGCATACCCCAGTTTTTTTCCCGAGGGCTTCCCGTTTTTAAACTGATCGTAATTGAGAAATATTGCCGGTAACAAACGGGGTTGACCCGTCTGAGGATCATCCGTAGTGTCCTGCCAGACTTCTCTTTTCTCGGTAACTCTCCAAAGAGTGCCGTATTTCCTGCTGCGGACCATCTGTCCGACCCGGGGAAGCCGCTTCCCCCGGATTACGTCATCATGTGTTTCTCTCATAACCCCATCTCCATTTAGATACATGACGTTGCAAGAATCCTTCTATATAAACAAGTATACTCCCGTTGCTATATCTTTACCGAATTTGAATTGATTATTTGCGGACCCGTTGTCCGTCGAAAGGAAAATCCTGCCTTCAAATTGTTTGATAAATCTTTATGACCCCCTGCGAGAAATGCGGGGCAGCAGTTCAGAAGTTGGGTAAATTTTAACAGGATCGAGTGATATCGGGTAGTCGTGAATGAAGCGGACGATCTTTACCTTCATTTCTCACGGGCTTCCCATTGTGGCGGTTTCCATAACGGATCTTCAGATCTCCGCAGGAAATTCATAAGAACTTGGTCCGCTTTAAAATGGCTGCTTATTTCTTCTTCAGGAGGTCCCCCAGCCCGGCGAAAGGATTGTAGGTCGAAACAGTGGTTTGACCCTGGCCCGCTTCGGGAGCATCGGACCACTCCGCCACGGAATACCGCGAATGTTCGTTGTCGTGGCAATAGATGCACAGCAGCTCCCAGTTACTGCCGTCAGGAGGATTGTTGTCGTGATCGTGATCCTTGTGGTGCACGGTGAGTTCCCGCAGACGCTTTCCTTCGAACTCGCGGCCGCAGCGGCCGCAGACATGCGGAAACATTTTCAGGGCCCGTTCGCGGTAGCCCTTCATCCGGATTTCCTGCTCGCGACGTGCCTCGGCTATAAAACGGTATGCCTTGTCTTTGTCCGGCTGTTTTTCATCCGACGCCATAAAAACCTCTCTTAATCAGCACTTTAAGTTCAATGTCGTGTGTTCCCGATGACAACTGCTGCGGATCGGCCGCGATCGGGAGCGCAAGCAACCTCGCGTGCACGGCTGTCGGCTGCATCCGCCCGGCAGCCGGCAGGAAGCGTACATGCCACTCCATAATTATACAAATTCATCGTCAGGAATAGTCTATAATTGTACTTTGACATTCTGCAGCGCATTCAAGAGAATTTCTGCCGCAAGTGACGATATTCGCGCGGAAGCCCGTGAAGCTGCGGGCAACATTCCATAATGAGGTGCCTATGAAAGCAATCAGCATCGGACTTTTGGGACTGGGAACGGTAGGAGCGGGGGTAGCTAAAGTATTTATTTCCCATAAAGAAGCACTGGAGGAAAAAATCGGTGCGCCGGTCGTTTTAGGCGCGATTGCCGACCTTGACATAACAAGTCCCCGAAGCGGCCTCACGCTTTCCGATCTTCCCCTTTCGACCGACCCGGCCAAGGTGCTGGACGATCCGTCCATCGATATCGTGGTGGAACTGATCGGGGGACTGGAGCCGGCCCGGAAATTCATTCTCCGTGCCCTTGCGAATGGCAAACATGTCGTTACAGCCAACAAAGCTCTTCTTGCCACCCATGGAGAGGAGCTTTACGCCGAAGCCGTAAAGAACAGCCGGATACTGGCTTTCGAGGCGGCCGTTGCCGGAGGCATTCCGATCATTCGCTCGGTCAAGGAAGGACTGGCGGCCAACCGCATTACCTCAATGTATGGAATCGTCAACGGCACGTCCAATTACATTCTATCCAAAATGACCGACGAGGGACAGGAGTTCGGCCGGGTTCTGGCGGATGCGCAGGCAAAAGGATATGCCGAGGCCGATCCCACATTTGATGTTGAAGGCATTGACTGCGCCCACAAGCTTCAAATTCTGGCGACCCTTGCATTCCGTACTTCCGTCAAGCTCGAAGATATTTATGTGGACGGCATTTCCCGGATAACGCCCCAGGATATCTCTCTTGCGCGGGAATTGGGATTCCGGATCAAACTGCTCGCAATCGCCAAGGCCGACAACGGCCAGTTGGAACTGCGCGTGCATCCTACCATGATTCCCGAAACCCATCCGATGTCGGCGGTTTCCGGTGTTTTCAATGCCATCTTTTTAAACGGCGACGTCGTTGACGATCTGATGTTTTACGGGCGCGGCGCGGGACAGTTCCCTACAGCCTCTTCCGTCTGCGCGGATGTTGCCGAAATCGCCCGCCGCCTGGCAGCCGGACAGCCCGGAGTGCCCCAGGACCTGCCTATTCTGGGGAAAACCCCCCTGAAGCTGAAGCCCATGGAGGATGTCCTGTCGGCTTATTATCTCTGTATTTTTGTCCTGGATCAACCGGGAGTCATGGCCCGGATAACCGGGATCCTGGGTCGGCACAAGATCAGCATTTCCAGCATGATCCAGAAAGGCCGCCATCTTGCGAAAGCAGTGCCTGTCGTCATGATGACGCATCAGGCAAGAGAGGGCTCGATGCGGAAGGCTCTCGAGGAAATCGATGCGCTGGAAGTCGTCGTGGACAAAACCCGGATGATTCGGGTCGAAGAAGCCAACGACTGATCTATAAAAGCGGGACTTGCCTGCTATAATGTTTAAATCAAATCCCGAAAGCTGAAGCCTTAAATGCAGTTCCGCCGGCTTTTAATAATGCTTCCGGGAGAATCAAAGCCCGTTGGGCAGATGGAGGGTGGCTAGATGGATCAGCCCCGGAACGAAGCCCCGAATGGCCGGATTGCAAACACAAAACCGTTCCCCGGTTCAAAAAAGGTTTACGTTGACGGGAGCCGTGGAATCCGCGTCCCGATGCGGGAAATCGAGCTTCACCCCACCGAAGACGGCAACGGCAGCATGGAAAGCAATGCGCCGATCCGGGTTTACGATACATCCGGTCCCTACACGGATCCTGAGGCAGCCATCGATCTGAAGCGCGGCCTCCCGGAATTGCGGAAATCGTGGATACTCGAACGGGACAGTTACGATACACGCGAAGCGAGTTATCGTCCGGTTGAGGGACACAGCGATCCCGGTGTTGCCTTTCCGGCCAAACGCAAAGTCCTGTGCGGCCGCGGCACCGTCACCCAGATGCATTACGCGAAAAAGGGTATCGTCACACCCGAAATGGAATTCGTCGCCCTGCGCGAAAATCTGTCGCCCGATTTCGTCAGGGATGAAGTCGCCGGCGGCCGGGCCATCATTCCGGCCAATATCAACCACCCGGAACTCGAACCGATGGCCATCGGCCGGAATTTCCTCGTGAAGATCAACGCCAATATCGGAAACTCCGTCGTTCGCTCTTCCATCGAAGAGGAAATAGAAAAAATGACCTGGGCGATCCGATGGGGCGCGGACACGGTCATGGACCTGTCCACGGGACAGAACATCCATGAAACCCGTGAATGGCTTATTCGCAACTCCCCGGTCCCGATCGGCACCGTCCCCATTTATCAGGCGCTGGAGAAAGCGGGCGGCAGGGCGGAAGACCTGACGTGGGAAATCTACCGGGATACCCTCATCGAACAGGCGGAACAGGGTGTGGATTACTTTACGATTCACGCCGGCGTGCTTCTCCGCTATATCCCCTACACCGCAAAGCGTGTCGCGGGCATCGTGAGCCGGGGCGGATCGATAATGGCCAAGTGGTGTCTCGCGCATCACCGGGAAAGCTTCCTTTACACCCGCTTCGAAGAGATCTGCGAAATCATGCGAGCATACGACATTGCTTTTTCTCTCGGAGACGGCCTGAGGCCGGGAGCCGTTGCAGATGCGAACGACAAGGCTCAATTCGCGGAACTGGAGACCCTCGGCGAGCTGACGCTGAAGGCGTGGAACCGGGATTGCCAGGTAATGATTGAAGGGCCGGGGCACATACCGATGCATCTCATCAAGGAAAACATGGACCGGGAGCTCAAGGCCTGTCACGGGGCGCCCTTTTACACTCTCGGGCCCCTCGTCACGGATGCCGCACCGGGCTACGACCATATCACCAGCGCCATAGGAGCCGCCATGATCGGCTGGCTCGGTACGGCGATGCTGTGCTACGTCACGCCGAAAGAGCACCTGGGGCTGCCCGACAAAAAGGACGTGAAGGACGGCGTCATCGCCCATAAAATCGCCGCCCACGCGGCCGATCTGGCCAAGGGACACCCCGGGGCCGTAATAGTTGACGACGCCATTTCCAAGGCCAGGTTCGAATTCCGGTGGGAAGACCAGTTCCGGCTCTCATTCGATCCCGACACGGCGCGCCGGTTCCATGATGAAACCATGCCGGAGGAAGGCTCCAAGGCTTCCCATTTCTGCAGCATGTGCGGCCCGCAATTCTGCTCGATGAAAATTACAAAGGATGTGCGCGTATATGCCGAAAGCCATGGAATCAGCGAGGAAGCAGCGCTTGAGGAAAAGTTGAAAGAAAAAAGCCGGGAATTCATCGAGCGCGGAGCCGAAATCTATATAAAAAAAACAAGATTGTAGGGGCGAACCTTGTGTTCGCCCTTCTTTGCTTTAATCCAGTAATATCGCTTACCGATGTCCCGGAATTCAATGTGATGTTGCTTTTTAGGCGAACCTAAAAGATATTAAAGCGTCGTTGCAGGTTGCACGTTAAACGTTAAACGTTAAAAGAAAAAAGCATCGTTGCATGTTTCGGGCTGGCCGGAAGGTTCATATGGAATATTTTGACGAATTTAACGATTTAATTAGCTTCTTTTATAAATTTTGTGTTTGAACATTCAACTATCTTTTTGTTTTTAACGTGCAACCTGTCAACGTGAAACATGCAACGGTTTTTTTATAGGGCGAACCTTGTGTTCGCCCTTGTATCTTATACAAATATGAAGCGGGTTAACGCTTTCGATCAACGAATGCTTTGCCTTTCCTCCGACATGCCCTGCTCGTAGGTGCTCCATCCGGAATTCATACCAAAGGGGCACCGTTGGAAAACAGCCTCTATCCGGCGGATGTTGCCCTTTTCAATCTTGAAAAGCTCGGCAAGTTGCCAAGTCCAGTTGATGGAGTAATGATCGAAAAATCCGAAAGCGAAGGCTATCCCGCGTTCCCGGTCCACAGCTACAAAGCGGCGGTCGCGAATGCGCGACACGATATTCCTGAGCGATCCATCCGAAAACTGCTTTTTGCACTCCCGGGTTGACAGCATGCCGTTTTCAAAGCGTACGCAGTCATCGGTGAAGGGATAATACCCCTTGGTATCGTTGCGCTGCAGTCCCTCGAAATAATAGTTGCCCACTTCCACCAGCTCCTCGCGGGACATCCTTTCGGCTTCCGGAATAACCTCGGCAAATATCGGGTTGGGAGCGCCCATTTGCTCAACCCTGTCCGCTGTCGACGGAGGTGGCGGCGGTGCATTTTCCTGCGGTGGAGAGAGGCTGGTTTCCCGACGAATTACAAGCTGCTCCGCCTCGGAAACCTTGCCGTTGTCGGCTATTTTCAGCCGAAGAGCGAAAGCCGCAATGGTGGGCTGGGCTGGCTTTGCGCCCGGGGTCTTCGAGGCGGGCGCCCCACCGCCTTCCTTGACCGTTCCGATATAAGCAATCTGCTGTGTCTCAACATCGGGAACATAAAACCTGTAGGTTCCTCTTCCCGACATGCTGTACCAGAGTCCCTCGCCGCCCAGCGGCAGCCGTACGCCGTTTTCCGTAAACTTGCAGTCTCTGGTAAAAAATTCCAGGCTTGGATCGTTGGCCTCCATCAACTCCAGGTATCGATCGACATAATTTTCCAGGCAGGTGCGATCGCACGACTCCTCTCCGGCATTCTGCGCAAACGCTCCCGGCAACAACAGAAACAACGATACCGCTAAAACCATAAACCTTATCCGCATGGCACTCCTCCTTTGAAATTACAGATTGAAAATTGAAGATTAAAAATTGGGCTGACTGAGTGTCGACAGTCCGATTGTTTTTATCGTTCAGATTTTGTTGTCCGTAAGGGGCGAACCTTGTGTCGCCCCCTGTTATGAATTTTTGCCCGATCATCATACTCAGGGCGGCCGCACGCAATCAACCGGATTCCTTCGTAAAAAAGTGAAATTGGTGCCAGGCTGGAATTACCCTTTATTCTGCCCATATCTAATTACAGTATGGAAATATCAATAAAAAAGGGTAATTCTAGCCTGGCGCCAATTTATTAAGGACATAAAAAAATGGGATCAAAATACAAACATGTATTCGAACCGATCAGAATCCGGGGGGTCAACTTCAAAAATCGCCTGGAGATGGCTCCGCCATCACCGAACCTGGCGGACCGGGAAGGAAGAGTTACCACCGAGTTCGTGAATTTATTCCGATCGTTCGCAAGAGGGGGGGTCGCCGTCATTCATGTAGGTAACTCCGTCGTGGACATCCGCGAGGCCTGCGACGAGGAGCGCCAGCTCGACCTCGGCACCGACGCCTGCATCCTCCCGCTGACCCGCTTTGTCGAGATGTGCCGCGGATTCGGCACTCTCGCCTCGCTCGAGATCAATCATAACGGAAAAGATTCCGATCCCGACAAGACAGGGCAAGCAGCCTTCAGCCCGTCCTCTATCATCCCATCCAGTGAGCTCTGGCGCTCGAAGGCGCATGGCCGGGATCCCGTTCCCACCAAAGAGATGGATCATAAAAAAATAAAGGAAACGGTCGAGTTGTATGCAATGGCCGCCTACCGCTGCAAAAGGGCGGGTTTTAAAATGTGCATGATTCACGGCGGCCACGGGAACCTGATCTCCCAGTTCGCGAGTCTTCTCTACAACAGGCGCACGGACGACTACGGCGGATCCCTCGAAAACAGGGCGCGCTTCGCCATAGAAGTGCTGGACCGGGTCCGGGAATTGTGCGGCGAGGAGTTCGTGATCGAATACCGCATATCCGCCGACGAAATCCATCCCGATGGAATGCACTTCGAGGAAACGCTCCGGTTCATCGAACTGATTCAGGACAAGGTAGATATCCTCCACGTTTCCGCCGGCCTGCACGGCGAGTTCGAATACATGCGCAACTGGTGGCAGAATTACCTGATGGACAGGATGTACAACGTCCACTATGCCGCGGACATTAAAAAGGAATTCCCGGATCTTCTGGTCTGCACGGTCGGCTCCATCATGAACATCCGGCAGGCAGAAGATATTATCGCTTCCGGCCAGGCCGATTTTGTCGCCATGTGCCGCCCGCTGCTGGCCGATCCCGAAATGCCGCGCAAGTTTGCGCTCTCGAAAGAAGAGGATCACCGTCCCTGTCTCCGCTGTCAGTACTGCGGTTACCGGCTGATAATTCCCGCGGTCATCAATTGCGCCGTGAATCCCTTCCTGGGAAACGAAACCGAGTTCCCGGAAGGCAAAGTCCCAAAGGCAGATCTTAGGAAAAAAGTTGCAGTGATTGGAGGCGGTCCCGCCGGAATCCAGGCTCTGCTGACCCTTTGCGAACGAGGCCACGATGTCACGCTTTACGAAATGAGCGGCCGCCTGGGAGGGAATGTCGTCCATGGTTCCAAATTGCCGTTCAAGCAGGATGTAAAAGATTATCTCGACTACCTGGTATGCCAGGCGAACAAGGCTCCGGCGCGCATACTGTTAAATACCGAGGTGACGAAAGAAACGCTGGATGCTGAAAATTTCGACGCCCTCATAATCGCCGTCGGGTCAAAACCGCTGATCCCAAGCCTTCCCGGCATTGACAAATCGCACGTCCATTGGGCGCCGCAAGCCGACAGCGGAAAAGTGAAGGTTGGTGAAAAAACCGTCATTGTGGGCGCCGGCTCCGTTGGAATAGAAAGTGTCGTAGGTCTCAAACAGGCGGGCAAGGATGTAACCGTGGTTGAAATGGCGCCGGACATGTCGAATCTGAACATTTCAGCCGGCGGCGCTGTCGCTATGGAATTAACCCGATTAATACAGGAAATGGATATTCCGGTACATCTGAATTGCAGGCTTGAGGAGATTACCGATACCTGTGTCGTCTGCCGAAACACCAAAACCAATGAGAGGATCGAATTTCCGGCCGACACGGTGCTTCTGGCATTGGGCATGTCTGCAAGACACGAAACGGCCGATACGCTTCGCCGTAGTGCGCCGGAAACAGAGGTGTTTGTCGTCGGCGACGCCATGCAGGTCGGTAATATCGCCACGGCCGTCATGTCCGCCTTCCGGGCCGCGGCGTACATTTAACCCGCATTTACGGCATTGTTTTTCTCTTTTTATAAAAACAATTGACATCAGTCTTACATTTTGTAAGACTGATGTCGTGAACCCTGAAATGCATCAACCGCCAAGACTGTCTTCAAAAGAAAAAGTGATTCTCGAACTGCTGGCGGAAAACGTCTCCATGTACGGACTCCAGCTCGTCTCCCGGTCTCAGGGAAAACTCAAACGGGGTACCGTCTATGTAACCCTGGGCCGGATGGAAAAGAAGGGGCTCATTCTTTCGGAACCGGAAAAGATGGCCGACGATTCGGGGCTTGTGCCCCGGCGGATGTACAAACCCACGCCTTTCGGTTTGCGCGTGCTCGGAATCTGGACCCGTCTGGCGCAGGAACTTGCCTGGGAGACCGGCCGATGACCAAAGATGAGAAAAACGGGAAACTGCCCGGAGCAAGACTACTCCGATTTTCGGAAAGATTTTTCGAGCAGCCCGGGCTGGAGAAAATCGCCCTGCCTGCAATCGCGGATCTCCAGCATGAGTATTCAAGCCGGTCGGATAAATCCATAACAAGATTTTTAATTCTTTTGCGCGGCTACCTGAGTTTTTGGAAGGCAACCGGCATATACAGTCTCTTCAGCAGCAGGGGGGATATCCGCCCATTCAAATCCACCGGTTTCGTAGTTCTTATGGGAGCGGCGGTTGGGGTAATCATTTCTCTTCTCAGCTGGAAAGGCAATCAGACTCCCGGTCTAGTAACAATTTTCCCGGATATTCTCACCTTTCTGGCATTTATTTGTTTTTTATTCCTTGTCCTATGGCTTTGCGTCCGGCAGTTACCTGTACCCAGCTTTGCAGGAATCTGGAAGGTCGCCTTTCGAATCTCGACAACAATCGGATTGTTGCTTGGAACAACAACAGTCTTCATAGGAATCCGGCAGTTTCACCACCCTACCCTTTTGCCTTATTTAACACTCTTGGGTGTAGTTTTTCTTGGATCAATGTTTATCGTGATTGTTTTAGGCATGGCAGCGGGCCTGCTGGTGTGGGGCATGTATACCTTGGGCAAACACACGAAGGCGGATTAGCCCGGGTTCTGCGCCCACCGGGGCGTTTCCCAACCGAGATGCGCGTGGGAATTGAACAGGCGCAGAAGGGGACGCTTCCCCCAGTCCACCACGCTGATGGAACAGGGATCGAGAAACATCCGGCGAGTCGCTTCCAGGGGGATATCCAGTGCGGAAGCCAGCAGTGCTTTGATCGGTCCGACATGGCTGACCAGCACTGCCGGGAACTGAAGCTCATCTTCTATTAACTCTTCAACCAGGCTCATGACGCGCACCTGGATCTCTGCCAGGGATTCTCCCCCCGGAGGCGCGGCGGAAGCATCGCTTTCCCAACGCGCGAGAAGTTCGGTATTATTCCCTCCCGACCGCAACACCTCTTCGCGGTTCATTCCTTCCCACCGGCCGAAGGAGCCCTCTATCAGGCGCGTATCCGTGTAAAGCGCCGCACCGCAGACATCGCGGATTCTGGCGGCGGTATCCGCCGTCCGCTTCAGCGGGCTGGTATAGACAGTCCGGACATCGAAAGACGCCAGTGCATCGGCAGTCTTTTCCGCCTGACGCATCCCGTTTTCCGTCAGCGGTTCATCCCGCCTTCCCAGGTAGCGCATCTCTACGTTGTCCGCCGCCTCGCCGTGGCGGACCAGGAAAAGCCGCAGTGTTCGCTTTTGCATTACAATCATACGAAAGGCACCTCAAAAATTATGAAGAATCCGGGATTCATCCGGCTTATTACGTCACAGTAATATAAAATACTGCAAGAAATACGCATGAAGCGGAGCAGTTGTGCATGTAGTATTATAAACGGATTCCGAAGTTTGTAATGGCGAATACGAACGGATTTAAAACTTCAAGAAGCGGTTCGTCGTTTCCGCTACGGAATTACGGGAATCCGTATTTTAAAATAACTTTCTTTATAGCGGCGACATCTTTGGAGTGCGGCAGCTTGCTGCCGCCTTCGGCTCATTATATCCAATCCTTCCAAAGGCGGCAGCAAGCTGCCGCACTCCAAGGGCCTCGCCTCCATTATAGATTGCAGGCAAAATGGGTTTTCGGATTCCTGATTTCCATAAATACATTGCATCCTTAAACTCGACGGACAGGCTGCTGATATCATTCTGGGGATTCCTTGCCTGCGTCAGCCTCGCTTTCTGCGTTCGAATACCATACTGGCCGCTGCTGATTCTTTCTAATGCGGTCGCCGCTGTCATAACCTGCATTCTTGCCTCCGCTTCGCTGTCGTCGGGATCGAGATGGCTCCGATGGATTCACGACTGGAGCGCCTTTCCATTAGTGCTTTTTACCTTCAAGCAGCTCCATTACATGATAGGACCCATCCACGGACAGAGGGACTTCGATCGCCTGTTGATCGCGGCCGACCGGTGGCTGTTCGGAACGGACCCCACGGTATGGCTGGCCCAATTCGCGCATCCGTTTCTGACCGAACTTCTGCAGATTGCCTATGCACTCTTCTATATATACTTCATTGTCGTCGGCATGGAGCTGTATCGAAAATCGGACGGCCGACCGTTCTCTTATTTTCGATTCACGGTCGTTTACGGTTTTTTAGTCTCCTACATAGGATATTTTTTCCTTCCCGCCGCGGGCCCCCGATTCACGCTGCATAATTTTTCCAACATGGACAGCGAACTCCCCGGACTTTTGCTCACACCATTTCTTCGCCGGTTCGTAAATTTCTTCGAGTCGATTCCGGCGAATGTCCCAGGCGAGATTGCGCATGCCGCCGCTCAGAGGGATGTTTTCCCCAGCGGGCACACCATGCTGACCCTCATGATAATTTTTATTGCCTACCGCTACCGGCTGAAGGTGCGCCACTCCATTTTAACGGCGGGCTTACTGCTGATTTTCGCCACAGTCTACCTGCGCTACCACTACCTTATTGATGACATTGCAGGAGCGGTCCTGGCACTTCTCTGTATTTTTACTTCAAAAAGGCTGTACGCCAACTTCGGGAATGAATCCGACAGGGACCTGGAATAGGATGTAGGATAAATAAAGATCTTTATATGCCGCTAAGAGTTGGGCTGGGGTTTCTGCATCAGTTCTATAAATTTCCGGGCGGCACGACTCAGGGATTGTTTTCGTCTTACAATGATACCGAGCGGACGGTAAAAATTCTTGTCCGTGAAATGGACCTGGCACAGTGTTCCGTTCTGCACTTCCTTCTGCACGCTCATGAAAGGCACGATCGAAACTCCGGCCCCTATTTCAACGCTTCTCTTAATCGTCTCAATGTTGTCGAACTCCATGACCACTTTCACCTGGATACTATTTTCCTGAAAAATCCGGTCCATGGCTCGCTGGCTGGCGAGCCCTTTTTCGAACGCGATGAATGACTGTTCGTTCAATTCGCCGATATCAATGTAGTGTCTTTGGGCAAGCGGATGCTCCGGGGCGCAGATCAGGACGAGCTTGTCGGCGGGAAGCGGAATGATCCTCAATCCTTTCCTGGCTTCCGGATAGGGGACGATTCCAAGATCTATCACTCCGTGGAGACAGTCTTCGTAAACCTGGGCTCCTTTGCTGTAGTCAACATGCAGGTTGACCTTGGGATATATTTTTAAGAAAGATTTGACCACAACGGACATCTCATAAATGCCCACACTGTAAATCGTCGCAACTCTTATACTTCCGGCGACTCCCTGCCCGACCGACTTCATTTCCTGTTGCAGATTTTCGTATTTATCCAGAATTGCCCGGGATGTCTCATAAAATTTTCTGCCCGCTGCCGTAGGAGTTACCGACCTGCCGTCCCTGCGAAGCAATTGCGTTTCAAACCGGGCTTCCAGGTTCTTGATCTGCTGGCTGACCGCAGACTGCGTAATGTAATTCCGGATCGCTGCTCGGGAAAAGCTCCTGCTTTCAACAAGGTCGCAGAAGACCTTCAGGGTTTCAATTTGCATATGTCCCCTCCGATGTCCCTACGATAGCACAAAATCCATCGGGAGCAGTCCGCATTTCTCACGAGCCCGCATTTCTCACCGGGATCCGAATAAAAAATTATAAAGAATGCCGTATTCGAAAAACGTAAACGTGTGTTTTGAGAAAAAGAAAATACTTTCGTCCGGGACCGCATGATGTATGGAACAAAAAAAGCCGCCAAAACGGCGGCTTTCCCACTCCGGGCTTTTCCCGTTAGGTCCGCAGGCGTTTAGAAAAATACCCCGCGCCCGGAAACCTCGTTTTCCTTATGGTCTTCTATTGAATCAGGCGGACTTTTTCTCTTTGCATTCGATGCACACCGAAGTCCATGGTACGGCTTTAAGGCGGGCGACGCCGATTTCCTGTTCACAACTGGTGCAAATACCGTAGGTTCCTTTATCTATTCTATCGATAGCAGCTTCAATGGCACGAAGCAGCTTTGCATCAATCTGAAGCAGCCGGAGGTTTACATGGACTTCATTATCATCACTGGCCTGATCCACAAAATCCCCATGGCGCGTATCTTCCATATTGTCCCAATGGGCTTTCTTGGCCGTTGAAACGATGGAATCCCGTTTCTTCTCCAGGGCGATTTTAAACTTCTTGAGATCCCTTTTGTTCATCAATAAAACCTCTGGTCAAAAACTCAAAATATAGATCAAAACCGCCTCCATGTAAACCGCCAGATTACAGATCGGGCAATTGATTCTTTTTAAACAGAAAAAACGTCCAAGGTCCCAAGTCGCACGTCGAAAGTCAAAATCCTTCTTTGGTGAGATCCGATTAGCCCGCATTTCTCACAGGGTTTCGTGTAAGCGAAGCGACCGGGGCGGCGTATATGGGCGTGGATGCAAGGCTTGCGACCGAGGGCACCGGAGGCGTACTCTCTGTACGTCGAGGAGCCCGAGGGAGCGAAACGCTGCAGACATGCCAAGATACGTCGCCGCGGTAGTAACTTTGTGAGAAATGCGGGTTAGCCATCGAGGTGCCGCATTCGATCATCGTAACGGAACCTTGGACTTTGGACCCGCGACCCGGGACCCTGAAAAGAGTGCGCATGGATTCGTGGATGGACCGGTAAGAAATGCGGGCTGTTATTTTCTGAACTTTAATTCGTATGCGGGAATGATTCTTGTCGGGTGATAGGATAATTTGGCGTCCCTCAGGCCGGGATCCCCCAGATCCTCTTCGCGATTGATGAACTCGTATCCCTGTTCCGCGATCACCTTGGCGGTTTCCCAGTTGATTACCTGGTATAAGCCTTTGAATCGCCGCAGAGCTCTCTCAAAATGAACGGCAATCGTCGTCGGACTTATTTCCTCAAAAATGGAAAAGGCCGCCGGAGCGTCTTCCACTAAAATCAACAGCCCCTGTTGATCGAGTTCATTAAAATGGGCCAGAGTGTATTTTAAAGCTTCTATCTCACGCGCCAGCATGCCTTCTATTTGGGGTTGCTCCTCCTTTTCGATCGCATCAAGAACTTCAAGACAGGCATCCGTCCGGTCGGCCGTCAGTTTTCTGCACGTCCATGCATACTGGCTGGAAGCCTGTGACAACAAATTGCGTTTTTTTGAATACTTCCGGCCCCGCAACCGTGCAAGTGCATCCGTACGATAGAGATAGTTGGAAAATGCCCGTTCCTCGCGGAGGGCAAAAGCATCCAGCAGTGCCGGATTTCTTTTCACAAAACGGTTGGAGACATTGACGATCCTCAAAGGATAGGGCAGCGCGGCGGCGCCCTCTATTAATCTCTGCCGGACGGCGGGAGATACCGGCCCGACAGGCTGCATGAGGTGATGCGTGGAACCGAAATCGGGAGTGCAGGAAATAAGGAGCGTATCCGGCTCCGCAAATCCCCACTCGTAGAGGTAAAACGGGCTCCAGGCAGCCAGAGTTGCCATGGTGTATCCGGACAGGGACTGCGGATACCGTTTCAGGAATTCACCGATTGTCTGGAGGTGATTCAATCCGACAGGAACGAACTCAACATCCGGGAAAAAAAACTCATTCATTATTGCTTGCCAAAAAGCATCGGTTGATAGCCCGCCAGGGGGCGAAAACCGAGTTCTTCATAGAGTCCCTGAGTTCCCGGCTCGGCAACAAGACCGATCCACCCAATCTTCCGGTTCACGCAAAACCGGGCCAGCCTGCGTACGAGCTCGCGGCCGATCCCCTGTCCGCGGTATCTCTCAAGCACTGTTACATCCTGAATATAGGCATCACTGAATCCGTCGGAAATCACGCGCGCCATACCGACAATTTTCCCATCGATGGAACGCGCCACCATAAAGCAGAAACTTCCGCGAATCATTGGTGGAATAACCTCCCTTGCTTCGGGACTCTCCTGCCACCATCCGGCGGATTTGTATAAGGCCACAATTTCTTCTACAGGTGCCGATTTTACCGCCTCATACTCAATACTATTCATGGCATCTTCCCCCGATCCGGTCACAGCGACCCTGCTTTAACTTAACGCGCACGCTCTCCGCATCTACCGGGCACTTATTTGAGAGGCAGTACTTCACCTACCTCTTCAGCCACAGCCTTTTCATAGATCCGACCGGCTAATGCGATGTCTTCCAATGCAATTCCCTGGGATTCGAAAAGCGTGATTTCACTCGGATCTTCCCGTCCGGGGTATTCTCCAATAACAACCAGTCCCAGTTCGCGGGCGTCTTCCCAATAGAAAGCTTCCGCCTCCGCGGCCTGTGCGAGGTCTCCGGCTTCAAGCATGGCCTGTTCGCTGGAATCCACAATTATGCAGTCGCACCTTCGAACAGCCTCCAAATCCAGTTCCTGTCTGGTCAGAGAATTCGAACCGATGGCGTTGATGTGGGTTCCTTCAGACAACCATTCTCCCTTCAATACCGGTTCTTTGGAATTGGTCGCCGTTATGACAATATCCTTTTCTTTTACCGCTTCCTCCGGAGTTTCGGCTGCTACGAACGGAACACCTGTCGCCTCGGTCATCTCCTCGCAAAACTTCACGCGATTTTCGGAATTTCTCGAATAGGCCACAACGTTCCGAAAAGAACCTGCAGAGCAGACAGCCTGTACCTGGGCACGTGCCTGCCATCCGGTACCGATAATTCCCATCCGGGAAGACTCGCGGCGGGCCATATACTTTGTCGCCACCGCTGTAGCCGCACCGGTGCGCATTTGGCCCAGCTTGTCTGCCTCAATCACCGCCACTATTGTTCCATCCGCATTGTAGAGCAGTATGTAAAAGCGGGGCTTGCCGGTTACGCTCATGTAGCTTTTCAGGCCGGCATATCCGAGGGTGGGAAAAGACGCGCTCATTACATGGAGCATTCCTGTATTCAACCGGCAGCGGCGCCTGGGAATGTTCTCCAATTTATATTCCCCCTGAAGCTTGAAAGCCTGTTCTATTGTTTCGATCGCCATATCCATAGTAACCAGCTTCTCAACATCCGCTTCTCTCAGCAAAATCGCCATAAATGCCCCCAATTTCTAGTTCTTCCAACACTAGCTCAATATACTTGAGCCCGGTTTAAGCTCCAAGCCCGAAAAGTGTTTGCCTGCAGTGTACGGAACCTCCGTTCCGATATTGTTTCTCTTAAACAAGCCCAATTTCATAGCTTAGCATGCTGAAATCCCGCTTCGCCAAAGTTTAAGATATTCCGGACAATCTGCGGATCTTTAATGAGTACGGTATCCCCCAATATTCAATCTCGTTATTGAAGCTAAAACATATGCCCATTTCCTCGGAAAAATTACGGTCCCGGTATATTATGATTCCGGCCCCTGATAAAAACAACTCAGGCCGACGCATATTATAGCCTGTTTTTTCAAAGGATTCCGGCCTCTTCTCAAGCCGGCTCGCTATGAATCAGGCTTCAGACATACCGGGAATCTCTGGTGTTGATCCGTGCCGGCCGGTAATGCAGGCCGGGGTTGCAATCATATTGGCGGCATGAAAAATGATGGAAAAAACCGTTCACAGAGCAAAATATATTCTCGCCGATCCCAATACGCTTCTAAAGAACGTCGCCGTAGAAATCGCATCGAACGGCTGCATAAAAAATATTGCCCCCTGGGGGGAATTATCGGTTCAACCGGGGATAAAGGTTGTGGATTGGGGGGCGGCGATTGTAATGCCCGGTCTGGTCAACGCACACGTTCACCTTGAATTGACCTTTCTCTGCAACAGTTTGTCCCGGTTCGATTCTTTTACCGACTGGCTCTCGAAGCTGATCGCCGGCCGGCGGGCCTGGTCCCCGGAACAACTGCGCTCTTCTATCAGAGAGGGAATCGCTCAATCACTCGCGGCAGGCGTAACCACCGTCGGAGAAATCTCTTCAAGCGGAGTTAGCCGCGAATTAATCCGCGATATTCCGCTTCGAAATGTTGTTTTCGAAGAAAGCATTGCTTTCCCCCCCCATCTGGCCGCGGAAAAGATCGCGGACATGAGTCGAATCCTGGACACTTCCAAATCCGGAGACCTTTACAGGCCGGGTATCTCGCCTCATGCGCCGTATACCGTTTCCGGCGACCTGTATCGTGGACTGGCGGAACTGGCACAACTCCGGAAACTGCCGCTGGCAACCCATATAGCGGAAACAGAAGATGAAATTCTGTTCCTTCGGAAAGGCACCGGCGAATTCCGCAATTTTCTCGATGCAATGGGCCTGCTTCCCCCGAACTGGAATGCCCCGGGCCTCGACCCTGTCCCTTATCTTCATTCATTGGGTGTTCTGGGGAACAATTGTCTACTCATTCATTGTAACTACATGGATGATGAATCCATCCGTCTGGTGGCGCGCACGCGCAGCAGTATTGTTTATTGCCCCCGAAGCCATGATTTCTTTCATCATCGGAAACATCCGATACGGCAACTGCTGGACGCCGGAATCAACGTAGCCCTGGGTACGGACTCCCTGGCCAGCAACAGGACTCTAAGCCTGCTGGATGAAATGCGCTTTCTCTATAAAGAGCGAAAAGATATTAAGGCCGAGGAAATTCTGCAGGCGGCGACACGCAACGGCGCTGAAGCCCTGGGATTCGGCGGCGGGCTTGGCACTCTGGGTCCCGGCAACCCGGCCGACTTGACGGTTCTTGAAGTGCCGCAGAATATGGAAATCCGCATGGCACCGGATCAGATTCTGGAAGGCGCAGGAGAATGCGTCGGTACGGTCGTCGGGGGTCGTATAGCCTGGCAAAAAACAGGCCTTTTGTAATCCACATTTCTTACAAGTCCATGATGCATTCACAGTACATTCTAAAACGCGGGGAAATGGTAATTCCGAAAAACTGCCAGCATACAGGGGGGAAGTCGAAGGTCAAAAGTTGAAAACAATCTGCCGACTGTTTTTAACGTTTGACTTTGGATCCTGGACCTTTGTTAACAATCATATTCGAAGCGGCTGCAGGCATATTGAGTATATTGTAGAGTTGTTCCATGTGTTAATGCTAAACTGCCGCTGCCGGAAGGGATCATGAAAAAACAGGGATTGCCGCTGAGAAAATATCTGTTTTACGGATTGACCATCATACTCGTGTCCGCTTTTATCTTCCTGGCCGTACAGAGTCGCCGGATGGAAAAAGAACAGAAGGAGCAGGGCAGCGAAATTGTTAAAAATTATACGCCGACGCCGACGCGTGTTCTGGCGCCGCAT
>CAZPHK010000020.1:0-451 GCA_964586015.1 uncultured Acidobacteriota bacterium | reverse complement strand
ATCTTGAAATCCTGAGTGCAGACATGATCCTGCTGCAGGAAAACGAGAAAAACGGGAAACAGGAAGCGGTCCGCCATAGAATTGAGATTCTAAACTCCGGCAATGTTTCCTATTGTGAAATACGGCTGAGCTTGTCCTATCTCGATGCGAGCGGAAAGGTAATTTTAACGGCACCCCACGACATAAAGGAACGAATACGCCCGGGCGAAACTTTACTTTTACCCGATTTTGTCATGACGGACATTCCCGCTGAAGCGACCGATTGTCGTCCGGAGATCGTTTATGCGGATATAGATCCCGAAGAATAAAAAATTGTTGCATTCAAACGCCCGTATTCTGGACGATCCCGATGCGCCGTTTTCAGGTGCATACTCCCTGAATGGTGCTGATTTGACATGGAATTTTTGGTATGATAATTGATATTAAATCTGAGTACCCCGATTATGTTGCG
>CAZPHK010000019.1:0-41339 GCA_964586015.1 uncultured Acidobacteriota bacterium | reverse complement strand
GGGTTTCAGTGACGCGGGCCTGATGGGCTGCTACAGGGATTGCCAGCAGGGAACCTCCCCATTTATAGATGAGTGTATGAATGAGGGAGGGAGCGGTCTGTCTCTGCTACAATGCTGCCTGAGCAAGTGTATGGATAAGTATCCGGGCACTTCCTGTCCTGAGGAGAAGAATACAGGCCCGAATCCGTCATGTTTCCCCCCAAGTCAGGGGATACTGGAAGTATACGTAGGTGAGTTCGAACAGGAGCAGTTGAACGGGCTTCATATGATGGCGGAGGAGACCGGAGGCAGGATGTACGGCAATACCAACAATCTCAACGATCTGCTCGGCCGCGCTTTCGACGCCAACCGGTATTACTACGTTCTTTCCTATTACCCCTCCGATGACCTGACCCCGGACAGTTTCAGGAAGATCGAAGTGCGCGTCCGGAATCACCCCGAGTACAAAGTCCGGGCGCCGAATGGATTCCGCCTGCGGGATTCAAAAATTGAGTTCGAGGACGAAGCAGGGAAGACACCGCAGCAGAGACTGCTTGCAGCGATGAACAGGCCCCTGCCGGTTACCGACCTCGGCGTGTCGGCAACGGCGGATTATCTGGAAACCGAAACCGACGACAAGAAGGTGTCTCTGACGGTCAACTTCGAGGGGGACAGGTTTCAGTATCGGCAGGAGGAACAGCGTAACGTCGTCGAGCTCGAAATTCTGTCCGTTGTATATGATTCTTCGGGAAAGCAGGTGGACGGAATATCGGCACAGGTTGACGCCAAACTGACGCCCGAAGGCATGGCGCGGGCAAAGAACAAAGGCTACCGGTTTTCCCGTCGCCTGGCGCTTGAGCCCGGCGTTTACAAGGTGCGCGTCGGAGTCCGCGAAGAAGGCTCGGACCATATCGGAACGGCATCGACATGGGTTGAGGTTCCGGAGTTGAAGCCGGACAAACTGGAAATGAGCAGCCTGATTCTCTGCAATCCCCTCGATACTGCAACTTCTGAAGCCGATCATGTAAAGGTGAACGAACTGGAAGAGGTCAAAATGGTGCAGGGCGTTCCGATATACGACACCGGCGATATCTTCTACTATACTTTTCGCGTGCACGCCGGGGCAGAAGGTCCCGACAGTCCGGATTTATTTTGGATGCGGGAGGTGCTGCAGGGCGGAGCACCGGTTCAGGCGGGAACGTGGCAGACGATTCCTCAGGAAAGGCTGGCATTCGACAGTGAAGGGTGGTTTGACTTCGACGACGAGCTGGACATCAGCGGATACAAGGCCGGAGTTTACGAACTGAAGGTCAGCGTCAAAGACGCCGCATCGGGAGACATTGCAGAGCGGACTGTAGCTTTCGGCATTGAATAGAAATTATTCTGTATTTCGTAACAGGTAGGAACGAACCATGAATAAAAGTTTTACCTTTCTTTTTGTCGCCGTTGTTCTCTGCGCTCTCACAGGAACAGCTTCCCGGGATGAAAAGACCGAAGCCGGATCCGAAGAAACTACGGAGGCCTTCAGCTTAAAGGTACAGACCGAACTGATGCAGGTGCGGGCCGTGGTGACGGATCGTGAAGGCCGGATTGTCGAAAATCTGAAAAAGGAAGATTTTGAGGTGCTGGAAAACGGCAAGCCCCAGGAAATCGGCTTTTTTTCCATTTCAAAGATTGAACCCAGGAGAATCTTTCCCGAAACGGACGGAGCACAAAAGAAGGGGGACGAAACCGGTCATGCGGAATCTGCGGCCGATGTCGTTACGCGCGAAACAGCGGAGGAGACGCCCAGTGTAACGGATCAATTGAGAGAACCGCCGGCAAGGATCACGTTGCTGTATGTGGACAATCTGCATCTGTCTTTTTCCAGCCTGAACTGGGTCAAGCAGGCCCTGCACAAATTCATCAACGAACAGATGGCCGAACAGGACGTTGTCGCGATCGCAACCAGCCATACGCTTGGATTCTCACAGCTGTTTACAAGGGATCGACGATTGCTGAACTACTCGGTGGAGCAGATTCAATACGGCGCTTACGGCAGCGACAGCTATTTCACGCCGAATCTGGCAGCGAGGGTTTATGAAAATGATCTCGATGCGACCCAGGCGGCCGTCGAAGTTCTTCGTCAGGAGGAGAAGATCTCGTGTCCCTGTTCGTTCCTGCTTACACTGCTTAACGCAAAAGTCACCAATGTTCTGCAGCAGACGTCCTACTCCCGCAGAAATACCCTGTCGCTTATCGAGAATTACGCCGGAAGGATGGCGGATCTGCCGGGCAAACGGATGATCGTATTGTTTTCAGACGGATTTTCCATGAGGGAAAATGATGGAGGATTCGACAACTTCAGCCTGCGGTCCGTCGTCAATCGTGCCGCCCATTCGGGCGTCGTCATCTATTCAATTGATTCTGGGGGCATAAGGCTCCCGCCCATGATCAGCGCCGGCATGGATGGATACGATATCGACGATCCGCAAAGACGATTGTTCATTGAATGCGTATCCGATTGCCGGTCCTATTTCACGCCGGGGCCGGATAGAGACCGATGCTCGACCCAGTGTATGCTGCGGTACCCGCAGGAATGCCGGGAAATCCCCATTCCAAGTTGTTATCCTCCGCAATCGGGCCTGGTGACGACCTTTGTCAGTGAATATGAGCAGGAGCAGTTGAACGGCATGCAGTACCTGGCGGAGGAGACCGGAGGGAAAATGTACTGGGGCACCAATAATCTCAACGATTCATTGGAGAAGGCGTTTGATGCCAACCGGTTCTATTATGTGCTTTCCTACTATGTGCCTGACAGGGATAATAAAGACCGTTTCCGGAAACTCGAAGTGCGCGTTCGGGATCATCCCGAATACAGGATTCAGGCGCCGAGCGGCTATTCTCTATCCGATCTGAAAAACCGCGATGAAGATGCCAAAGACAGAACGCCCCGGCAACGCCTTCTCGCGGCAATGAGTGCGCCCCTGCCGGTTACCGATCTGGGTGTTTCCGTCCAGGCGGATTACATGGAAACGGAAGCGGACGACAAGCAGGTTTCCCTTACGGTCTATTTCGAGGGCGATAGTTTCCGGTATCGGAAAGAGGATCGGCGCAGCGTTGTCGAACTGGAAATTCTGTCCTTGATATATGACTCCTCCGGAGAGCAGGTCGATGGGATTTCGGCCAGGGTTGAAGGAAAGTTGACGGCGGCGGGAATGGAAAGGGCCCGGGCCCGGGGATACCGTTTTCCCAGGCGGCTGTCTCTCAAACCGGGTATTTATCAGGTGCGCGTCGGGGTTCGCGAGGAGGGTACGGACCGTATCGGAACGGCTTCAACATGGATCGAAGTGCCGCAGATTGCCGAGAAAAAGCTGGAAATGAGCAGCCTGATACTCGGCAGCCCGCTCGATTTAGATCCTTTAGAAGAAGAAGACAGTGTCCGGGTAAACAAGCTGGAGCAGACCAGAATGATACAGGGCGTTCCGGTGTACGAAAAGGACGATATCTTCTACTATGAATTTCGCGTCCATAGGCCGATGGATGCTTCCGGAGATTCCGGGTTGGAGCTGAAGCGGGAGGTGCTGCAGGGCGGCAAGCCGATTGTTCCGGGAAAGTGGACGCCTGTGCCGGCGGAGGGAATCGTTACGGACAGCGAGGGCTGGTTTGATCTTGACGGCGAATTGGATATCGGCGGATTCGATTCCGGCGTTTACGAGTTGCAGGTCAGCGTTAAAAGGACCGGATCGGATCAAATCGTGCAGCGCGGTGTAGCGTTCGGCATAGATTAGGATCTGCAACAGCCCTGTAAATACATACATTTCTTCACACGGATGCTCCGGATCCGGGTTAACCGCTTCTTCCTGAACAGGAGCGATGCATCTCCTTTATGACCTCATCGCAGAGGTCGGATAATCGCACCAGCCCCACCGGTTGGTTGTTTTCCGTTACCAGGATGGATAGCGTCTGCCATTCCACCATGTAGTGAATGACTTCGCGAACCGGTGTTCCAATGTCGATATGCTCATTGAAAGGATGCATTGCAGAGCTGACGGGCAATTCGGCAGCTCCTCTGCACATATCCGAGAACTCATTCTGGAAAGCACGCATCTGATCCAGGGCGGCCTTGACTATCGAATCGCTGACTCCGGCCCTGGCAAGATCGCGCCGGTCAAATATTTTTTTACTGGGTTCCAGGGATTTCAGTATGGCCAATTGTCCCAGTTTACCGACAATACGCCCCTTCTCATCGGATACGAGAACTGCCTGAAAGGGCTGGCGGCCGCCGGTATCCATTTTCCTTCGCGATTCGTCCAGGAGCATTACGGCATCAAGAACGCTCGCGGATGCATCGATTACAGGATATTCATCCAGAAGCACCATCAGGTCTCCGGCAGTTTTATTGTCCATTGGGCGATTCCTCTCAAGATCGATAAGAGATTATAATTTTGCCGGGTGTGCGGCTTACCAGCCTTTCTTTTTCAGGATATCCTCGATTGCATGCGCGGAGCGCTCTTCGAGCAGCGTCAGCCTGTGGGTCGCGGCTTTCCCGATTTCTTCCGACAGTGTCTGTATATCGATGGGCTTTTCGAAAAAATCCATGGCGCCGGCCTTGAGGGCTTCGACGCTTTTGGAAACCGTTCCATGCCCAGTCAGGACAATGACCTGCTGGTCGGCATTTTCCGCCATCAGATGCTTCAATGTCTCGATGCCGTCCATGCCCGGCATCTGCAGATCGAGGATTATGGCATCGAAAAAGTGCTGCTCCGCAAGGTCAATGGCCTCGGGACCGGAGGACGCGATAAAAACCTCCAGATCCCGCAATCGGAGGCGTTCCGACAGTGTTTCCGTGAATTCCTTCTCGTCATCAACTAGGAGAACTTTTGCGCTGCTCATCGTAATTTCCTTTTTTAAATCAGTCCCGGTTCGAAAAGAAGACCAGACGAATCAGGATTTGAGTTTCTGTCTGTTCATACAATAATTGGCCGTCGATCGCCTGCGCCTGTTGTTTCATCGCATCGAGCGAATCCAGAAAATCGGCTGAAACGGCTTCGACAGGTCCGGAAATCCGCAATTCGGGATTTGACCCGTTCTCCGGCTGTTTTATGGAGACGGTGACTTCGGGTGAGGATGCGTCCAGGAACAGATCCAGGCATGCGAAAAGAATGCGCCGAAGCTCGAAGGGGTCGGTACTGAGAGAGAATTTTTCCGGCGGATTGTCGACCGCCATGCACGTTTGCCGGTTTTTGAAAAGCCTGTCGGTCAGGACCCGCATGTTTTCCACCACCTGTACAGGATCGACATCCGCCCGCACGTCATCCACACTGTGAGAGAAACGGTTCATGTGTGAAATCAGGTGCTTGCTGCGTGCAACCTGTTTTGAGATGTTGTCTGAAAGCGATTCGATCTTGTCGTTCGGGATCGGGCGTCCTTTCCGGGCCATCAGGGACAAATCCTTTAACAGTCCGGCAAGTTCGCTGATGACAGTGATGATATTATTGAATTCATGGGAAACGTTGGCCATGATGCGACCGAAAAACTCAATGTTCGCTCTGGAGCCGCCGGTGGGATTGGACAAATTTTCTTTCATGGTTTTATGGATATAAAGCCACGGCTTCCCGCAGCTTGCGGACCAGGTCCTCGATATCTATTGGTTTTATAATGTAGTCGATAGCCCCTGCCTTGAGTCCTTCTTCATTGGCTTCCCTGGACATGTGTCCGGTCAGAAGAATAACGGGCAGGTTTTCCTTGATTTGTTTGATCTGCTTCATCACGTCGACGCCGTCTTCGCCCTTCAGTTTTATATCCAGGACAATAACATCGAATGTATTCGTCCGAACCTGCTCCAGGGCCTGAGCTCCCGTTTCTACGGCGACCGCATCGAAACCCCGGATGCCGAGCCGCTCCACGAGGGTTGTGGACAGATCCACTTCATCGTCCACAATCAGGATTTTCAGTGACTGCTGCATGATGCCTCCCAGGGTTCACTCAGGCCTTTCCACAGGCAGGGTGACCGTGAAAGTCGTTCCTTTTCCGAGTTCGCTCTCAACGTAAATAGTGCCGCGCAGCTTTTTTACTATACCGTAAGATATGGAGAGCCCGAGCCCGGTTCCTTTTGATTTCTTTGTGCTGAAAAAGGGTTCGAAGATGTGCTCGATGTCCTTCTGCGCGATTCCGATTCCGTCGTCCTTTATTTTTACCATCACATGATCGGGCGGCTTATCGCGTACCGTGATTTCCAGTCTGCCCCCCTTTTTCATGGCATCAAACGCATTGTTGATCAAATTGAGAAAAAGCTGCTGGAGCTGGCCCCGGTCGCTGTGGACCATGGGAAGGGCGCTGGCGACCTGCATGTCTACGTGGATGTCCCGATAGTCGGCTTCCTTCTCCAGGAAGCCGAGGACGTCCCGAATGAGCGCGTCGACGGCTACCGGCTCTATTTTAATGTCCATGTGACGCGCAAACCCAAGCAACCTGTGGGTGATTTCACTGCAGCGGGCAACGGACTGGATGATTGTATTCGTCTGCTTCAGCAGCTTTTCTTTTTCGGGCGTATTCCCGCCCGAGATGCCCAGCAGATCCTTTATCAGCCCTGCCTTTTCATTAATGATGGCGAGAGGATTGTTGATTTCATGCGCTACGCCTGCGGCCAGACGGCCGATGGACGCCATGCGGTTTGTATGCTCAATGTTGTGCAGGGTAGCTTCCCGGCGCAGGTCGGCCTGCTTGATTCTTTCCACCCAGCCGGAGGTGATTCCCATGATGATGACGAGGATCGCAATGATGCTCAGCGCCAGAAAGGCCAGCAATTCCTTTTTGTAAGTCTGCCACCCTGCCAGGATATCCTCGCGGCTTGCGATAATTACGAAAAGAAAGGGCGACTCTTTTATGAAGGAGTAGCCCATAATGTAGGACTCGTTCCCGATTTTCAGGTTTTCATTGAGCTGGGATCCTTCTGCGTACTGGGGAACCTGGCCCGGAAATTTCTGGAAGGCTTCACCGAACCTTTTGGATGATGTCTGCAGAATCCCTTCCCGGTTGAGTAGAAATACATCGCTTTGCTGGACATGGCCCGCGATCTGGATTTTTTGTACCAGTCCTTCCGTGTCTATGGTGGCTCTGAAGATGACGGGTTCGCCGCGTTCGTTTTCCCGGTTCACGGCGATAACAAAATGCGGAAGGTTCCTGTGGCCGAGAAAAATATCCGAAACGTATACGTCGCGAACCAGCACTTTCCCGAACCAGTCCTGGTCGCGGTAGTCCTTCCCGGCCAGCTCGTAAGGTCCCGCGTAAGTTCTCATAATGCCGCTGGAGTCGATGACGCCGATATCCACGATGCCGCCGAATGACTTTTTCATCCGGGCAAAGATCCGGGAAAGGTTGTCCTTTTTGAAGAGATCTTCGGGTTGTTCTCTTGAGGAAACGTACTTGGCCGCAGCGATTCGTTCTTCGATAAAGGATTCCAGCGAGAGCTTGGTTACGGACGCAATGCTTTGAATGGGCTGCGTGAGTTCTTTCTGTATGGATCTCCGGTAGAGGAAGTAATTTACGCTTGTGATGCTTACCAGGGGAATGACGGATACGGCGGCAACCGCAAGAACCGTTCTTTGCCGCAGTCGGCCGTAACGGGAAGGCTTCCCGTCCGCGGTGCGGGGTTCGCCGATGAATATGATTTTTTTGACTTGCCTGGAAAACCAGTTCATATGGTAGCGGCCTCGCGCCCGCAGGCGGCACTGCCTTTTTTACTTGTTCAGCCGGGACTTGATAAACTCCTTTGCCCGTTTCATTGTTTCGGAAAGTTCGTCGATATCGACCGGCTTCTCCAGGTAAGCGAAGGCGCCCAATGACATGCAGAGCTCCCTGTCTTTTTCGCTGCCGTGGCCGGTGAGAATGATAACGGCCACACTGGGATGTTCCTGTTTAACCTTTTTAAGAACTTCTATGCCGTCAATGCCGGGCATTCTCAAGTCCAGGACCATGACGTCCGGAATTTCTTCTTCCAGGAGGCTCAACGCCTCTTCTCCGCTGTAGACGACGGCCGGCTCGACAGCCCTCATTTCGAGGCGCTCTGAAAGCGTAGTCACGAAGTCCTTTTCGTCATCCACAAGGAGTACCTTCTCAGGCAGGTCCAGGTCAATATTTGCGAAGACGGAGGATGGACGGTAATTCGGCCCCGTTTTTACGTGGATTTCCTTCACGCCTTTGACGGGAGTCAGTATTTTGTTGATTTCGGCTTCCAGCCGTTCCAGCAACATTACGTACTCATTGATGGTGACTGTAACAGTCCCGTCACTGCAGGCGACCGTATGGTAATGGCCCTCTTCAATCAATGCCATTTCGGACCGGGATGCTACCCGGAAATTCTCGAGAGAACGCCTGGATGATTCCGAGTGGAAGAGGGCGGGTTTGTATATATTTTCCTCGATCAATTGCACCGCCCCGTCAATCCCGGTGTCGTTCACCATGATCACAAGGTCGTAGAGGGACTTGTCCCATGGAGTTTTCTTGTGGAGCCACTGGGTCCATTGGGCGCATTTCAGGTCGTCCGCGCGCAGGCGATGCATCGCATCGCCGCTTTCAACGTCTGCGGTTTTCCGCAGGTTTTCGGATCGCCATGCGGGATCGGCGAGGAGGCAGATTCGCATTACATGCCCGATGCTCGCGGGGATCAGGTGCGAAGCAAACCCGTAAAGGATCTGTTTGTCGGACAGGGTTTCGGCCAACGCCAGTTTGAGTTGCGCCAGTGTTTTTTCACGACGGTGAGTGAATTTGTTGAAAACGAAGGGAGGGCCTTCCATAGCGCGGTTAAAATTTTTGGCCGCAGTGCCGGCCTCTTTCGCGGCAGCGGCAATCAGGTCCCCGTCGATTCGTTTCCAGTCCAAACGGGCCGCCAATTTGTTCGCGATTTCTTCGCCCCGGCAGAAAGACGCGCTGAAAATGGATAGAATTGACATAGGCCTTGCCCTGTATCCTCTTTATAATATTTTAAGTTCCAGTGCCATGGTATAGTACCACGCGGTTTTCATAATAGGATCAGATTTGTCTGCTAAAAATACATGAATATCGAGATTAGAGGTTCTTTGAATGCTTCGAAAACTTTTCCCCTTTCTTGACTGGTTCAGAGAATACAACCTTGGGGCGTTCAAGGCCGATTTCGTTTCCGGATTGACTGTAGCCTTGGTGCTTATTCCACAGTCCATGGCCTATGCGCAGCTTGCGGGACTTCCTGCATACTACGGCCTGTACGCATCCTTTCTGCCCCCCATGATTGCCGCCCTTTTCGGTTCCAGCCGCCAGCTGGCGACCGGTCCCGTTGCCGTTGTTTCCTTAATGACCGCGGCAACTCTGGAACCCCTGGCGACCGCCGGAAGCGAAGCTTATATCGCATATGCAATCCTGCTGGCCCTTTTGGTGGGACTGTTCCAGCTTGCTCTGGGGGCGCTGCGTCTGGGCGTGGTTGTGAACTTTCTGTCCCATCCGGTGGTTATCGGATTTACCAACGCGGCGGCGATAATAATTGCCACCAGCCAGCTGTCCAAACTATTCGGCGTCACGGTAGACAGCGCGGAGCACCATTACGAGACTATATGGCAGGTTTTGGTCGCCGCCTGGAATTTCACTCACTGGACGACATTTTTTCTGGGGATTCTGGCTTTCGGCATCATGATCGGCCTGAAAAAGCTGAATCCTAAAATTCCGTATGTTCTGGCGGCCGTGGTGGTGACGACTCTCATCTCCTGGGGGATCGGTTTCCAGAAAAATCGCGCGGCAAGCCTGGAACAGATCGATTCCGGTGAAGTTCGCAATCAAATCCGGGAGTTCAACAAAGATGTCCATGATATCGAGCTCGTATCGGAAGCCCGTTCCATTTTAAACTCTCAGGTAGGGGAGATTTCGACCGTTCACAATCCCCTGTGCCTGAAGTGTCATACCAATCACGAGCTCGATCTGCAGTCCCTGCGCGGAGAAGGACCGGCCGTCAGCAAGAATGTTCTGCCTAAAACCATTCTCCAGCTCCACGCGATGGCCGGATTGATGGACCTGCAGGTCGATTCCGTAAAAGAGAGGGCGTCCGAGCTGCGAAAAAAATTGCGCGCTCTTGAGTTCCGCCTTATCGAATCCGGAGGCGAGGTTCGTTTTATTCCCGTTGAGGACAATGAGGAATCTACGCAGATATGGCGGATGCGCGTCGGAAACAAGCAGATCGATCCCGATAAAATAACCTTCATGGGAGGGGGCGCGATCGTCGGCACTATTCCGGGCGGACTGCCTAAAATGTCGATTCCGAGGTTTGAAGGATCCGTTTTCGGGCATCTTTTTATTGCTGCCATTATCATTTCCATTCTCGGCTTCATGGAGGCTATTTCCATAGCGAAAGCCATGGCGGCACGAACAGGACAGCGCCTGGATCCCAACCAGGAACTCATCGGGCAGGGTCTGGCGAATATACTCGGATCCGTCGGTCAGAGCTATGCGGTGTCGGGGTCTTTCTCCCGTTCGGCGGTCAATATTCAATCCGGGGCTGTATCCGGCTTATCCAGCGTATTTACCAGCGCACTCGTGGTAATCGTTTTGATGTTTTTCACGCCGCTCCTCTATCATTTGCCGCAATCCGTTCTGGCGGCCGTTATTATGATGGCCGTCATCGGCCTCATCAATTTCAGGGGAGTTTTTCACGCGTACAGGGTCAAGAAGTCCGACGGCATTATCAGCATTGTTTCTTTTATATCGACTCTGGCATTCGCGCCTCACCTGGACAGGGGCATTCTTATCGGTGTCGCGCTGTCCGTTGGCATTTTCCTTTACGGTAAAATGAGACCCCAGGTGGCCGAACTGTCGCTCTGGTCCGACGGCCATTTTCATTCCGCGAAACGCCGAAGCCTTAAACAATGCAAACACCTTGCGGTTATCCGCTTTGACGGCCCGCTTTTTTTCGCCAATACCAGCTATCTGGAGGACGAAGTTCTGGATCGCGTACGGAAAATGCCTGAGCTTAGGGCCATTCTGTTCAAGGCCGACGGTATAAACGAGATAGACGCTACCGGTGAGGACATGCTGTCGCTTCTTGTCGACCGGCTCCGCTCCGGCGGGTACGACGTTTACTTCAGCGGCTTCAACGAGGATGTCGTGGATACGCTGCGGCGATCCCACCTCTACGAAAAGATAGGAAAGAACCATATATTCATCACCCTTGTCGATGCCGTTGACAAGATCTGGCCGTCCATTCACGAGACGACGGACGAGGACGCATGTCCCCTGGTACAGGTGGTTCCCCTGGAGGCGGAGATACAGAAACCGCTGATCCGGGTGCTGCTCGTCGACGACGAAAAGGATTTTGTTGCCGCGCTGGCAAAGCGTTTGGACCGGCGTGGAATGAAAGCGGACTTCTGTCATAACGGTGCGGATACCCTCGCTCTGCTTATCGAGAATGAATACGATGCGGTCGTTCTGGATCTGAGGCTCGAAAAGGAAAAGGGCGAGAACGTACTTCGGAGCATTTTGGATATGCGGCCCAAGCAACCCGTAATCCTGCTTACAGGGCACGGCGCCATAGATTCAGCGGTCGAATGCATGCGCTACGGAGCCTTTGATTACATGCTGAAGCCCTGCGACATCGACGAGCTGGTCAAAAAGATCCATGCGGCCCAGCGCACTGCCTCCTGATTCGGGTTAATTTATTAAGGCACCGTTTGCTATTGAGACGACGCCCCGCGCTTCGGACCGCTCCGGTTGTGCAGGCTGCCGGGGCGTCTTCCATCCAAATATAACGGCGTTTCCCATGCCCGTTAAAAATACGGATCTTATTGACGATACTGTAACAATTATGCAGACTTAACCGGATGCGCAGACGTATTATTCCGTTTGAGCGGGGACGCCTGGGCGCTCCGGAACATGGTTGACGGACGCAAGGATCTAAAATTATTGTAAAAATCGATAGGGCGATGGAAATGGAAGCTACGACATCTTCTGTTGACTGGAAGAAAGTCTCTTTCCTGCTTCTGGGAGCGGCTCTCTTTTTAGTGGTGTATTTTTGCCCCCTCTGGCCGGACGCCGTGGATCCACAGGGGAAACATTTCATTTTGACAAAGGAAGGGAAAGGGGCAATCGCAGTATTTCTGCTTGCCGCCACATGGTGGGTGTTCGAAGTCGTACCCATCGGGGTTACCAGCCTGGCTATCGGCCTGCTTCAGGCCCTGTTTCTTATACGCTCCCCGAAAGCGGCCTTCAACGACTTTATGGATCCCTCCGTTCTTTTCATTTTCGGTTCCATCGTAATCGGCACGGTTTTTACCAAGACGGGTCTGACCCGGAGGATCGCCTATAAAATGCTGTCTGTCGTCGGTGAAAAAACCAGCATGATCTACCTCGGCTGTTTCGTACTCACGGCGGCCCTGACCCATATCATGGCTCACACCGCGGTGGCCGCCACCATGTTTCCACTGCTGATGGCCATTTACGCGCTATATACCGACGAGAAAGCCCCGACTAAATTCGGCAAAGGACTTTTTATCGGCATGGCCTACGTTGCCGGGGCCGGCAGCATCATCACCCTTCTCGGGGCGGCCCGCGGCGCCGTCGCCATCGGTTTCTTCAAGGATATTGCAAACAAGGAAGTCAGCTTCTTCGAACTAAGCTATTATATGTTCCCCATCGGCTGGGGGATGACTATTCTGTTGTGGGTGTTCTTCATGGTTGTCTGCAAACCGGAGAAGGCCGTTATCCCGGGCCTGAAGACAAGGGCAAAAAGGATGTACAAAGAACTGGGGCCGTGGAGCAGGAAAGAGATCCTGGCCGCTGCCATCGTGGCGTGTACGATACTGGTAATCTCTCTCAAGCAATTCGTGCCGGCTTTTTCCCGGCTGGACAAGACCGGCATTATCCTCGCGGGTACGGTGCTTTTCTTTATTATGTACATTCTCGATATCGATGACCTTGAGGAGATCCCCTGGAACATTATCCTTCTTTTCGCCGGAGCCATGTCGATAGGTTTCTGTCTTTGGGACACCGGCGCGGCGGAATGGATGGCGGTCAACTGGCTGACCCTTTTCCAGAACGCACCGGCGATTTTCTTTATCCTCGGCATGGCGTTTCTGATAATGATAATGACCAACTTCATTATGAACGTAGCGGCCATTTCGATCGCCCTTCCGGTCGCCCTTGTCATAGCGCCCTACCTCGGCATCGGAAGCGAGGTTATTCTTTTTTCCTCTCTGGTTGTTGCGGGAATGCCCTTCATGCTGCTGGTGGGCGCGGCTCCCAATGCCATAGCATACAATTCCAGACAGTTTACCGCCGGGGAGTTCCTCATGTACGGCGTTCCGGCCAGCATAATTCTCATGGCGGTAACTTATATCGCCGTGCAGTTTATCTGGCCCCTGATGGGGATGGAGGTCTTTTTGCCCGGGTCTTAGCCCGCGTTTCCGGAAAGCCCTTCTTTTCAAAATCGCCGGTTGTCACGGAATCGGAACAACGGATGGAGGTCGGTATGGTCGATACGTATCTGCAGGATAAAAAAGATACCCGGCCGCTCAACGCAGCAATTGTTGGCGGAGGCAAAGGCTGCGTATCCATCATGCAAATGGTGGAGGAGGGGACGCTGCAGGAATTCCCCATGCGTATTCTCGGGGTTGCGGACGTCAATCCCGAGGCCCCCGGCATCCATCATGCCAGGGAAATCGGGGTTCCCGTCGTTACGCTGCAATACAAAGACCTTTACGAAATTCCCGAGCTGGATCTGATTATCGAGTTGACCGGGATCCGTAAATTGACGGATGAGATTGAACGGACACGCCCACCCCACGTGCACATTATCGACCATGTAGTTGCGGGTCTGCTGTGGAAACTGCACCAGGCCCAGCAATCGGTCATAGAGCACCGTACCGAAATGGAAAAACGTGTGGAAGCGGAACGGGAGCGCGTCACCCAGATCCTGAATTCCATTCCGGATGAAATCCTTGTACTGGACAGGGAGATGATCGTTCAGGACACTAATTCATCCTTTCTGAAAAACAACAATATGACTCTGGAACAGGTAAAGGGACGGCATTGTTACGACATACCGCAGATCGTGCGCGGCGAGTGCCAGATAGCGGTCGGGGACTGCCGGTTTCGCAATGTTACCGAAAGCGGAGAGTCCGAATCCTTCGTCCGAAAGCATTACGATACGGACGGGCGCGTGCGGTACACGTCCATTGTAGGCGCACCCTGGCGGGACAGGGGCGGCAATGTAGTGGGAATGATAGAAATTACGAGGGACATTACGAAACGCATCCGTCTGGAAGAAGATCTGCAGGTCATGGAGGTTCAGCTCCAGAAACTTATGGAGATGGCGCCTCAGGCCACGTGGATCAAGGACCGCAACGGACGCTACAACGATGTCAACCCTGCAGCCTGCACCCTTTTCGGGAAAAACGCCGGCGAGATTATGGGGCGCACGGACCTGGAACTGTTTCCGCGGGAAGCGGCGGAAAAGCTGAAACAGGGGGACCTGGATGCTTTGAAAAAGGAAGATTCAATATCGTATCATATTGACCTGGAGTTGAACGGACGCAATGTATTTTTATCCATAGTCAAATTTCCCATGGTTGACAAGGAGGGTAAGCGCACCGCGGTTTGCGGTATAGCCGAGGATATCACGGCCCAGAAGGAAGCGGAAATACAGCTGAAATCGACGCGGGAGTATCTGCAGAATATCATCGACAACTCGCCGGTGCTGATCGTCACCTCGAACCTGGAAGGGAACATTGTATCCTTCAACCGGGGCGCCGAAGAATCGCTGGGGTATTCTGCGGGTGAGGTGATCGGAAAATCCCCCTCTCTGTTTTTTATCGATCCTTCGCTCAGGGAGGATTTATTGAACCAGGTCTACAAGACGGGAAAGCCGATCCGGGATTATTCCCTGGAGCTCAAAAGGAAAGACGGATCGCCCCTGCCGGTTTCCATGACACTGTCGCAGCTCCATGATTCTTCCGGTCGGACGATCGGCATTGTAGGCATTTCCAAGGACATCTCCCAGCGCAAGGCCCTCATGGGCCAGATTATCCAGTCCGAACGCCAGGCAGCCGTGGGCCGTCTTGCGTCCGGTGTGGCCCACGAGATCAACAATCCCCTTGCCATTATTTCGGAGATCGCGGGCTTTCTGAACGAGATGCTGGAAGAAGAATCAGGGAGGGCGAGCAGGGAATTCATGGACGAGCTTCGGGACGGTCTTCCAAAGATCCTTAAGCATGTAAAGCGCGGCAAGGACATTACCCACAGGCTGCTTACTTTCGCTCGAAAAACCGAAGACCGGGTCCAGCTGGCGGATGTCAACGCGTCTCTTGAGGAAATCCTTCCGTTTCTGGAAAAACAGGCGCGCCTGGCCAATGTCGCCATTCACCGGGACTACCAGGAGGATCTTTCAAAAGTTCCTATCGAAGAACTGCAGCTCCAGGAAATTTTTATCAATCTCATTACCAACGCGATTCAAGCTCTTGGAGACCGTGAAGAGGGGAATATCTGGCTGGCCACCCGCGAGGAAGACGGCAAAGTAACCATATCGGTAAAGGACGACGGCAAAGGAATCGATGATTCGGTCCGGGACCGTCTTTTCGATCCCTTTACCACTACCAAGCCTACGGGCGTGGGAACCGGTTTGGGACTCTCGATTTGCTACGGTATCGTAAAAAGACACGACGGCGAGATCCGGGTTGTTTCAAATCCGGGCCAGGGCACTACTTTCACCGTGATACTGCCGATAGTTAAGGTGCGCAAAATTCAGGAAGGCGCCGATTGAAAGGGCAGAACCGGCCGTAATCCGTGAACGGGAAGAGGAATCCGTCCTTGCGTCAGCGGTATAACGGGATGGAGCACTTACCAGAATTTCTTCTTCAGAATATCGGTGATTTTTCCCTCTGCGTTTTTATCCACCAGCAGCATTCTTTTCGCTTTTGCCGCATCGATTTTTACGAGCAGCTCGCTGAAATCGGCCGGCTTTTCAAGAAAGTCCAGGGCTCCGTGTTTCATGGCATCCACGCCGTCACGGATGGATCCATGGCCCGTTAGAAGTATTATCTGGAGGTCCGGATTGACCTTTTTCAGCCGCTTGAGGGTTTCGATCCCGTCCAATCCCGGCATTTTAAGATCGAGAACGATTGCGATAAAATCCTCATCGGCTACTTTTTCAAGCGCTTCCTTTCCTCCCGTGGCTGTTTCCGCGTCCCAACCATGTGCGCGGAACCGTTTGGCCAGGGCCGTAATAAAATCCTGTTCGTCGTCTACAATCAATATTCTTTCCGGAACCATGCTCGTATCATCCATGATGTAAATTTGCCATAACAGTCGTTACATGATAATACAACAATAAACGCATCAAAAGATGCCTTTCCATAGAAACGGCACGGCCGGTGTCGGCCGGGTGTTTCAGGATTTCCATCTGCGCTGGAAGACACCGGGACGGTAGGTGAATTTCTCCAGCGTTTTTTCGGGATTTGAATAGGCCAGCACATCTTCAATGGAAAGCACCGGCCGGGCGGGTTCGAGGCGGTCGAAAATGTGACGTACCTCGGCCGAAGATATTTCAATTTCCCGCACGCGCCCCTGAGGCTTGACGCTGATTCCGATAGGCTGGAACAGATTGACGTAGTTTCCGATATCCTCGTCGAAAATGTCGATGAAAATTCCGGTGAAGCTCGCAAAGCCGTACCGGCGGAAAGCCTCGCTGCGCACGCTGTCGGTCAGCTTGTTGTACTCTATGTTTGTGTTCGTTACGGCGCCTTTGAGCTGGTAGGGCGCGAGCTTTGAGGAGAGTATGATCTTCATGTAGGGAAGTAGACGGTTGACGGGCGCTCCGTCGCCTCCCAGCTCCGCCTGGCTGTCGTATATGTTGAAATAGTCGGCCGTCAGTTCTATTCCTATGGGGGTCTGTTCCCTGGTTTGGAAGGTCGCGGCTTTTTCGGGCGGCACCTGCGCCAGAAATTCCCGACTGACTTTAAAAAGAGTTCTGCCCGCCACCTTGTGCGTGTGGGGTTTATTGATGTCGTAATCGACGACGCTGCTTGTGAGCCGTTCGATGTCGATCAGAAGCTTAATGCGGTGGCCCGACCATCCCGGCTGCAGATATTCGTTCGGAATCGAAACGAATACCTCCGATTCCTCCCCCGCTGAAAACAGCAGGATGTTTTCGCGGGCATCGTCATAGGTTCTTTTGAACGGTTCCATCGTGGCCATCAGGTACCCGCAGTCGGTGGACTGGTCGGTCTCGCGCAGAGGCCTGCGCACGTTTCCGAATCGTCCGCCGCTTTCTCCAGGGATGTACCCTACATGCGAGCCTCCGAAATCCAGATTGATCGATGCATGATGGACTGCGGCTCCCAATGATCCCTCGTTGTATATGCCCCCGATCTTTCCCTTATCGAATGGATATTGCCCGGTGAAAGCGTAAAGGCAAAGGTCCACGCCGAACAGGGATTCGTCGGAACATTTCCACTTGCAGGGCAGAGCGCTTTTCCGCTCGTATTTAAGCCCCATTTTCTTCACGAGATCGCTTTCAAGGAACCGCATCGCCCGGGCGACAAAGTCCTGGAAAAGATAGGGGCGCTCCTTGAAGAGGATGATACATTCCTGCACAGCGGGAAGAAATGCGCCGGGATTGCAGTAGGTGGGCAGCCAGCTGCGGTTGCTCGGGGTCACATGCGCCTCCTTGGATCGAGATTAACCGAAAAGCGTATTTTACTGAGCCCCGGTTCCGGAGTGAAATCAAAAATGGCGACAGGCTGGCCTGTCACCATTTTTAATGCACGGTGACGGAAAGGCCCAGGCTTTCGAGCAGCTCTTTCATGGATTTGATTTTTTCATCCGGGGGAGGCTCGGCTTCCAGGACAATCCTGCCGTCATCGATCCGCGGGTATTTCATGACTCCCATATTATGGTACGGCAGCAGCTGGACAACGGTCACGGCGTCTCCCAGGTTTCTGCAGAACAAGCCTGTCTCCCTAACGCTTTCCGCCGAGTCGTTGAAATCCGGGATAATCGGAATTCGGATCTGCATTTTCCCGCCGGCGTCCGCGATTTTTTTTGCATTTTCCAGGATCAGCTCGTTCGGTACGCCCGTCACGATTTTGTGCTGGCGGCTGTCCATGTGCTTCAGATCGTACAGAAAGAGGCCGGTATGGGGCAGAATTCTTTTTATAATATCGTATTGCGCGTATCCCGTCGTGTCCACCGCGGTATGAACGCTGCATTCCTTCAGCCGTCTGAGAAACCGCAGGACAAAATCCGGCTGGGACAACGGTTCGCCGCCCGATATTGTGACCCCGCCGCCGGACTGTTCGTAGAAAGGCTTATCCTTGAGAACCCGAACCAGAAGATCCTCCACCGTATAGTCCGTACCGCACATGTAGAGTGCATTCCTGTAACAGGCCTCGGCGCAGACGCCGCAGTCGTCGCAGATTGTGCGGTCGATGTGGATGTGGCGGATCTTTTCCCTGGCGGCGGCGTTTTCTGTCGTTCGGCCGGGGGAGATGGCCCCTCTGGTGCACGCGTCGATGCATTTCGTGCACGCATCCAGGCCGACGCATTTCATCGACATCCAGAGCAGCTGTGTATGAAACGTCTGGGATTCGGGGCTGTGGCACCATGGGCATCGCATGGGGCATCCCTTCATAAAAACGGTTGTACGGATGCCCGGTCCGTCCTGCACGGAAAAACCCTGTATGTCGTATACTTTTCCGGTCAGTTCTTTTTTCATGTTCCGGTTTTGGCGCAAACTGTCTCCGTATTGTTTAAAGGGCGAACACGAGGTTCGCCCCTACAATCTTCTGTTTTCTTCTTCATCGGAATACGAATCTCAATCAGAGAACTGCCGACTGCGGACTGTCTTATAGATTCAACTCGGTGCGCTTGATGATATCGTCCTGGCTGGCCTTGTAGAGCTCCACGAAATATGCGCTGAAGCCGGCGATTCTGACGACAAGATCCCTGTATTCTTCGGGTTTTTCCTGTGCCCGTCTCAGCACCTTTCCGCTGACGACGTTGAACTGCATCTCCATGCCGCCCAGGGCGAAGTACGTTCGAATCAGGGCGATGAGCTTCGATTTGCCCGTTTCATTACGCAATGCCGTGGGATGGAACTTCATGTTCAGCAGGGTGCCGTTTGAAAACTTTCTCTGGTCGATGGCCGATACCGACTTGAGCGTAGCCGTCGGCCCGCTTCTGTCCATCTGCTGCACGGGAGAAATGCCGTCCGAAAGCGGTTCGCCCGCTTTCCTCCCGTCCGGGGATGCCGCGGTCATCATGCCGAACAGCACATGCGCCGTGACGGGATACAGTCCCGCGGCATATCGGCTCCGGGGGCCGGTCGCCGCGTTTACAGCGTTGCCGTAAACGTCGGATGCCCATTTGGCGAACCGGTCCGTGTATTCGTTGTCGTTGCCGTAATGGGGCGCTTCGTTCAGGATATACTGGCGCAGTTCCTCCTTGCCCTCCCAGTTTGTCATAATCGCATCGTAGAGTTCCCGAGCACTGACCAGTTTCTTGTCGAATACCATGTATTTCACTACCGCCAGGCTGTCGGCGATGTTGCCGATGGCGATTCCCGCATTGCCGGTGGAGTTGTATTTCGCGCCGCCGTTCATGACGTCTTTGCCCGACTCCATACAGCCGTCGACGGTAGCCGAGAGAAGCGGCAGCTGCAGGTGCTGGGAGGCGACATATTCCCAGGTATTCACCAGGCTTACGTGCCAGTTGACGAAGTGCTCCATCTGCTTTCGGGTCGCCTCAAGGACTTCGTCGAACGTCTCCATTTCGTAAAGATAGCCTGTCGGCAGGCCGACCTTTCGGCCCGGCTTGCCGTCGGGGCCGGGCATCGGATTGGCGCCGTTGTTGATTGCAAGAAGGAAGGCGCCCAGCAGGTTGAAGAAGGATTCGGTGCCGTTGCCGCCCGGGCAGGCCCATTCGTCGCCGCAGCCCTGGGGTTCGACGCAGCCGATCAGGCAGTAATTTCGGGCGCTTTCAATCGGGAGGCCACGGTCCATCAGTGCCGGAACAATTACGTCATCGTTTTCAAAAGTGGGCACGCCGCCGGCAATCTGCGTCGTTTCGATGGCTGCCTCCCAGAGTTTCTGAGGCGTGCCCTTGTGAATGCGCAGGGACTGGGGGGGATCGTGCAGTACGAGCCGGCCCGCGGACTGCAGCATCATGTACGAAACCGCATTGGTTGCATCTTTCCCTTCCCGGGTTACTCCCCCGATGGTCATCAGCTGTCCGCTGGTATAGCCGGGACCGCTGAGCGTGGCGAAGTATGGCCATATTTTGTTCATTTCTGCTACTTTAAGATAGAAAAGATCAAGTAAATCTTGAGCTTTTTCGTGCTTGATTCTGCCGGCTGCGATATCCGCTTCGTAAAAGTCTCCGAGGTATTGGTCCACGCGTCCGAAGCTGATGCCGTGCTGCTGGCCGTCCAGGCAGAGTCCGATCTGATACAGGAACATACACTGCAGCGCCTCATGGAAAGTGCGGCAGGGATTTTCCATGATCCAGTTCAGGCAATCCGCCATCTCTTCGAGCTCTTTTTTACGATCGGGATCGGTTTCTCCGGCGGCAAGCCGGGTGCATTCCCCCGCATAACGTTTCGAAAGGGTGATCATGCCGTCGCACACGATCGTGACGGCGCGGTAGAAATTATACCGGGCAACGCTGTCGCCGAACAGGACGCCTTCCAGTTCGTCCATTTTAGCCTTGGCTTCGGCCTTGATTGCGGCAAAGCCCTTGTGGATGGCCTTGTCAAAATTGGCCACGAAATGGCCGACGGGAGACGTGCAGGTGTTTTTCGAGCTGAAATAGGTGACGCCGCTTCCCGCGGCATCGAAATAGCCCAGCGGGATATATTCATCCACTTTTGCGCTGAGGCATTCCTTGCGCCAGAAGTCTCCGGTTTCCAGAACATACTCGGCGTCTTTATCGTCGATGTCGTAAGGATCCACATCCCGTTTCGGGATGGAGCCGGACGCGAGTTCATCCAGGAACCAGCCGAAAGATATCTCCGGGTACAGGGCGCAGGCCCGGTACCTGCTCGCCTGCCATCCTACAATTACCTCGTCTTCATTGATCAGGACCGGAAGCTTTTCACAGATGTTCCTGAAATTCCAGGCTCTTTTCAGAATGCCCTGCAGCTGGGGATTCTTCCTGTAAAATTCGGTCACGATTTTGTAACGGGCAATACAGATGCGGGGTCGTGTCGTGCGGTATTTTTCCCGTATCTTCGCAACACGTTCGCTAACAGGGCCCAGTTCATATTTGGATTTGACGCCGGAATCCTCTGCGGCCGGAGTGTCGATTGTCTGTCCCATGTATCTTTCGCTGCCTCCTCGCTATACTCTACCATTCTACAGTGAATTGCGCTTCAGTAGAAGCCTTGTGAGGGATACGGGGTTAACCCGCATCGTTTCGGAGGGCACGGTCGAAATATGCAATCATGACGGATTCCAGCCGGGATCTTCGGGAATCCGGGATTCCGGGGTTCCGGATCCGGGGAACACAGAACGATTTATATTTCCGCCGGTTCGGATCCCATCAATTTTTCGATGACAATTTTGACGAAGTCTTTTCCATTGAATGCTGAAATTAAGAACCGGATGCGTCGATCCTTCTGATCCAGGTAAGCGGGTACATCATGTATGTCGGCACCGGTCGCCAGCGATTTATTGACCGTCTGTCTGATTGTGCAGGTCCCGCAATGAATGGTTTTGCCGCAACCTTCCGCAAGCTGGGCGTGGCTGCATCCTATCAGTTCTCCGGTCAGAAGTCCCAGCAGCTGCTCCTTCGGACTGCCCAGGAAGGAAGCCATCGGCCGGTTGATGCCGAGTATGCGGCAGTCGGAATCTACAATTATGACCGGCTCGATATGTCTGTCCAGATGCCGGCTCAGGTCACGCTTAAGAAGCCTTGGGACATGGTAATCAAAACAGGCCTGGCAGATGCCGTGACTGATCCATTTTTCGCCGATGGGTTCTTTTTCTTCAATTGTTTTTCGGCAATAGGAACATATCGAAATCATTCGGACCCTCGATCAGAAACGGAACCAGTCAAAATCGGAGAAGCCCGTACTGTCTGAAATATTGGGATTGACGTGGAACAGACCGACCTTGGCGCCGATCCAGGTGCCCGCGGCGGCCTTGAATTCCTTGCCGATAGGATGGAAGGTTTCTCCGTCCAGGCTGTAGTAGAAACGGCACATGGTGTCGCTATCGACATAGACCTCAAGTATGCACATGTTTTGATTTATGGCGACGGACTCAATCTTTTCCGTCTTATCGTATCCCTGGAAATAGGAGCCCTTGTACATGCCGAGTTCGAGGCCGGCTTCGGTCTTTGTCATGGCGAGGTAGCCCCATTCGCGGCCCATGATTACCAGACCGGCTTTTTCTCCGGGCAGTTCCGGCTCGAACTTTATTCTGGTATTGACGGTGAAGGACGGGGCGGGGAACTTCTGAAGCAGAAGGTTGGGGACGCGCCAGAGGTTGCCGCTCTGGGTCAGGTTTCTGACGGCAAAAAGGCGCAGAGAACCGGGCGCCTTTGACAGGGAATACCAGTCTTTTTTGGGGATAGCGTGCCATTGCCACTGCAGTCCCAACTCCGCAGTGTCGAATTCGTCGGTCGTCCGGGGAACCGCTACCGGATAGGTTTTGCCGACATCGGGTTTCGACCATTCGAGAACCGGTTCGCCGATGCCGTCGTTATTGACGTCCTGTCCCATCAGAGGCCAGCCGTCTTTCCAGGTAACCGGCTGCAGGTGCACGATACGGCCGTATGCTCCGCGATCCTGAAAATGCACAAACCACCACTCCCCGGACTTGAGGGAAACGAGTCCCCCCTGGTGGGGACCGTTGATTTCAGTATTCCCCTGGTGCAGGACGATTTTGTCTTCGTACGGTCCGTAAATGTCCTTCGAACGCAGGACGGCCTGCCAGCCCGTGGGCACCCCGCCGGCCGGCGCCAGAATGTAGTACCAGCCGTTTATCTTTAGCATCTTGGGGCCTTCAATGACGGGCTGCCGGTCGGTGTTGTTGTAAAGGACGCGACCGTTGTCCAGCAGGCGTTTGCCGTCCGGGCTCATGCGGTGAATATAAAGCACGTCCGCGCGCAGCTTGCTCCGGACCAGGTACGCGTTGCCGTCGTCGTCCCAGAAGGGGCAGGGGTCCTCCCACAGTTCGACATCCACGACATGGTGCAGGTCCCATTCGCCGGCAGGATCCTTTGTACTGGCCATGAACAGCCCCCGGTAAGGGGTGCAGAAATAGACGTAAAACAGTCCATTGTGATACCGGATCGCCGGAGCCCAGGACCCGTTCCCGTGGTCCGGCTTTTCAAATTCCTCAAAGGGTAGCCTGTCGTAGACATGCCCGATGATGGTCCAGTTCACCAGGTCTCTGGAATGCAGTACCGGGATGCCAGGCATGACATTGAAGCTCGACGCGACCATGTAGAAGTCATCATCGACCCGAATCACGTCCGGGTCCGAGTAGTCGGCGAACAACACAGGATTTTTGTACCGGCCGTTGCCGAGGTCCGCGACCCAGTCCTGCGCAAAAACACCGGTAATAAACAATGCAGCAGCAATGATTTGAATGGTGGTTTTCATAAGTCTTCCCGTTTACCCGGTTTATTCCATTTAAAACAATTCGGAGGAAAATGTCATGCGTTCTTTCAATGCAGCGGGGATCGGCACTGTTATTACCGCCTTGATATTTATTGAAGGTCAGGTATCCGATGCCGACGCAGCCCGCCTGGAAAATGTGGCCGAGCAGCACCTGACCTCACCGGTTTCCAAAGATTCATGGCTATTTTGAATGTTTTCCATTCTCTATAGGAAATTATATATATTTCGGTGCATCGATGTTTTAGTGTGGTCCGATCCCGAACCTCTGGTAGAATTGGATGATATGGATGCTGTGAATTCAGGAGGAGCGACTGAAATGCCCGATTTTACCCTTGATAAACTGAAGCCGCCGGCGGCTGCAAAGATAAAACCTTTCCTGGAAGAGATACTGGCCGGGTACAGGGAAAAAGTACATTCCATCCATGTTACGGGTACCGCCGTCACGGATGATTTTGACGAGAAGGTGTCGGACGTGAATTCCGTAATTGTCCTCAAGGCAATGGACCTGAAGTTCCTGAAACTGCTGGCGCCGCTGGGCAAAAAATACGGGAAACAGAAAGTGGCGGCCCCTCTGATCATGACCCCCGAATATATTGCATCCTCTCTGGATGTGTTCCCGATTGAATTCCTTAGTTTCAAGTATATCCATTCAACTGTTTTCGGGCGGGATCTCCTGGAAAATCTTTCCATCGACAGGATGGATCTGAGGCGTCAGTGCGAAAGGGAATTGAAGACGAAACTCATCGGGCTCAGGCAGGGATACCTGTCGTCCCAGGGCGACAGGAAGCTGATGACTGAAGGTTTCATCCGCTCCATCACCGGTTACATCCCGCTGTTCCGGGGCATTATCGTGCTGTTCGGGGAGGAGCCTCCCGCGATGCAGCATGAGGTGATCGCAGCCCTGGCGCGCGCAGCCGGCATAAATACCGATATATTCGCGAAGATTCTGAAAAATAAATATGAAAAAACCAAACCGACGGTAGAGGAACTGCATACGGCATTTGAAGAATACTACGCCGCAACGAATAAACTGAGTGCAATCGTCGATGAGATCCATGAATAAATATTATTCCGTCCTTTTATTGACGGCCCTTCTCTTTCTAACAGGCAGCCATGTATCCGCTGAAGTGAAGATTCCTGAAATGCCCAGGGATTATGTTGTCGACCTGGCCGGCGTCATCCCTCCCGATATAGAAAGAGCCCTGAATATCTATCTGTTGGAACTGGAACAAAAAACCACTGCTCAGGTTGTAATACTCACGGTCAACAGCCTCGAAGGCGAGTCTCTGGAAGATTTTTCAGTTCATGTGGCGCACGACAAGTGGAAATTAGGACAGAAAGGGAAAGATAACGGCGTGCTTCTGCTTGCCTCGATACAGGACAGGGATGCCCGGATTGAGGTCGGTTACGGCCTGGAAGGGTTGCTGACGGATGCCCATTGTAAAAGAATTATCGAACAACGACTCAAACCCTATTTCGACAAGGGGGAATATTCAAACGGGATCGTAGCCGCCGCGGAAACTCTGATAGGCGAAATAGCCGCCGACGCAGGCGTCCAGATTACAGGCAGTGCGACACAAAGAGGAAACAGACCGCAGGAATCAACTCTGCTGCAAAAGATAGGATCTGTTTTTCTTATAATTGTCGCTATTTACCTTTTTATCCGACATCCTCGTCTATTCCTCTTGTTGTTGATGATGTCGGGCGGAGGTCGAAGAGGCGGCTGGGGCGGCGGCGGCGGTTTCAGCGGCGGGGGAGGGACATTCGGCGGCGGCGGCGGCGGCGGTTTTGGAGGAGGCGGCGCCTCCGGCAGCTGGTGAAAGACAGTCTGCAGTATTCTGACGGTATTCGCTATATGCCGGGGATACGGATAATAATATCGGAACAGTAAAAACGATCAGACTACCGACTCCAAATCAGCCTTAATCTTCAATTTTCAATCTTCAATCGGAGGGCGAAGACGGAAGGTTCGCCCCTACAATCTTCTTTTTGATAATTCCTTTTCGATTTCGAGGATCTTCAGGCGATTCAATGGATAGATCCAGAGAGCAATACCTTTACAGACTGCGAAGAACGCGGGAACAATCGAAAACATCAGCATGATTCCCCAAAGGGATTCTTCCGACTGATCCCGGTCGGCTATATATCCAAACCAGGAAAGCATCTGGCCGCCGAGAAATCCGGCGATCATGCTGCCGGTCTTGAGTGAAAACAAAGAGGCGGAGTGGATCAGTCCTGTCGAACGCCTTCTGAACTTGAACTGGCCGTAATCCGCTACGTCCCCGTACATCGACCATACAATCGCGGAAGTCGGTCCCATCATAAAAGAACCGACTGCGTTGACCGCCAGCATCAGGCCGTACATTTCTTTCGGAATGAAGTAGAAGGAAAACAGACAGGCGGCCGTCATCATGGTAAGGGCCGTCACCATCGGTTTTTTATCTATTCGCCTGATAAGGAATCCGACGCAGAAAATTCCCAGCATCATCATAAATTTTCCCGAGCTGAGAAAAAGGGAAGTCCTGTCCATTCCGAGAAAAACGGTTTCGTTCCCCGACTGCACAACATACTTGAAAAAGTGGATCGTGACCGAATCGCGCATTACGATAAAGGTCGTGGAAAAGACGGACGCGAAAAAAAGAATTATCCACGGGCGATTATGCAGAAGCTCCAATAATTCTTCGACAACATTCTGCTTCTGTTCCGACGGAGGCTGAACCCTCTCTCTGGTGGTCAGGAAGGCGATCCAGAAAAGGATAACGGACGCCACGGCGAAAAGGCCCATAGTATACTGAAAACCCAGAAGCTCGTTGCCCCCGCCCAGCTTTTCAACCAGTCCCCGGACATACATCGAAACCAGCAGCCCGCCGCCGTATGCGCCTATGAATCGAAAGTTCGAGGCAATCGTCCGCGCATGGGAAGACGGGCTTAAAACTCCCATCAACGAAGAGTAAGGCACGTTGATGGCCGTGTAGGCCATCATCATCATGGAGTAGGTGACGTAAGCGTATACGATCTTGCCTGCACTTTCGAGATCGGGATTGGCAAAAAGCAGGTATCCGCAAATCCCGTAGGGAACGGCCATCCAGAGCAGGTAGGGGCGGTATTTACCCCATCGCGTTTTCGTCCTGTCGGCGATCAGACCCATGAGCGGATCGTTTACGGCATCCCAGAGACGCGTCACCAGAAACATCGTCCCCGCAACCGCGGGCTCGATCCCGAAGACGTCCGTGTAGTAGTAGAGCAGAAAGATATTGAAGGTCTGGAAGAAAAAGTTAGACGCGGTATCCCCAAGTGCGAATCCGAAATTCTCTACGAACGACAGTCTTTTACGCTGTTCCGGGAAGCTCATATTCCGATGCATACACACTCTCGTCGGTTTCGGTAAACGGATAAACGCCGGCCTTTGAGGGCACGATCTTACTATCGCGAAAACAGCCCGTCAACCATAACGGACCTTATTTAAACCAGGCCGCAGACTGTATGGTTGTTGAATGTGCCGGATTCGAAGTAGAATGGGATCACCCGGCCGATAACGTCTTGGCCTCAGAATGATATTTATCGAAAATACACGTTCGGAATATGGGAGAACCCGCAATGAATAAAAGCTGGCTTCCGTTGACGTCGGTTTTTTTACTTTTTATGTTTGCCGCCGGTACACCGGCCCAGCAACCTGTCGGAGCTGAGTTATTCGGACACGGGCTCAAACCGTCGGATCTGGCTTACCTCGACAATTACGATTTCGTCAGGCGTGAAGCGATGATTCCAATGCGGGACGGCGTAGAGCTGTACACGATCATTCTGGTGCCGAAAAAGGACGAAAAAATGCCGATCGTCCTTACCCGCACTCCTTATGGAGCATCTTTCCGGTCCACTCCCGAACAGAGGGGGAGCCTGAAAGACGTCCTGCGCGACGGCGACGACATATTTGCAGATGCGGGATATATCCGTGTTTTTCAGGATATCCGCGGCCGGAACCGTTCAGGCGGGGAGTATGTCATGTGTCTTCCGCTTCGCGGGCCCTTGAATTCCACCGGGGTGGATCATTCCACGGACACCTACGACACGATCCAGTGGCTTCTGGAGAATATCCCGGAAAACAACGGGCGCGTAGGACTGACAGGCGTTTCCTACGACGGCTTTCTGGTTCTTATGGGAATTGTCGATCCGCATCCGGCGCTCAAAGCTGCCGTGCCGGTCAATCCGATGGTCGACGGCTGGGTTGGGGACGACTGGTTCCACAATGGAGCCTTCCGGCAGATGACGATAGATTTTCTGAACCTGCATCTTGTGCCGCGCCGCGAAAGAAAAAACATCCGCAGGGAAAACGAAGACGACTACGATTTTTTTCTCCGGGGAATTTCAGCCGGGGCCATGGGGCGTCTCATGGGACTTGATCATCTGAATTTCTGGAAAGCTCTGGTGGAACATCCGGCCTACGATGAATTCTGGCGGGACCAGGCCATGGACAAAATTCTGGCTGCCCGCCCCTTGAAGGTTCCGACCTATTACATTCACGGGCTCTGGGACCAGGAAGATATTTACGGCGCCATCGCCGCCTACCTCGCGACGGAAACCAAAGATACGGATAACGACAGAAACTTCCTGGTTATCGGCCCCTGGAACCACGGCGGCTCGAGCGGGGACGGCTATGCATTAGGACCTATAAAGTTTAAAAGCGCTACCGCGCGCTATTTCCGCCACAATTTTTTGTTGCCATTCTTTAATGAGCTCTTGAAAGATGGCGCGGCCGCGGCCGACATACCTCCGGTCCTTGTTTTTGAAACCGGCACCAATGAGTGGCGCCGCTACGACAGCTGGCCTCTGAGCTGTGAGTCCGGATGCGAACACGGCATGAAACCGCTGTATCTCCAGCCCGGATACGGGCTTGATTTCCGGAAACCGGAGAATGACGGTGCAGGCTGCGACGCCTACGTTTCCGATCCTTCAAGGCCGGTACCGTATCGGAAGCGTCCGATTCAGCCGGTCTATTCCGCAGGATCAACCTGGGGACTGTGGCTCGTGGACGACCAGAGACAGTACACGGGGCACAGCGATGTATTGAGCTATAGAACGGCCGTGCTGACCCAACCCGTCAGGATCAGCGGCAAGCCGATAGCCGAACTGTTTGCTTCGACCAGCGGTACGGACATGGATCTGATTGTTAAGCTGATCGATGTTTATCCGGATCGCTACCCGGAGCAACCGGAATTGTCGGGATATCAGCTCATGATATCGGCCGATATTTTTCGCGGCCGTTATCGGAACGACCCCGCGAATCCGGCGCCGGTTCCCGAGGATGGGGTGGAACGATACCGCTGGGCTCTGCCGGCGGCAACCCACGTTTTCCTGCCGGGGCACCGGATTATGGTGCAGATCCAGTCCAGCTGGTTTCCGCTGTACGATCGGAATCCTCAAACCTATGTGGAAAATATTTTCAATGCCGTATCCGTAGATTACAGGGAAGCGGTGCAAAAGATCTACCGCTCCGGAGATTACGCCAGTTCCATCGAATTGCCGGTAGTGGACGAGTAAAGGATACTCAAAGACAGGAGCCGCGCTTATGAACGTTCCGACGTCGGACGTGGAGCCTTTAACGTGACGTTTAAACGTTCATTCGTCCACATGGGGTTTTAATTTTTAATCTTCAATTTTCAATCTTTAATCAGTCTGCAGAGACAGGAGGATCTCAGGGAAAACGCCCCTGTCGGGCAGACTTCGGCCGCTTTGCGGGCTGCGTCCGGCAGAGCTTCGATCATGGTACCTTTCAGCGGCACCGCAACAGAGGCTTCGAATCCCCTTCCTACAATGGCGAGTCCCAGCCCCCCGCCGGCTTCGGCGGCCGCTGCAACGCAGGCGCCGCACAGGATGCACTTGCCCGGTTCGTAGATAATCTCCGGGTGGGAAAGATCCCGCTGGAATTGCCGCCTTGCCCCGGAAAACCTCAAAGGATCCGCGCCGTATTCGGTGGCATACCGGCGCAGGCTGCAGGTGTCGGCTTTTGCGCAGCCGCAGCCCAGGCATCGGCCTGCTTCGCGGACAGCCATGTCTTCCGAGAAACCGGTCTCCACCTCCCTGAAATTATTCACACGCTCTTCGACAGGTGTTTCCGGCATTGGAGATCGCGGTGTTTCTTCCATATTCCGAAAGAATTCGGCCAACTCCTGCTCATTCATCTTCCCCATGAGCACCGTGATCAAATCGGGATCTCCCTGAACCGGCCTTCCGTTCAGGTGCTGGTCGATGGATACGGCAGCCAGCTTTCCGGCAGCCACGGCGCGGATGGCGAGATCGGCGCCTGTCACGGCATCGCCGCCCGCAAAGACGCCCTCAAGATTTGTCGCCAGTGTCGCCAGATGAGCCGAGATTCCCCATCTGGTAAGGGAAAGGTCTTTCGCTGCGAGGGCTCCGGTATCCACGGATTGCCCGATGGCCGCGATCACCGTATCCGCTTCCAGGTTAAACTCTGAGTTCGGTATCGGGACCGGCCGCGCCCGGCCGCTTTCGTCCGGTTCCCCCAGTTTCATGCGCAGGCAGGTGAGACGGAGTCTCCCGTCATTTTCTCTTATCAATTCAACCGGAGCGACCAGCGTTTCCATGCGTGCGCCTTCCTCTTCCGCCGCCTCGACTTCGGACATGAGGCATGGCATCTCCCGGCGGGACCGGCGATAGAGGACCGTGACATTCCGGGCGCCGAGACGAGCGGCCGTCCGGCATGCATCCATGGCCGTATTGCCGCCTCCCAATATGAGAATGTCGTCGCCGATTTCCGGACGGAGACCCCCGGCGACTTTTCCGAGGAAGTCCAGGGCCGAAACGGCATGTTCCTCTCCCGGACAACCCAGGCCTTTGGACCCCTGAGCTCCGATGGCCAGGAATACCGCGTCGTAATTCCGGCGCAGGTCATCCAAAGTAATGTCCGCGCCCACTTTCGTATTCAGTTTGAAATCGCCTCCGAGTTCCCGGACTGTATCTATTTCCTGCTCCAGGATATTCCTCGGCAAACGGAACTCCGGGATGGCCCAGCGGAGCATTCCTCCCGGAGCGGAACGGGAATCGAAAAGAGTGGTATGGTGACCTCGCCGCAGCAGGTGGTGGGCGGCACTGAGACCCGCGGGACCGGTGCCGACAACGGCCACCCGCTTCCCGGTGGTCTTTTCTTTCCGCGGCAAATAGCTGGGTTCGGATTTCAGGTTTTTATCTCCGGCCAGCCGATGGAGGTTCCGGATGGAAAGGGGCTCTCCCGTTTCGCAGCGGTGACACCGCTGTTCGCACAGGCGGGGACAGATGCGGCCCAGCGAAGCCGGGAGGGTCAGATAATCAACGGCGATTTCCGCCGCGCGCCGGAAATCGCCGTCGGCGATGCCTGTCACGAATCCCGGGATGTCCAATGTCGCCGGGCAGCCGGTTCGGCAGGGTCCGATGCAATCGCCCACATGATCGGAAAGCAGTAACTCAAGCGCGGTCTTGCGCGAGGCGCGCACTTCATCCGAATTCGTATGAACGATCATACCGTCAGCCGCCGGGGTTGCGCAGGACGGCGCCAGATTGGCTCTGCCTTCAATTTTTACGGCACACAGGAAGCAGGATGCCGAGGGTGGATAGTTTTCCACCTTGCAGAGTGTAGGGATGCGGATTCCCAGCACGCCGGCGGCTTCGAGAATCGTCGCCCCTTCTTCAACCGAAACATCCCGTCCGTCAATAGTCAATGTAACCATATGCAATTCATCGCCCGTGGCTGGGCCTTTTTCCTTTTCTGATATCACTCGGCTTCGACGGCATTTTCAGGGCAGGCCTGCACGCACATGCCGCATCGTGTGCAGAGAATATCGTCCACCTCATGTTTTTTATAGGGACGAGCTTCAATGGCGCCGGCCGGGCATGCCTGCGCGCATAGAGTGCAGCCGGTGCAGTTGTCGAGAATGCGAAAACGAATCAGGGCCTTGCAATGCGCCGCCGGGCAGCGTCGATCCTGTATGTGAGTCTCGTACTCCTCCCTGAAGAACCTTATGGTCGTTAAAACAGGGTTCGGCGCCGTCTGTCCCAGCCCGCAGAGACTCGCCTTCTTGACCTGATGGCTCAATTCTTCCAGTGTTTCAATATCTCCTTCTTTCCCGTCGCCCTCGCATATCCGATCCAGGATTTCCAGCATTCTTTTTGTTCCTATGCGGCAAAAAGTGCATTTTCCGCAGGATTCGTCCTGCGTGAAACGCAAAAAGTAGCGGGCGATATCGACCATGCAGTCCCGGTCGTCAAGGACGACGAGCCCGCCGGATCCCATGATGGCGCCCATGGCCGTCAGTTCCTCGTAATCGACCCGCGTGTCCGCCAGACGGGCCGGGATGCATCCGCCCGAGGGACCGCCGGTAAGAACCGCTTTGAATGTGCGGCCGTCTTTTATGCCGCCTCCGATGTCTTCGACTATTTCCCGGATGGAGATTCCCATAGGGACTTCTATAAGACCTCCCCGCTTTATCTTGCCCGCGAGCGCGAATACCTTGGTTCCCTTTGATTTTTCCGTTCCCAGCGCAGCGAACGCTTCGGGTCCTTTGCGCAGAATCCAGGGAACGCATGCAAGGGTTTCCACATTGTTGATCAGTGTGGGTTTCCCCCATAACCCGGATTGGGCCGGGTAGGGAGGTTTCGGCCGCGGCATGCCTCTTTTGCCTTCCAGGGACTGTATAAGCGCCGTTTCTTCACCGCAAACGAACGCTCCTGCTCCTTCGCGGATGTGCAGCTTGAAGTTGAAGGAGGTTCCCAGTATGTTTTCGCCCAGCAGCCCGTCGGCCGAGGCCGTCTGGATGGCCTGGCGCAGGTGTCTTGCCGCGATAGGATATTCCCGGCGAACATAAATAAATCCTTCCGATGCGCCGACGGCATAGGCCGCTATGGCCAGGCCTTCGATGACACGGAACGGATCCGCTTCCAGAACGGCACGATCCATGAATGCTCCGGGATCGCCTTCGTCGCCGTTGCAGATAACATACTTTATATTTCCCGGGGCTCGGAGTGTCAGGTCCCATTTGACGGCCGCGGGGAATCCTGCTCCGCCCCGGCCCCTCAAGCCCGATGCCCTGATTTTTTCGATAACCTCTTCCGGAGAGAGTCTTTTCAGGCATTCTTCAAGGGCCTGAATCCCGTCATGACGGCGGTAATCCTCGAGAGATAAGGGATTGATGATCCCGCAATTTTCAAGGACGACGTGAACCTGTTTGCCGGTGTAGGGTGTGGCATCGACACGGCTTTCTTTAACGGGCTTCCAGGCACGGTCGTCGAAAAGGCGTGCGTGTGCATCCTTGAATCCCTCATGTATTCTTCTGATGAGGCTTTGAGGCCTGACATGTTTCCGGACGATTTTTCGGACATCCGAAGGCTGCACTTTGCCGTAAAGAGTGCTCCGGCCGTTGTCGACGATTTCAATCAGGGGCTCGTGATGGCAGATGCCCCGGCATCCGACCGACTTTATCTCGGCGCCCCCTCCCAGCAGTCCGACCTGGTGCTCGAGGGCCGCATGGATCTCCCGGGCGCCGCTTGCCACGCCGCAGGATCCCATCCCAATGCGAATTTCGACGGGTAATCCCGTGGATTCTTTCGACTGCAGGCCTTTATGACTTTTGCCGTGTTTTCCGTCCCCGTCGGGACCGGACGATTTTGTCGTGCGGACGAAGTCCTGAAGCGTTTCTCCTGCCGAGAGGGCGCTCATATGACCGTAGATATTTTCATCGATGGTAATGACCGGAGCCAGGCTGCAGGAGCCGATACAGGCGACGCGCTCGATTGTAAACTGCCCGGAAGGGTCCGTGTCGGAATCCCCCTCTATATTCAGGCATCGCCGCAGCTCGTTGCCTACTTCGACGGCGCCGGAGACGTGGCAGGCCGTTCCTTCGCAGACCCGGATAATATGTTTTCCGACAGGCTTGTGCCGGAACTGGGTGTAAAAAGTGGAAACTCCGGAAATCTGAGAAGGAGAAATGCCTCCTTTTTCGCAAATATAGCGAAGGGCTGCGTCCGGGAGGTAACGGTAGTGGGACTGTATCGACTGCAGGATGGGAATGACCGCATCCGGGCTGGTTCCTTCTGCTTTCATGATTCTATCTACGGCCGTCAGATCCACGGTGTCGGATTCTGCGGGGGCTTGGGGAAGAAGATCTGCCGCAGGCGATGGAGCTGTCTCCCCGGCGCCCGGGATTTCAGGCGACGGCTTTTTTAAAACGGCCGGTAGAGGACGGGTCTCTGTATCCACCCGGAAGGTCAGATGGCGAATCCACCCTTTGGGGATACCGGTCCATTCGTCGGGACCGGGGCGGAGCCAGCGGGTCCAGGCAAACAAGATACCGAGCGAAATCAAAAGAACCACTCCGCCCAGGTCGTAGGCGAAACGTCTCTGTTTCAGAGACTGATATTGTTGTTCCAACTCGGGCTGGAGGATTTCCTGGACCTCCGTGTCCGTCTTTGCTTCTTCCTTTAGGGCCTCGACTCGTGCGGCGTTGTCCGGATCGACAATGCGCGCGTGGATGTAAACCGTAAGTATCCAGACCGCTGCGGCAATGGCCAGGATTCCGCCGGCAATACCCAGCCACGAGCGTATTGTTAGTATCCAACGGTCCTTTTTCACAATATTCCTCAACGAACTGCGAAAAGCGCAAGCGGCAGCGGAATACAACATTATCCGCGTGTATTCATGCTTTCATCCCGCCCGGAATCTTCCATGATCGTAACAAGCCCGGGCCCGTGTTTTGAATGCAGCGGGCAGGAATCGTAGCAGCGCGCGCAGGCAAGGCACGCACCCCTGTCGGCACGATTGTCGACGATAGCGCCGTAGGGACACGCTTCGGCACACAGGCCGCAATCCAGTTCTTTCCCCGGTGTTATCCGGACGTTTTTCCATGAAAAACGGGACAGTATCGACAGGATGCCTCCATAGGGGCACAGCCAGCGGCAGTAGGGGCGCCCGATGAACATTCCTCCGATTATAAACACCGCTCCTATTGCCAGCATGTGAAAGGATCCCGCAACGCGAAACAGGCCGACGAAAGGATCCCATTCGCAGATCAGGAAGCGCCTGCCCGCGAGATCGCCTGCATCGCCTGTCGCAAGGTTCAGTCCCCATATCGCGAAGAATACGGCCGCTGCGAGGTATACGTACTTAAGGTACCCCAGGACGCGATCGAGTTTGCGCGGAACCTTTTTAGGCCAAAGGAGCACCAGGTCCTGGACGGCCCCGATCGGGCATACGCCGCCGCAGAAGACGCGTCCGAAAAGAAGCGCCGCGATCAGCGGCAGGAAGAAAAAAGCTATGACGCCCAAAGAGACCATATAGGCCGGATCCGCCAGCGAAAGAGCTACATTCTGAATCGCTCCGATCGGGCAGATGCACCCCTGGCGGTAAAAGCCGAAATAGGCTAATGCGCCGATACTGAGCAGCAGGACGCCACGGCGGCTGCGTCTTTTCAGAATAAGCCACGCTGCCAGTCCCAGACCGGCGGCGAGCAGTGCGACATCCAGGAAATGGATCCAGCCTGAAGGAGGTTCCGGGTGCGTCGGGGTAGGCAGGCTGTAGGATTCTCCAAAATCGGGCGGCGGCATCTGGTACTGGGCGAAAAGAGAGCCCTGTGCAGCAAGCAGAACAATAAAAATAGCCGGCCATAGTTCGGGGGTTTTAAAAAGCCGTATTGGATAATTACGCATGCGTTTCTTCATCAGGAGGCTGGGCGGGAGCCCATCCCGGTGTTTTCACCTGTACAATCGCATCATCCGGGCAGGCAATCCTGATGGCGCAATCGTTGCATTCCAGGCAGCGATCGTAGCGGATTTCAAGACGAAGCGAGCCGTTGCCGGCGGGGGGAAGGCAGGCCAGGACACACTTTCCGCAGCCGTCGCAACGCTCTTCGTCCACTGTATATTCGTAATAGTTGTTCATGGGATCGTCCGGATCCACGTCTCCCACTACCCGCCGTTGAAGAGCGTCCTGGGGACAGACCTTACCGGTGGGGATTCCTTTTTCGTCCGGCATGCTGCTTACATCCATGTAAGCCGGGCAGAGCATTCAATAGCCGCATCTGTCGAAGTCGTTGACCGCTTTTACGGCCGAATGGCTTAAAACACAGGAAGTCCGGCAGAGGTCGCACGCAGTGCACTTGAACGGATCGATCTGGTATACGGCATCGCCCGATGCCCTGTGGGCAAGCAAACCCGCGGCGGCGCCGATCCCGGCGAAACCAAGGATGCGCACGGATCTGTCTATGAATTCGCGCCGGGTTGATTTCTCGCTCATTGGATTTCAAGCTCCTTGCATTTCCTGCCCCGTTTTAATCAAAGGGCCGGCTTTGTTAATCTGCGGCGCTCCCTTCAGGAGCGGGTGAAAAAATTTTGATGACCCGTCGTACGGGATCAGCGGCAATGATTCGGCCCCTGGAATCGACTTCAAGATGAATGTTTCTGCATTGTTGATCGAAGTTCTCGGGACCGATGAAAGCGATTAATGTGCCGTCGGGATCGAAAACCTTTACCCGGGCAATCATTTTTTCAGCTGTAACTATGTTGTCGTCCGGCGTCACGGCCAGGTTCACCGGATTGCAGCACCCCACGAAGTCCGCGGGATCCCGCATGCCGAATTTACCGAAGGCTCCGATCGATTCTCCGTCCAGCAACCACCCGGCAACCCGATGCCGGCCCGTGTCGGTAGCCTGAATGATGCCCATTGAATCTATATCGAAATCCAGCCATCCGTTCGGAAGCATAAAGCTTCCGGTTTTGTTTTTGTCTCCGATCACACCGATCTGTTTGCCGGCCGCATCATATCGGTGGATAATTTTGGCGGTGGCGTCCGCCGCCAGTATCTCATTTTCGTGAATCTTTATCGCGGTGACGGCTGCAGGCCGCTGCGCGTTCCCAATGTCTATACCTCCGGCATGTTTCCCATAAGGCGTGTATATATCCACACGCCCGAGTGATCCAACGTAAACCTGTCCGTCGGGTCCAACCTCAAGACAGGCAGCTTTGGGCTTCACGTTCCAGCTTCTGAGGAGATTTCCTTCCGAGTCGAAAATCCTTATCTCATCGTCTCCGAGACAGTACAGGGTATCATCGGGACCTACGGAAATATCCGCCAGTGAGCGGCGGAACCTGTGAGGGGAGGCGTCTCCGCAAAGTACGGAAGTCAACGTGTATCTGCGCGTTAATTCGCCGGGAGGTTCCGTTGCTGCAACGCGCTCCGCAGCAGCGGTGGAAGGCTCCGAAGATCGGGACGGTCCCGTCGCTCCGGCCGCCGGAGCAGGCCTGGTTTTTAGAGCGGCCGAAACAAAACCGGTAAAGGCGCCGGCGACGGCAGCCAGAGGGATCCACGATTTGCGGATACCGTCTGTCAGTTTGGTTGTCGTGGATTCCTTATCCTTTGAATCCATATACCTTTTTCCCGTAAAGCATCTTTTCTGAAAATCCGGCAAGTGCGATCAAGCCTGCGGGCGGTTTGATGTTATTTCCCAACCTGCAGGCAGACCATCCTTCCCATGTCCCGTATTATCAGCTTTCCGTCGGAAAGAGCCGGCGGTCCCCAGACATCATGACCTTCGAGAATCTGTGCGCTGGCAAGTTCCTTGTATCCGGTAATGTTCGCTTCTACAAGCCGGAGAATTCCCGATACCCCGTCCAGGATGTAGAACATTCCATCGGCCAGTATGAATCCGCCCAATTCGAATGTTCGGGTGCCTTCGGGATTTCCCGAGTCGACGGGACTTTGCCAGACGATCTTTCCGTTGAGATCCAGGCAGGTAAACTGCCCCCGCTTCTTGCTGCTTACGGCAAACATATGATTCTTGTATAGGATCGGCGTATGCACCTCGGAATTGAACTGCGTGCTCGTCAGTTGAAACAGCGGTTCGGCGCTGAATCCGGCAGCAGACTTCTTTATCTCATACATGACGCTTCCGGCTTCATAGCCGGCGGTGACGAATACTTTGCCGTCGCCGACGTAAAGAGGGGAGGGGGCCGCGGCCATCCGGGCGGTGAAGGGGCTGTTCCAGAGCAGTTGGCCGTCCGCCGCGGCTACACCGACAACCTTGTTCATGGTCAGGTAGAGGTATTGCTTGACCCCGCCGATCGTTGCCGGCATCAACGAGGCATGCGACATCAAATCATTGTCCGGGTTGGGCGATTTCCAGACCTCATTGCCGGTTGCCTGGTCGAAGGCGACCACCAGGGCATCCCCGCCGGTTGCCACCAATACCCTGTCCCCGTCAAGAAGAGGATTCTGGCCGGCGTACCACTGGGGAATGGTGGTTTTATAATCCTGCACCAGGTTTTTCTGCCAGACCAGCTTGCCGGTTTTGGCGTCCAGTGCATGAAGCTTGCACTTGGGATCGAGGGAGAACACCAGGGCATTTCCTACAGCCGGGACCGTACGTGTAATTCCGTGATTGGGCCGGATATTGACTTTATAGCTCCAGCGCCAGACTTCCGTGCCGTCATCCAGGGAAAGGCAGCGAACCGCATGCTCCTTTTTATCTTCGTCGTAGTCGTTGATGTAGGCAAGGCCGTCTTTTATGGATACGCCGGCGTAGCCTTGAGCGACGGAGGTTTCCCAAAGAACCTTGGGACCGCCGGCCGGCCAGGTTCGCAGAAGACCGGTTTCCGTGGAGATGTTGTTCCGGTCGGGACCGCGCCACTGGGGCCAGTCCGCGGCCCAGGCGGTTGATAAAGTAAGGAAAAAGAAGGCCATTAACACGCGGCAGATCATAAGAATGATTTCCTCGAATCCAGTTGAACATCCATCCCGCATTTCTTTCTTTTCTACGGGCTTGTTTATTTATTGTAACAAATTTTGCATCCATAGAGTATGGGGACGGGTACAAACGGTTCCGGTTGGAAAATGTCCTGATAATTCAAGCACCGACCACGGGCAAAAGTTCCGGTGTTTTCCCGAATACCTTTGAAAAGGTGGCGTTATGTATGAAGTAAAAAGAGATTCGTCCTTTCAGGAACGGTCCGTCGATACCGGCTGATCTTTCAGGCGGTCCGCGAAGGTTCGTCTGAATTTCTCGATTTTGGGCATGACGACAAGAGAACAATAAGTGTTGGAGGGATTGTTCTCATAATAATTCCGGTGATGGGGTTCGGCCGGCCAGAATTTCGTAAATTCTTCAATCTCCGTAACGATCGGTCGGTTCCAGATACTTTCCGCATCCAGTTTTCCCCTGTAGGATTCCGCAAGCCTTTTTTGATCCGGGGTGTGATAGAAGACCACCGAACGATACTGGGAGCCGATATCATTCCCCTGGCGGTTTCTGGTCGTCGGATCATGCGTTTTCCAGAAAACTTCGAGGAGTTCGTCGTAAGAGATTTCATCGGGATCGTAGGCGATCTGGACGGATTCCGCATGTCCCGTGTCGCCGGCACATACCTGTTCATACGTGGGATTTTCAACAGCGCCTCCCGAGTAACCGGGAACAACCTCTATTACACCACGGAGCCTTTTGAAAATCGCCTCGGTACACCAGAAGCATCCGCTGCCGAAAGTCGCCAGTTTGTAGTCGTTTTTATTGCTCATATTTTATTCTCATCGAAGGAGGTCATCTTTATATAAAGTCTTAAATAATCCAGGATTGAAGTCAACGGATAAACCCGGCCTGTAATGAGTGTTAAGCCGCAGGTCAACGTCCATGATAAAAGCGTTGAATGCGCTATCGAGAGGCCGGGTGCCGTGTTTGTTTCGGGTTTTGCGCAACATAGCGAATAAAGTCTATGGGTATCTTATCGGCCGAAATCTCAAAACAGATTCAATCGCAGTTGAATTATCCGATCCTTATTTCATCTTTGCCGCAGCCCTGCAAGAGCCTAAAATATTTCTATTTATCTGATTTCATTTATTTTACGGTTGGTGATTATTCTATCATACACATGAAACTGCTGATACAGCCGTACGGATCTACCGGAGAATCAACCCGGATCCGTATGATGACCGGAATTTAAAACAGGGCCTGCGGAACTTTTTTTACCAAGTTGTGTTTAAAGGAATAGGATAAAATCGGAGCATGGGATGGAAGCAGTCCGATACTGGGATTCGGTAATCGATATGGCGGAAGAAACCGGCGCTGTGGTGCAGGATCTCGATGCGCAATTGATGCTTCGATTTAAAGACGGGGATACGGAGGCGTTTGACAGACTGTTTGTCAAGCATACGCGGGGTATCGTCAACTTCGCATACCGGTTTGTAAGAAACCGGGAGATTGCCGAAGAACTGGCACAGGAAGTATTTTTAAGGGTTTATGAAAATGCCGCCGGTTACAGAATACAGGCAAGATTTACATCCTGGTTATACAAAATTGCGACCAATGTATGTCTTAACGAAATACGAAAGCCGCAATTCCGTGTCCCGCATCAGTCCATGCACGCATCGCTGTCTGACGACGGGAACGACGAGGACAGGAAACTCGAATTCGGGACGGCCGCGGCACCGGATAAAATCTTCGAGCAAAAGGACTTGTCGAGGATTATTGGACAGGCGCTGCAGCAGATACCGGAGAAACAGCGCATCGCATTTATATTAAACAAATATCAGGAGCTGTCCTATTCCGAGGTAGCCGATGTTATGGACAGTTCCGAGAAGGCTGTGAAATCGTTAATTCATAGAGCAAAGGAGGCTCTGGCGGAAAGGCTGAGGCCTTTCACGAAAGAGCTTTTACCGAAATGAACTGTCAAGAGACGAAGGATTTAATAAAGCCTTTTTTAGACGGCGACCTGGACAGAAACACCATGCAGCAGATACGCCGGCACCTTGCATCCTGCAAGGAGTGCGCGTCCTGCCTGGATCCGCGGGATCTCATGGAAATTTTGCCCGTTCTGGATGATTCCATTGAACCGTCCGGGGATTTTTCAGAGCGTTTTTATACTGCGCTCGAGACGAGCCGGAATCGGAAGCCTGCTTCTCAGAAACTGTCTGTCTTCGGCGGGAAACGATATTGGTTGCCGCGATGGTCCTGGGGATTGGCCGCCGCGGCCGTGTTGACCGTAATTGTCTCAACGGGCCTGTATCTCCGGCAATCCCGGTATTCGGCTCCCGAAGCCGCGGACGTGTTGTACGATCTTGAAGTAACGGAAAATCTGCCGCTTCTCAAGGATATGGCATTGTTCAGCAATCTCGAACTGTTCGAAAACATGGATGCTATTGAAAATATGCCGCAATAGGAACCTTGGGAAATGCAGGTCAGGATCGGGACAGGAAAAGGCAAAATGGAAGAAAATATGAATACGATTTCAATCCATACAGTTACACGCAAAGGAGTCGAAACTGTGTCAGCCCCGGTGCCCGGCCGTTTCCCGGTCCGGTCGATCAAGAGGTCGTGTGTCCTGATACCGGTGTTTGTTTCGCTGCTGGCGGTTCAATCTTTCGGCTATCAGGAGAAGGCGGCGGATGAGGAAAAAGAGAAGCCGGTATTGACACAGGAAGAAAAGGAAATGCTGGAAGACCGGGAAATCCTGGAGAATCTGGCTCTGCTTAAGAATCTCGAAACAATCGAATTCATGGATCTTTTAAATGAAATGGATCCGGATTGGTCTGAGAGCGACGAGGCTGTCATACCGGAGGAAAAAGAGGAGGAGGGGCAGAAACCATGAGAAAGTATTCATTTATTACTATATTGGCCGCCCTGCTGTTTGTCTGCAATACTACCGCCCTTATGGGCCAGCAGGCGAATCCGTCTCCCGAGGAGGAATGGAATAATACCTTTGGAGGAAGTGATTGGGATGGAGG
>CAZPHK010000018.1:1823-41812 GCA_964586015.1 uncultured Acidobacteriota bacterium | reverse complement strand
ACTTCTTACTTCTGACTTCTAGATTTTGATTTGTAATGACTGGATTTTGTGGCGCAGCGATCCCTTGGTAAGTTTAAGTCTTTGCGCGGTAGCGGTTTGGTTCCCGTCCGATTGCCGCAGCGCCTGGCCGATCAGGCTGCTTTCAACCTGTGAAAGGAAATGCTCCAGGTCGAAAGGCCCGTCCGGAAGAGTAAATACCTCGCGATCCAAAGGATTGGATCGATTTCGTACCGTATCCGGAAGACGGTCCAACTGGATGGTCTGCGCCGTTTCCAGGGCTACGGCACGTTCGATCGTGTTTTCCAGTTGCCGGACATTGCCCGGCCATTCGTAGGATTCCAGAGTGCGTAACGCGTCGGGTGCTATGCCGCTGATATATTTACCCGCCTTTTCCGAATAATGGCGGAGGAAATAATAGGCAAGCAGCGCGATATCCTCTTCGCGCTCCCGCAGGGCCGGAAGATGAATGTTGATCACCGCGATCCGGTAGTAAAGATCTTCCCGGAACAGACCTTCCTGGATCCGGGACTGCAAATCGTGGTTGGTTGCTGCGATAACGCGTACATCCACAGGGATTTCTTCGCTTCCTCCCAGCGGACGGAAGCAGCGTTCCTGGAGAACGCGCAGAAGCTTTACCTGCATGGCCCCGGTCATGTCCCCGATCTCGTCGAGAAAGATGGATCCGCCGCCGGCTGCCTCGAAAAGCCCCTTTTTATTCGTATTCGCTCCTGTGAACGCCCCTTTCATGTATCCGAAGAGTTCGCTTTCGAGCAGTGTTTCCGGGAACGCGCTGCAGTTAATGGATACGAACGGCTTTTCCTTTCGCTGGGACGCTTCGTGAACCGCACGGGCGACCAGCTCCTTCCCCGTACCGCTTTCACCCGTGATCAGAATGGTGCTGTCCCCCATAGCCACGGTGCCGATTGTCCGGTAAACCTCAATCATTTTAAGGCTCTTGCCTACGACATGAATGCGGTGAAGGGCCTGAAAGAGCTGCTGTCCCTGCTGGGCTTCAATCTCTTCGGCCGATGCGGCCGGTTTGGGCTTCCGGCTGTTCTTTTGTTTAAGCGCCCGTTGCACTATGGAGCGCAACTCGTCCATACCGAAGGGTTTTGTAATATAGTCGAACGCGCCGTGCTGCAGGGCTTCAATGGCTGTCTCCGTACTGGCAAAGGCGGTAATCATGATAAAAATGGTGTTCGGTGAGAATTCTTTAGCGATGCCTAAAAGTTCAACACCGGAAAGGTCCGGCATTTTAATATCGGAAACGACGATATCTATATCCTGTTCCCTCAGCACATTGAGAGCATCCCGCCCGGATCGGGATTTTATGACGTCCATTCCGTCTTCCTGGAAAGCTATCTCCAGAATTTCCGTAATGTTGGGTTCGTCATCCACAACTAAGATTTTCGGCATGGAACCTTCTCCATTCTGTCTCGAAAACAAGCGAAGCACGGATCTGCACGTAGGGGCAAACCTTGTGTTCGCCCTTCTCCCTGCGATTGCATAAAGAGGGGCGGACACAAGGTTTGCCCCTAGGTGCATGAAGGACTGCTCCGGATATTAACGAATCCGGCTTCAGCTCTGTTTGACTGGACATACATTTCTTCCGGTGGAAAGCCGAGACTGACCTTGGTTCCTTTACCCCGTTCACTCTCGAAGAAAACCTTTCCCTGATGATCTTCCATTATCTGAAAAATGATTGAGAGCCCCAATCCCAGTCCTTCCTTGAACTCGGAATGAAAGGGCTGTAAAAACTGTTCCTGCTCTTCGCGACTCATCCCTATGCCATTGTCCTCAAACTCTATCAATCCCCATCCTTCCGTGTCTTTTCGGACGCCGATTTTGAGTACTCCGCCGTTGGGCATGGCGCGAATGGCATTCTGGGCCACGTTCCAGAAGACCTGGTTGAGTTGATCAGCGCTTCCCTGGATGCGTACCAACGGTTCCTCAACGCTCAGGACGACGGAATGCTTCTCCCTGATTTCCGGAGTATTCTGCAGCAGGATAACGGAATCCTTGAGGAGAGGGACGAGGTCGATCGGGTGTTTGGTGTATTTCCGGGGACGGGCGAAGTTTAGAAAATCTTCAACGAACTTGTTTAACCGGTCGCTTTCGCGGATCAGTATGTCCAGGAGACGTTCATCGACCTTAGGCAGTGTTGAATGAGATCGAAGAATCTCCACCGATCCCTGCATCGCAGCCAGAGGATTCCGGATCTCATGAGCGATGCCGGCCGCCATTCGCCCTATAGCGGCCATCCTGTCTTTCAGGCGGACTTCTTCTTCAAGCCGGATAATTTCCGTCAGATCCTGAAATGAAAGTATGTAACCGAGCAGTTGATGCCCATGGTCCATGAGAGGAGAAACACTGAAACCAAGAAAGCGTTTTCCCCCGTCCGGATGGGAAACCCAGGCTTCATGCCGCATCGCTTTTTCATTTTTCAGCAGATCCGCACCGAGAATGCGTTTCCAGAAATCCTCCCCGATCACATGCTCGATGGATTTATCGATGACATCCCGGGCACTCCTTCCCGTCAATTCCTCGGCGGCGTTGTTAAATACCGCTATGCGGCCATCGAGATCCGTGGTAATCAAACCGCTCCGGATGCTTCTCACAATGTGTTCGTTGAGTTTCTGCAGTTGACTGAGGGATTCTATCTTTTCCTTCAGCTGGGATTCTATCGCCTGAAGGCTTTTGTACAGGTATGTTCCCAGGAAGGCGACCGCCCAGAATCCGAGCGCGTGAGCGGCTATGCGAAAGGTGGCCTGTTGCGGATCTATGATGGTTTGGTTCAGTGTTTCATTGCCGATTCTGCCGTAAGTGATGGCTCCCGCGTATAAAATGGTGCTTAGCGCCGCTCCTGCCATCCCTCCGTTCCGACCGAGACTCAGGCAGCAGTAAATGATGATCAGGAGGTAGAAGGAGACGAAGGGACTTTCGATCCCCCGGCTGTGAAAGACAAGAACCGTCGCCAGGATCAGGTCGGTCCCTATTTGAAGGTAAAGCTGGGCTTTTTTGTCCGCGCTGAACCTGTAAATCATCAGAAGCAGGAACGTCAGCGCCAGGGTAAGAATATTGAAAAACAGCAGGAAGGGAAAGGGCCCCAGGCGTTCAGGAAACAGACCGAGCCGGTCTGCCAGGTTGAGCCCGAGCAGAAGAACAAGCGCCCGAACAACAATAATTTCGAGCAGGTACATTCGATGTCTTGCGGTCTGTTGATAAGGATGCCTGTTTTGAAAAGAACCCATAATAGAAATACCGGGAGAGGATTTGTCCCGAATTGTAATGAATCCCGGTTGTTTATACCGAATCTCCCATCCGGGGCTGCAATCCCGGATGGGTTTGTTTTTCTGTAAGTACAATTTCAAGGGCCCCGCGAACGACCCCCGAGCGGACCGAATTGATTTTATCCGCCTGACAAGACCTGGATCAGCTTAAACAGCGGCAGATACATCGCGACGACGATGCCTCCGACGACGACGCCTAAAAATACCATTAATACCGGTTCCAGTATGGTGAGGAGGTTGGCCACAACTACGTCGACCTCATCTTCATAGAAATCGGCCACCTTTACAAGCATGGAATCCATTTCTCCCGTGGACTCTCCGACGGAAACCATCTGGGTTACCATGGCTGGGAAAAATCCCGACTGGCGCATCGGTTCTGCCATAGTGCCGCCTTCTTCAATCCTTTGCTTGAGGATATGAATGGTGTCCTCGAGAATGGCGTTCCCCGCGGTTTTGGCCGTGATGTCCAGACCTTCCAGGATGGGGACGCCGCTTGTCAACAATGTTGCCAGAGTGCGTGTGAACCGGGCGACTCCGATTTTGCGCAGGATGTCCCCCAGGATGGGGCATTTCAAAAGGAAGCGGTCCACGACGTGCCTTCCTTTTTCCGTTTTGTAGTATTTCACAAAAGCGATGATTCCGACCACAATAAACACTAGGAAGAAGAGGGCAAAACGCTCCACGATTGACGAAAGTGCGATCACGACCCGTGTCAAAAGGGGAAGCTGAACGTTGAAGCCTTCAAACAGGGTTCTGAATACGGGCACCACTTTCCACAGAATGACGATGACGACCCCAATCGCGACCGTGAGAATAACGGAGGGATAAATCATCGCGGACCGCAGCGCGCTTTTGAGTTTGACGATTTTTTCTATGAAAGTGCTGAGGCGCTGAAGAATAGTGTCCAGAATGCCGCCGGTTTCCCCTGCTGCAACCATGTTGGTGAACAGGTTGTCGAAAACTTTTGGATGCTTGGCCAGAGCCGCGGAAAGCGTGGAACCGCTTTCGACATCCGACCGGACCTGGTTCAGGATGGTTTTGAATGATTCGTTGGGATGCTGTTGCGCAATGGCATCCAGTCCCTGTACGAGGGGCATGCCGGCATTCAACATCACCGAAAATTGGCGCGTGAATATGGCAATTTCCGATTGTTTGACTTTCTTCCGGAAAGACAAAGAGAAAGACAGCTTGCTCTCTTTTTTCTCCCGGATATTTGACGGAGCGATCTGTTCCCGGCGCAAAACGGCAGCCAGGGCCTGGGAGCTGCTTGAGAATCGCTCTCCGGTTACGCTTTGGTTGGTTTGTATGTTTCGACCGCGATATATATAGACTGGCATGAGATTTTCCTCGTTGTTCAGGCACGTGCTCCTGCGCCAACCGCAGCTTCCGGACGCTGCATCGTGCGTTGGCCTGCAGCTTTAATATTCAGGCCGATGCCTCTCTGGATGAGGTCCTGCAATTCATCGGGATTTGAAGATTTGGTGAGGGCATCGTCTTTTGAGATTTGATTGTTCAGTACCAGGTGGGACAGGGACTGGTTGAAAGTCTGCATCCCATATTTATCCTGTCCCGTCTGCATCTGACTGTAGATTTGATGAATCTTGTCTTCACGGATCAGATTTCGAACCGCTGTCGTGGGTACGAGAATTTCCATGGCCATGCAGCGCCCGGATCCGTTGGACTTGGGAATAAGCGACTGGCACAGAATGCCTTCCAGGACCATGCTCAACTGTGCCCGGATCTGCGATTGCTGGCTGGAGGGAAATACGTCGATGATTCGGTTTATGGTGGTTGCGGCGCTGTTGGTGTGAAGCGTCGCAAGAGTCAGGTGCCCCGTTTCCGCAATACGAAGGGCAGACTCCACCGTTTCCAGATCACGCATTTCACCGATCAGCACAACATCGGGATCTTCACGAAGCGAAACTCTCAGGGCGTCTCCAAAGGAATGCGTGTCGGCGCTGACTTCTCTCTGGTTGACAATGCAGCTCTTGTGGTTGTGGATAAACTCGATTGGATCTTCTATTGTCAGAATGTGCTCGTGGCGTTCGGAGTTGATCTTGTCGATCATTGCGGCCAGTGTCGTGGATTTTCCGCTGCCGGTTGGTCCCGTCACCAGGATGAGTCCTCTCGGTTTTTCACATAGTTTTTCTACAATCCGCGGCAGGTTGAGGCTTTCAAATCCTTTGATTTCGAAAGGAATCACGCGGAATACCGCTCCCACGGAACCCCGTTGGGTGAAAACATTGGCACGGAACCGGCAGAGGTCTTTGATGCCGAAAGAAAAATCAATTTCCCATTTTTCTTCAAAAAGGTGTTTCTGGCTGTCCGTCATGACGCTGTACGCGAGCCTCTTGCAGTCGGCGGCACTCAGAACCTGATCGTCGATAGTGCGCAACTGGCCGTCAACCCTTATCTGAGCCGGCGTTCCGTTTGTGACGTGCAGATCCGAAGCTCCGGAATTGATTGTTTTCTTGAGCATCTCGGGTAAAGTGATCATTCGATTTCTCCACGGCTGAAATCTGCTCTTTGAGGCTTGCGAATTCGAAGGATTAATTCACTACTGTTTCTCTAAGCACCTCATCGAGAGTTGTATAACCGGCTTTAATTTTCTCCAGTCCGCTCCGGCGGAGCGTAAACATCCCTTCTTCCACGGCTTTACGCCTGATTTCCTGCGCTGAAGCCCCAACCAGGATCAGTTCCTGGATATCTTCGCTGATTTCCATGACTTCATACATACCAATTCGGCCTTTATAGCCCGTTCCATTACATGTCTTGCAGCCTTCTCCCTTAAAAGTCTGAATATTTTTAGCTTCTTCCTGGGAGAAGCCCGCTTTGATCAGGGCCTGTAAAGGCGTTTTAATCTCAGTCTTGCAGGACGGGCAGATTTTTCGTATCAGCCGTTGCGCACAGATCAAATGCACCGATGTGGCCACTAAAAAGGGCTCTATCCCCATATTCAGCATTCTTGAAATGGTGGAAGGGGCGTCGTTGGTGTGGATGCTGGACAGGACCAGATGCCCGGTAAGTGCCGCTTTTATGGCAATTTCCGTTGTTTCAAAATCGCGGATTTCGCCGACCAGAATGATGTTGGGATCCTGTCTTAAAAACGATCGGAGCGCGGCGGCAAATGTCAGCCCTATCTGTTCCTTGATCTGGACCTGGTTGATGCCTCGGAAGTTGTATTCAACCGGATCCTCCGCCGTCATTATGTTGGTTTCAGGGGTATTCAACCGATTGATTGCCGAGTACAGGGTTGAAGTCTTGCCGCTGCCTGTCGGTCCTGTAACCAGCACCATTCCGTAAGGCTTCAGGATGGCTTTCTCGATTTTTTTCAGGGATTCTTCCTCGAAACCCAGTTTGCTCATATCCAGAGGCAGATTATCCTTATCCAGAATTCGCAAAACGATTTTTTCACCGAACAGCGTAGGGAGCGAGGATACGCGATAATCGAGTTCTTTCTTTTTTCCATTGAATGTGGTTCGTACCTTGATTCTTCCGTCCTGCGGGAGACGCTTCTCCGAAATATCCATTTTGGCCATGATTTTGACGCGTGAGATCATGGCATCCCGGAGGCGGAGCGGGGGGTTCATCATATTGTAGAGAATTCCGTCTATGCGGAAACGCACCCTGAAATCCTTCTCATAAGGTTCAAGGTGTATATCGCTGGCCCCTTTCTTCAGGGAGTCGGACAGGATCAAATTCACGAGCTTGATGATGGGCGCCTCTTCGCTCGAACGCTGGAGCTCATCAAGAGACACATCTTCATCTTCCGAACTGGTTTCCAGATCCAGTTCCACCGGTTCTTTCTCGGCGTCTGAAATCTGTTCGTATACTTTTTTCAGCTCTATGGCGTGCTGGGTCCCATAGTATTTTTCAATGGCTTCCAGAATGGAGGCTTCACTGGCCACGACAGGTTCCACATTGAATCCCGTCATGAACTTGATGTCGTCCATGGCAAAGACATTGGTGGGATCCGCCGTGGCTACCGTCAGGGTGCTGCCGACTCTGCTGAGCGGAATTACCAGATATTTTTGAGCCACATCCGGCGGAATCAGTTTGATGGATGCCTGGTCGATTTCGAAAAAGGAGAGATTGATCGAGGGAACGCCGTATTTTTTGCTCAGAATCGAGGTGACATCCTCATCCTGAACAAATCCCATATTTATCAGGATGGAGTCCAGCCTGCCGCCATGCTGTTTTTGATGATCCCGGGCGGCCTCGAGCTGGTCCGTCGTGATTAAGTTTTCTTTAACCAGAAGCTCGCCTATCTGAGATGACATTGTTTACTTGAGCCCGTTCCAAAGAATATCGATCGCCGTCGTTACGCACAGGAGTATGCTGATCCAGCCGTTTATAGTGAAAAAAGCGGTATTTGCCCGGCTGAGGTCCCTGGGCCGAACCAGGCTGTGTTCGTACGCAAGCAGCAGTCCAACAACAATCAGGCCGGAAAATGCCATGAATCCCAAGCCTTCCCGAACGAAGAGCCAGGCCAGGATGCCCAGCATAATGAAGTGAAGGATTCCGGAGATCCACAAAGAAGCACAAATGCCGAAACGTTCGGGAATCGAAAAGAGCGATTCCTTTCTGTCGAATTCCACATCCTGGCAGGAGTAGATGATATCGAAGCCGGCGACCCAAAGTGCCACCGCAAGGCCAAGGATCAGAGGTGAGGCACTGATGGAGCCTTTCAGCGCGATCCATGCGCCGATCGGGGCGCAGGCAAGGCAAATGCCCAGGAACATATGCGCAAACCAGGTGAATCGCTTCGTGTAGGAATAGAAAAATATTATTCCAAGAGCCAGGGGGCTTAACTTCAGCGACAACGGATTGAGCATTGCGGCCGCGAATACCAGTATGGAGGAGCTGACCGCAATAAACAGAATTACAAATCCTTTTGAAATCTGTTTTCTTGGAAGCGCGCGATTGGAGGTGCGCGGATTCCGGGAATCGAAAGGCAGATCGATCAAGCGGTTAAATGCCATTGCTGCGCTGCGCGCCCCAATCATTGCCAAGATGATCCATCCTATCTTCGGGAGATCCGGCAGCCTTCGAACCGCCAGAAAAGCACCAAGAAATGCAAAAGGGAGGGCGAAAATCGTGTGCTCGATTTTCACCATCTCCAGCACAATTCTGATTCTCTTAAACAATTTCAATACCCTGCACGGATCCTCTCAGTTGAAAACCGAGATTCAACCGCATTTATAGTTATCGACAAAAATACATTTTTCATGAAGCTCTAATGACCTTAAACTTGTAACCTGACAACAGAACCCGCGAACTTGCCAACCTGTTAACTTGCCGACGTTCAGGTGTCAAGGGGCAGAGTACCAAAACATCGGTTGAGGGAGCAAGATTCGCGGCCGTGTTCCCGTCAGCCTGTTTATATAAACGGGCCTGATTCGTAATGAGCGGTATTTTATCCGGATTTTCGGTGATTTATTATGATTCAGGGAAAAACGTTCCCGGCTGAACGGGAAATAGGCTCTTTTTCCGTGACTTCTTTGCATTTTGCAAAGAAGTTTTTAAGCTATATGATATCAATCACTTGATCGATGTATTTCTTTTGTGCTGAAAGCTGACGGCTGACGGCTGAAAGCGCGCGGCCGCTTCATCAGCTTACCATAACTTTGGTTGCGGCCAGCGGCCGCGCCAGGATGGGAAAACCTGTATTTTGATGATGCAAGCTATTCCTTGCAATCCTATAATCAACTGATGGCAAAAGAGAATGTTCAGGCATCGGAAGACCGGGTAATCGGTATTATGGGAGGGATGGGGCCGGATGCGACCATTGACCTTTACAGGCAGATCCTCGATTTGACTCCGGCATCCAAAGACCAGGATCATATTAAAGTTCTCATCCATTCTAATCCAAAAATTCCCAACAGGACCGAAGCGATTGTTTCGGGAGGGGAAAGCCCGTTGCCTTATCTCATTGAATCCGCTGGGATTCTGGAAAAAGGGGGCGCCGGAATCATCGTGATAGCGTGCAATGCAGCCCATTACTATATTCAGGATATTCAGAACCGCACGGGGATTCCGATCCTGAATATGATTGAAGAAACCCGCCGCAGCCTCCGACGCCGTATGCCGGAGATTCAGGTCATCGGTCTTCTGGCTACGGATGGAACCCTGCAGGGCGGAGTGTACCACCGTGTCATGTCGGAAGTTGGTGTAAACATTCTGGAGCCTGAGGAGGGGGAACAGCGAAGGATCCAGTCCGCAATCGCGGGTGTTAAGGCCCGGAACAGCAATCGACAGACGATGGAAATATTTGAATCCGCTGCAATGAAGCTGATCGATAGGGGCGCACAGGCCATTGTTCTGGGCTGCACGGAAGTTCCCCTGGCCTTCGATCCCGGGAAGATTGACCGCCCATGCCTCAATCCGACCAGAATACTGGCACGTGTGGCTGTGGATTGGGCGCTTAATAAGCGATAGCCCGGCAAAAACCTTGGCAGGGCAAAGCTGCGGTTCGTAAGAAACCTCAGATTATTAATTGAAGGTTGCAGATTGAAGATCAGATACCCTCTTTACTGACTTTACCCTCCTGCTATTGCAAAAACAATTGAAAGAGTATCGTTTTCGCCGACAGGTGTTTCCATGTTCTGAAGAGTTCGGACATCCTGGTCGTTCAGGTACAGATTCATAAACCTTGAGGTCTTCGTGGAAAAAAAACGGGTATCCGCATCGGGAAAACGAACCTTAAAATTCTCCAGAACCTCCCCGACGGTTTTGCCCTCAATTTTTATTTCCGACATCTGCTCGGTGTATTGCCGGAGAGGCGATGGGATACGTACCGTAGTGCTCATGTGAAATCCTCCTGTCTAGCCCTCTGATTGACGTCAACTCCATTTCCCCGGCAGGGAAGTGTAATTGTCGCCCGTCGGTCCTCAACTCTCATCAGCATATCGAATCTGTGTTTCGCTGCTTTCTTACAGCTGACCGGCGAAACCTTACCGCATTAAATATATCCCATGGGGCTTATGTCAGAGAAGGGAATTTTTAAAACAAATATGTCTTAATGCTAGACATTTTGTCCGGCAGTGCTGTATAAATAATTGACAATTATTGTGTGTGAACTTTAATAACAGGAATGTCTCCATCCTTTGCAGCTTTCATGTCGAATATTGCTAAGATATTAAAAATAAATAATTTGACAATAAAAATGAACTTTTTTAAAGATACTTCATACCTATTGGTGGATACTGTTTTCTTTTGTGAAGAATATATTCAAATGATCCGATGACAAGATCAAACAATCCTGTGCCTAAAGAACATCGGTTTGCAATTTTTCACAGCATCAGGAATAAGCTGCTGGTTCTGATGATAGCCCTGTCTCTGCTGCCGCTGGCGGGGATGTCGTTATTTTCTTATTTTATCGGGCGGAATCAGATAGAGGAGCGAATCCGGCTTTCGCTGGGAAAAATGGCTCAGGATACGGCGGACAAAGTAGACCTGTTACTGAGGGGGAAGAAGGAAGAGATCCATCTGATGGCGACGACCTTTCCTTTAATCTATCATGGTTTAAACGAAGCCTATCGCAACGATATAATTCCTCTTCTCAATAATTATTGTTTCCAGCAGGATGTATACGATCTGCTTGTCGTTCTGGATGTTTCAGGGAAGATAATCGGCATCAATACGACCGACCGGAACAGGGAGCCTCTGCCCTCTGATGGCATCTCGGAAATTCTCGGCGCCGATATTGCCCGTTTCCCTGAAGAAGCCAAATTATTTCAGTCCTCAATAACCGGTAATAACGACCATCTCGGGTGGTACCGGTCCGGTATGGTTCAAAGGCTTTACGACTATCGGACCGCGGACGTCAGCCATCAGTATAATATCGCATTTTCGGAACCTGTCATTAATCCGGACACTCACGAAGTTATGGGGGTCTGGATCAATATTCTAAACTGGTCCTACTTTCAAAATATTCTGGATCCCGCGGAAACGGATCTGACAAATTTGGGACTCAGCACCGGTTATGCTTTTATGACGGCGAGGGACGCCGATACCATCATAGGGCACAGGTACCGGCGCAATAGAAGGACCGGAGACTACAGCCGGGAAGGCAATTATTATAATTCCCGGCTTGTAGAGAATCATAAGCTGGCCGATCTCCATAAGGCGATTCTGAATGGAGACCGTCATATTGTTTACGAGCTCCCGAACGGGCAGCGCCGGATCGCCGGTCTGGCTCCGATCGAAGACACCTCTTTGGGGTGGATTGTAGGCGTGGAGATTGACGAAAGCGATATTTCCCGGCCGATCCACTCTTTAGTATATTGGCTGCTGTGTGCAATTTTTGTACTGTCGTTACTGGTGATAGTCTTCACTTTCATTATTTCCAAGGGAATAACGGTTCCTCTGAACAAACTCATCCGTTCCGCTACAACGATATCCCAGGGCAATTTCAACGAGCGTGTGCCGATTCAATCTTCCGACGAAGTCGGACTCCTGGCTTCCACTTTCAATGAAATGGCCCGAACACTTTCGTCAAGGGAATTTCAGCTTCAGGAGTTGAATCGCAATCTGGAAGGCATGGTACGGGATCGCACGCTTGAGCTCGAAAACTCTCACGAAGCCTTAAAGAGAGCGTATTATGATCTCCAAAGTGCGCAGGAACAGCTGGTCCAGACCGAAAAAATGGCTTCGCTGGGACAACTGGTCTCCGGGATCGCCCATGAAATCAAGAATCCTTTGAATTTCATCTACGGCAATACGGGATTCCTCGCGGATTATACCAAGAAAATACAGGAACTGCTGGAGATGTTCGAGAAACTGCCGAGTCTTTCCGCTGAAGATAAAGCGGAGATAGCGCGCATGAAGGAAGAGATTCAGTATTCCTTTATTAAAAAGGATCTCAAGATCCTGATCGATAACTTTACCGACGGATCGCGCCGGATTAATACGATTGTTTCCGACCTGAGGGCATTTTCCAGAATGGACCAGGACGCCGTTTCGGAAGTCGATCTGCATGCTTCCCTTGAGATGTCGCTCAATCTGATGCGGAATCAGTATAAGAACCGTATTGAGGTTCACAAGGAGTATGGCGATATCCCAAAAATCCAGGGTTACCCGGGCAAGTTGAATCAGGTTTTTATGAATCTTCTTTCCAATGCATTCCAGGCGATCAAGGACAGGGGGGATGTGTGGTTGCGGACCCGTACAGGCAGCGGAACGGTGGAAGTCGAAGTTACAGACAACGGCTCGGGTATCCCGCAGGAAAATATTAAGAGGATTTTCGAGCCGTTTTATACCACCAAGCCTGTCGGACAGGGAACCGGTTTGGGATTAAGTATCAGTTACGGAATTGTGGAGCAGCACGGGGGAAAGATACAGGTGGTCAGCGCTCCGCAGAAGGGGAGCACGTTTACAGTCATTCTGCCTATTTTTCAGGAAAAGGCGGTGTAATGAAAAAGAAGTACGGGCTGCTCGTCGTAGACGACGAAATGGCGAATCTTCAGAAACTCCAACGGACGCTTATGGGCCGGTATGACGTCCATCCGGCCCTTTCGGCGACGGAAGCCTTGAAGATTCTGGAAAAAACCACCGTCGATGCAATCATTACCGATCAAAAAATGCCCGATATGACGGGCATTGAACTGCTGGAAATATCCCAGCAGAATTTTCCCAATCTCGTACGGATCGTTCTGACGGGGTTTACCGACGTGGAAGACCTTATTGCGGCGATCAATACGGGGAAGGTTCATAAATACATCACAAAGCCGTGGGAACCCGAGACCCTTCTTCTGGCGCTGCAGGATGCCCTCGAAAAAATGGAGCTGCTGCGTGAAAACGAACGCCTGGCAGATGAACTTCAATCCGCTAACGAAAAATTGCGCAACGAGAACATTATTCTGCGCAGGGAAGTTGAGCGTCAGGTTTACCCGAAGAACATAATATACCGCAGTCCCGAAATGGAAAGCATTCTGCTACTGCTGCGCAGGGTAACCGCAACGGAGACGACTGTTCTTATTCAGGGGGAAACGGGAACGGGGAAAGAATTGGTCGCCCGATTCATACATAGCGAGAGCAATCGACGGGATCAGATTTTTATTCCGGTCAACTGCGGCGCCATTCCAAAGGATCTGGTTGAAAGCGAATTTTTCGGCCATGCTCAGGGTGCTTTTACCGGGGCGACGAAGGAGAAAAAGGGCTATTTTGAGATGGCTCAGGGGGGCACTATCTTCCTGGATGAGATCGGAGAAGCGCCTCCGGAACTTCAGGTTAAGTTGCTCCGTGTTATCCAGGAAAACGAAATAATGCCTGTGGGATTTCACCAGCCGAAGAAAGTGGATGTCCGCATAATTGCCTCAACGAACAGGGATCTTAAGGCTGAAGTATCCGCGGACCGGTTCCGCCAGGACCTGTATTTCAGGATCAACGTTTTTTCCGTGACGATTCCTCCGCTCCGTGAACGAAAAAAAGATATTCTGCCGCTTGCTGAGTATTTCCTTCAACGGTTTGCTCTTAAACTAAACCGCAAGCCGGGATTCTGGAGCGATGAAACCCGTGAAATTCTCCTTTCGTATGCATGGCCGGGAAATGTGCGTGAATTGCAGAACGAGATAGAGAGGCTGGTTCTCATATCCGAGGCAGGCAAGGTCATCGGTCCCGATTCATTGTCGGATCACATACGCCAGCGGTCCCGTGGGAGCGGGAAGTCTTCGGACGGAGATCTGAAGACGGCCATCCGCGATCTGGAAGACGAGATGATCCGCAAAACCATGGCCAGATTCAATCAGAATAAATCACGTACCGCTCGAGCCCTGGGCATAAGCCGTCAGTCTCTTCTTGATAAACTCCGCCGGGTCGAGATTGAAGATTCAAAATTGAAGATAGAAGATACATAACTGTCTTGTTGTTATATATTGGATGTATAAATAATAGACATATATAAATACTTTAGAATAAAAGAGATGCCAGTATATCGATTTTAAGGTGTCTAATTTATTGGCAATTTCCCATTTCCCCACAGAATTCCAATAATAGAATAAATCGTTGAATATAATAGGCTTACGAAGATTGGCCTTTTTGGCATTCTAATTGCAGTAAGAATAAGTGTGTTTTAGAAGGAATCAGCGAAACGGAAATGAGGTGGACCATGGCGGAAATCGAATATAGTCAATCGGAAGCAAGTGAAGCAACTGTATTAGAGCGCTGTATGGCCAATGATTCAGACTCTTGTTTTGAGCTGTTTTCAAAGTACAACCGAAAGATCTTCAATACCGCCTATCGTATTTTAGGAGAGGAAGCCTCTGCCGAGGATGCTCTTCAGGAGACCATGCTGAATATTTATCGCGGAATTTCCAATTTTCGCGGCGATTCCAAAATTTCAACCTGGATCAGTCGAATAACGATCAATGTCTGTCTCGGAATGCTGCGCAAAGGGAAAAGAAGGCAGAATGTAGAAATGGACGATGATTCATTCGGGGATTTTCCCGCAGAGTCGACGGTTTTTACCGATCCGCTTGCCTATACCTCCATGGAAGAACTGAAGTGCCGCATTCAGGGAACTTTCGACAGGATGACGGGTAAACAGGCGCTCGTGGTTCGTTTGCACGATATGGAAGGAAACACGATTCAGGAAATCGCTAAAATTATCCGCTGTCCCGTCGGAACGGTGAAATCCCGTCTCTTTTACGGCAGGCAGGAGTTTAAAGCGCTCTATAATGCTCTGGAAGACAAGGGTTTCAACGAAGCCAAGATGTCGGTCAATTAAAATAAACGGACAATTTTTATCGCTCCAGGGCTGATTCCCTTATATCTCCCCACAAAATACAGGCTCGGCGGATTTCTCCGATCCGCAATTGAGATACTCCTCTGCTGCGTGATAGTATTTTTCTTAGCCTGCATTTCTCACAGGATTTTGCAAGCGAAGCGGTTTTATAGGCGTAGCAAAAAAATCCTGTAGGGGATACGGGCTGGACTATCAAGATAATGTGTTCCTGTGCGAAAAAAATATGTCGACGATGCCCGAAAATGTAAAAAGCCTGTTCTGGATACCCGACACGGAGGCTGCACGCGCATCCGGATACGCTCCTCATATATATCTGGAAGCCAGAATTGATTTCAACGATGTACGCACCGGTTTTACAGAAACTTTTAACATAAACCGGGCCGCGGAAATACCCTCAAAAAAATCCGAGCCGTTCTGGGATGAAGATGCCGTACTGGAGATTGATCCTAAAAAGCTTGCGACCTCCGTTCCTGAGGGAGTTCAAATAGATGATTTGCCCGGGCACGTGGATAGGCAATTCATCTCACGAATAGAAACACAGTTCATTGAATACCTGCTTCGGGCCTTTACCGTGAAAGTTTATCGGAATTACAGCCTGGATGTGTATTCGTTCGCCGGGGAATCGCTGAACGATTTCATAATCCGGTGCGCCGACCTGCATAGAGGACCGATGTATAACGAATTTGACTCCCTGCACGAAGTATATCTCCGTCGGCTGGAGCGATTGCGGCAAAAGTACCTGAGGTTGGAAGATTCTAAAGAGCTGGAAGAGTCTAAAACGGATTCCTATAACAGGGAAATGTTTTATCGAATTTCCGAACGAATTTCCGCCCTTTTTCTGCGCACGGAATTCAGCATACAGCATGTTGAAAAGCCGTCCGGTTCCTTTTCCAGGATTCATGAACTGGAAGAAAGGCTCAGGGATTTGCATCGGCAGGCTCAGGAAACCGTTATTAAAATCCTTGACTCGTATGAGGATAAGATCAAATCCGTTGATGAGTATATTCTTCATCCGAACATGAGAAATATTCACTTTGTAAGCAGCTGTATTCTTTGGAAGCCGGGAGTTTTATAGATGGCGAGAGGCAGAATCGCTATTGCCATGAGCGGCGGGGTCGACAGTTCCACCGCGGCTCTTATCCTGAAGGACGTCGGCTGGGACCTGGTCGGATTTTCCATGCAGCTATGGGACAGGAACCGCAACAAACCGGAAGATGAAGAAGCTCCTGCCGGGGGGTGCTGTTCACCGGATGACTTTTACGATGCGCGTGAGGTGGCGGCACGGCTGGACATTCCTTACTATGTAGTCGATTTCCGGGAAGAGTTCGAACGTATGATCGTGCGCTCCTTTATTGAAGATTACCGCAACGGTCTGACGCCGTCTCCGTGCGTGCTCTGTAATTCTAAAATGAAATTTGACCGGTTGGCCCGGATGGCCGGCGAGGTACAGGCAACCCACATTGCAACCGGGCACTATGCACGTGTGGGTTACGACGAGGAAAGCGGCCGGTTTTTGCTTCTACGCGCTGCGGACAGAAGCAAGGACCAGGCCTATTTTCTTTTTGAACTTAATCAGGAGCAGCTGGCAAAGGCGGTGTTCCCTCTAGGGGACCTGACAAAGGAACAGGTCCGTGAAACGGCCCGTCGTCATGGTCTTGTTGTAGCGGATAAATCGGAAAGCCAGGAAATCTGTTTTATACCGGACGGAGACTATGCTGCTTTTATTGAACGCAACTGCAGCGATATAGTCGGGAAATCAAAGGCAATAAATCCGTTTGCTCCGGGGCAGATTGTCGACAGCGACGGGCGGATGCTGGGTGTTCATCAGGGCGTTCACCGTTTTACCATCGGCCAGAGACGCGGTCTCGGTATCGCGCATACATCGCCCCTTTATGTCGTGGAAATCCGGCCCGAAGAGAACCGGGTAATCGTCGGGGAGCGCTCTGAACTCGGACGGGATCGCTGCCGCATCATCCGGACAAACTGGATTTCCATCCCCTGTTTACCCGAACCGCTCCGAGTGCTGGCGAAGATCCGTTCCCGCCATCCTGAAGCGCCGGCGACAATCACTCCGATGGATGACGGAAGTGTTGAAGTTCTTTTTGACGCTCCCCAGCCGGCCGTCAGTCCCGGTCAGGCCTGTGTGTTTTATCAGGGGGATGTGGTTGTCGGCGGCGGTTGGATCGATCGGGATAAAAGCAGCCGGCAGTCGGCAGTCAGCAGCCGGCAGTGCTCTGGGTTGGATTCGAACTCCGATTAAGAAGGGAATGGTAAATTGTAGGGGCGAACTTTGTGTTCGCCCTGGCATCGTGTTTCGGGATTTAAGGATGCTATGGCGACCAATCGGAAAAGCATATTGATTGTGACGGGGGAAGCTTCGGCGGACAGGTATGGCGCCGGCCTTGTAAGCCGGCTTCTTGCCATGCACGGGCCGGATGCGCTCGATTTTTATGGGACCGGTGGGGATGCCATGGCGAAAGCGGGAGTCCGGCTTCTGGGACACATCCGTGATCTGGCCCATATCGGGGTGCGGGAGGCTCTGACCGGCCTCGGAACATATTACAGAATTTACCGGCGACTCATAAATGAATCCCTGGCTAACCGGCCGGCGCTTGCCGTTTTATTGGATTTTCCCGAATTCAATCTGAAAGTGGCGAAAAAAATGAGACGCCTCGGAGTTCCCGTAGTCTACTACATAAGTCCGCAGATCTGGGCCTGGCGGAGCGGACGCATCAAGGCTATAAGGCAAGACGTGGATAAAATGCTGGTGATCCTTCCATTTGAGGAAAAGTATTATCGGGAGCGCGGTGTAGCCGCGGAATATGTCGGTCATCCCCTGCTGGAAGATTTTAATCCCGATTTCAATCGCGAAGCTTTTCTGGGAAGAGTGAATCTGGTTCCTGATCGCAGGACTGTTGCTATCCTGGCCGGGAGCCGCCTCAAGGAAATCGACTACATTCTGCCAACCCTTCTGGAGGCGGCGAGGCTGATCCAAAGGAAACTCCCGGCCCAATTTTTAATCTCTGCGGCGCCTTCCATCGGTCCTGAGCCTGTCCGGAATTTAGCGCGACGGATTTTAGGAGAATCCGAAAACGAAGGGAATTACCGGATTTTAACGGAGGATTCCAGAGATATTCTTGCCAATGCCGACTTTGCCTTTGTTAAAAGCGGGACCAGTTCTCTCGAAGCGGCGCTGGTCGGAACTCCATTTGTGATCACGTACAAAATTTCTTCCCTGAGCTGGTTCGTCGGAACGCTTTTGATTCGCAGTCCAATGCTGGGATTGGTAAACTTGATAGCAGGGGAGAAAATAGTGCCGGAGCTGTATCAAAAACGAGCGACGCCGGAGGCCCTTGCCGATCTGGCCCTGGGGTTTCTGGAAGAATCCGAAAAAGCAAATGCGATGCGTGCGCGATTGACCGGGATCCGCGAGCAACTAAGCGTGCGTTGCGCTTCAGAAACGGCGGCTGCGGCCGTGAGCAGCTTCTTATAGCGACGGATGATTGGAGTATGCATATGAAATTTGCCCTGATACCAAAGCTCGCTGTATTCATAATTGCCTCAGGTATCGTACCGGCTTCGTTTGCCCAGGCCAGAAACAATCCCATCCCCCGGCCGTCTATTGCGATTCAGCATTATTGGATTGAAGCGACGCTGATACCCGATACGCACGAAATCGAAGCCGCTACGACGATTCGGTTCGTGCCGGGGGAACCCACGGACCATATTGTTTTAGAGCTCAATGAAAACCTTTGGGTGCAGAAGGTTCTGGATGCCGAAGGAATAGAATTGGAGTTTGAAGACGGCGCCCTCGGCCCCGGAATATTAACGGTGTTATTTTCCAGCCCTCTGGAAACGGGAACGGATGTGACGATTCGGCTTGAGTACAAGGGCGGGTTCGACAGGGACCCTTACAGCCGGATTTACAGCCGTGATGAGAGCAGCGCATATATCGGTATGGAAGGCAGTTATCTTATGTACGGCGCAAAATGGATTCCCGTGACTGGTTTGATGGAAAACCGGGCGCCGACAACGATGGAAGTGACGGTTCCGTTGGGGATGACCGTAATCGGGCCCGGGATCCAGCAGCCCGTGATCACCAGGGGCGTCAGCGAAACCTTTGCATGGGATGCCGATGTTCCGATTCTGGCGGTTTCCATGGCTGCGGGGCAGTATTTCCAGAGAGAATTGCAGGTAGGAGATTTCAACCTGGACTGTTTTGCAAAGGCCGAAAATCTGGAGTCTATTCAGGAGGCTGCCAAAACAGTGGCCGGGATTCTCGATTTTTATCAGAAAATCTACGGCCCTTCCGCTTCAGGGAACAGTTTCCGCCTGGTGGAGGTTGACGACAGGCTGAAAAATCGGCATGGGATGCTCGGGACGATATTCATTACCCGCAGGGATTTGGCGCAGCCTTCCGGTTTGATTCGGGATCTCGCGCGTCGCGTCGCGTATCAGTGGTGGGAGGAAACCGTCGGTGTAAGAAGCGCTGCAGATCTTTGGCTCGAAGACGGCATGGCGTACTATTCCGCGGCGGAGTATCTTCAGAATGCGGAAGGACCGGATGCCTTCAATGAGGAAATCGAAGCGTTGGCGATACTGGCGCTGAAGTTCGAAAGCACCAGCCCGGTCCGTCAAGGGCTGGATTTAGGATACAGGACCGACCGATACGAGTCTGTCGTTGCGGGGAAGGGTGCCTGGGTTTTGAATATGCTTCGCGGACTTCTGGGAGATTCGAAATTCGACAGTCTGATTCAGCAATATATCCAGAGCTGCTCCGGTAAGGGCGGGAGTACGGGAGAATTTCGGAAGATTGCCGAGTCTATGTACGGAGAGGATCTCGGATGGTTTTTCACCGAATGGCTGGACGCCACGGGGGTTCCGTCGCTCGAAACGGATTACGTGGTTTACAAAACGGTGGAGGGATTCAGAGTTACCGGCGTCGTGAAGCAGGACCGGGACCTGTTCCGAATACCCGTGGAGGTTGCTTTGATCAGCGGCGACGAAGAGGTAATTAAAAGAATCGAACTGAGCGGCAAATCGACCCCTTTCGACATGACCTCCTTTTCCTATCCCGATAAAATCATACTGGATCCCAATCACAAACTGCTTCGGGATTCCAGTGAACTCCGGGCATCGGTCCAGCTTGCACTGGGTAACGACAGAAAGGAGCAGGGAGATTTTATCGGAGCGATTCGCGCCTATGAGGACGCATTGAAAATTAATCCGCAGCGCTCTCTGGCCCATTTCCGGCTGGCGGAGATCTTCTATGAGCAGTTCAATCTTCAGTCGGCTGCGGATTCCTTCCGGAACGCCCTGAACGGCGATATGAATCCCAAATGGATTGAAGTCTGGTGCTACATATATCTCGGTAAGATATACGATATTTTAGGGCAACGGCAGCGCGCGATGGCTGAATATCAGAAGGCGATCAATACCAAGGACGATACCGACGGAGCCCAGGCCGAAGCGAACAAGTGGATCGCCACCCCTTTTGTCAGAAAACGAACGATCATCGGTGAATAAGACGCACCCGGCACGATAAAGTATGACATCCTGGAAACTGAAAGCACAGAGAATGCGCGTGCCCGCGGGTACGGTCCTGGGTGTCGTCTTTCTTCTTTTGATGCACCCTTCCTTTCGCTCTCTCTGGTTCGGAGGCATTATTACATTGGCCGGAACGCTGCTGCGCCTTTGGGCCGCCGGGCACATAATTAAAGGCCGTGTGCTGACGCGAAGCGGTCCCTATGCCTTCCACCGCAATCCTCTCTATCTGGGATCCTTTTTCATGGCCCTCGGGATCATTGTCGGCGGACAGGGCTACTGGCTGCTGCCGGTATTTGCACTGTTTTTCATCGCCTTTTACCTCCCCGCCATGAAAGCGGAGGAACAGGAGCTGCTGCGCAGCTACGGAGAGGAGTTCGTCGAATATTCTAAAAAAGTCTCATGTTTTATCCCCCGGTTTCGTTCGTCCGGGTACCCCGTTTCCGGTTTTCTCTGGAGCAGGGTTATCCGGAACCGGGAGCACCGCACCATCATCGGCCTGTTCCTTGCGGAGGCCGTACTCGTACTGAAATACTTCCTGAAATACCACCTCCAATAATTGCGCACCTCAAAACAGTCCGACGGACAAGTCGATCGAACTGCAAAGAATTGTGATTGACGAATGGCTGCTGAAGATTGATGATGGGCCGACAACGGTACGGTAAAACTTGCAGACGCGCATCGCGGACATAGATAATCGAGTGGAAAAGGAGCATCCTATGAGTCAATCAGCGGTTCCCATGACCCAATCACCGGTTAAAGAGAGCCCCTATGCCTGGATAATTCTTCTGGCGGTATATCTGGCCAGCCTTGCGGCGCCGCTCAATCAATTCAAAGTGCCCCCGGTTCTGGAACTTTTAAACGCCGAATATAATATGGACTTAAGCGGTGGCGGCCTGTTTATGTCCGTCTTTTCCATCGCAGGCTGCATACTGGCGATCCCGGCTGCTTTAATTATACAGAGGCTGGGATTGAAGGCGGCAGGCCTTATTGCCGTAGGCTCCGTATTCCTGGGCGCCCTGATCGGATCGCTGGCCGAAACGTCAATTGTGCTGTATATCGGCCGTGTCATCGAGGGCGTGGGCATGGGGCTGATTATGGTGATGGCTCCCGCGGCAATCGCTTTATGGTTCCCTGCGAACCGGCGCGGCGCTCCCATGGCGTTGTGGGCTACCTGCGTCGGGATTGGAAGCATCTCCATGTACAATCTCGCACCGCATCTTGCGACATCCTATGGGCTGAAGTCGGTATGGTGGCTGGGAACTATTGTTGCTTTTGTCGCGTTTATCCTTTTCGCCATCCTGTTCAGATCGCCCAGACCGGAAGAGAGGCTGGAGGAACCCAAGCCGGACGTCGAGGCCGGGCCGGCAATTTCTTTTATGGATGTAATGGCGAATCACCGGATGTGGATGCTCAGCCTTCAGTTTTTATGCTTCAATCTGATCGTCATGGCTTTCAGCACGTTTTACCCGACTTTCCTGTTTGAGGTTCGAGACTATTCCCTTGCCCGGGCCGCTTCCATGTCCAGCCTGATTATGATTGTGTCGATTTTCGCCGGACCGCTGGCCGGCTATCTGACGGACCGCGTCTGGAAGCGCAGCTACTGGATTATGTCCGCCTGGGTTATCGGAGCCGTATTGTACGCTTTCCCATTCAGCGTGACCGGCTGGATGATTCCCGGGCTGCTGATTTCCATGGGAATACTGACCGCGCCCATCGTCCCGGCAAGCTTCGCCGTAATTCCGGAGGTTGTCGGAGGTCCGAAGCTGGCCGGGATGGGAATGGGCGTAATGGCCCTGGGGCAGAACGTGGGAATGTTAATAGGCCCCTGGGCGTTCGGGCATTCCATAGAAAACTTCGGCTGGATGGCCTCGTGTTACCTGCTGCTCCCGTTTTTTGCCCTGGCCTTCGTGGCTACCTGGTTCGCAAAGGTAAAGTAGGGGCGAACCTCTCAGTCGGCAGTCTGTAGCCGGCAGTCGGCAGTTCACCGAATGAAAGAGGTGATCGTTGCCGGAGGCACTGTCGACCGCCGACTGTAGACTATCTGTTCGTTACGCGCATGACAATCCGCAGAATATACCAGAACAGCAGCATTACGGATGCAAAGAGACGCAGGGATGCTCCGACGTAGTCTTCGGTATTGTATTCACGCACGATCTTCGATGTGTCGTAGAGTATCGCTCCGGCCGCCAGCAATACCATGCCGCCTGAAAACACCAGCCCCAGGTTAAATCCGAAAAGGGTTCCGGCAACGATCAGGCCGATCGCGACGAACCCGCCGACGGTGAGTATTCCTCCCAGAAAAGAGAAGTCCTTTCTGGTAGCCAGTGCGTAAACCGACAGTCCCGCAAAGAGCATCGCAGTGATAAGAATGGCGTTGGGAAGTACCGCACGAGAAGAATAGTACACGGCCAAATAGATCAGGGGGATGAAAATCAGGGCTTCCGCCACGATGTATACGCCCAGACCCGCGTATTGCATTGAACGCGTTTTCGCGCGGGCGATCATGGCCCGGGCAAGCCAGCCGGCGGCCATAAAGCCCCCCAGAATCATCAGCCATGCATAACGGGAACGGAAGATGAAATCCACCATTGCCGTTGCCAGTGGAGAGTTGATGAGAAGATACTCCAGAACAACAAAGGCGGCAATCGCCCCCGCGAGATGGCCGTACGTTCTACGGATAAAAAGCGCCCGTTCTTCCGGAAGAGCATCGGCAACCGGAAATGGATGGACCTGTTCTGCTATAGTGGTCATAGGGTAGAGCCTCCTTTTGAAATATTTCCTGCCCGATACCGCTTTAGGAGAATGGTAAAATAATTCACGGTATATCTGAAATCCGTTTGAGTATGTCGCCACAAAATCCAGGTAAATTGTATAGCAGATAGGAATAGGGAATCCACTGTATAAATCGCATATTCGTGGAGCTGCCGGTTTTTCTGAAGGGAGTACGGTATAAGCCCGTTCGGGAAAATGTACCTGAATGAATTTATCTGTAACCCTCCGTATGGTTCTTCCGTCATAGACTGATGAAAGGCCTAAAAAGCATAGGCCGGCGCTCGGTACATTCTGACGCCGGAACAGCAGGAACAATTCGACCAGATAATCAAACAGGACCGCCCTCCGTTCGACCGGCCATTCAGGCCTTGACTTTGTGTGTCATCGTCCGTTCGTCACTCTGTTCGCTGAGCCTCAGCTTTTACAAAAACTGATAAGAATTTCAGAAACAACTTATTATAGAAACGTATCTTGAAATCATGAAAAAACCTCACTTGGTTTTATTTCTGGTTCTCCTAGTCGTTGTGCCTTCCTTCTCCGAGGAACCGAGATCGGTCAGCGGTACGGTAACGGATTTAAGAGGCGTACCGATACCCGGCGCCGATGTAATTGTGTTTGACGGCGAAGGGGCTAAGCTTACCGAGACGCTCACGGATCTGGACGGATCTTTTACATTCGAAGAACTGCCGATCGGAGTTTACCGAATCGATGCCGAAATTGTCGGATTCCTCAAATCTACCGACAACACCATCGATACTTCCGCCGGTAATAATCCCGATCTGGAAATTCGCCTGCAAAGCTTGCCCCGTCCGAAGGTGGAAGAAATCCCGAAACAGGCTGAGCGGCAACAGACACCGGAATCCATTCCCCTGTCTTTCCAAAATGCCGAGGTTACGGGTCTGCCCGGACTTAACCAGTATCAACAATATTCTACTGAATCAGGAAGCGAACGGGATTCCCTGGCATCATCAACGGATAACCTGCTGCTTATAAACGGCAATTCGGTCACCCTGGATTCGGGCAACCTGGGGGACCCCGATTTTCTGAGGAACATTAGGGACTCGGCCCGGATGATGGGATTCGGGCTTGAAGAATTCGGTCCCGGAGATCGATCCGGCCCGGGAAATATGGGAGGGGGAGGCGGTTTTTCGGGTATGCAGGGAGGCCCCGGAGGGGGCGGCCCCGGATTCGGCGGATTTGGGGGAAGGGGCGGTCGCGGCGCCATGTTTCAGCAGTCCAAAATTGAAGGAAGCCTCTCCGAGACATACAGCAACTCCGCTCTCGATGCACGCAGCTATTCCCTGACGGGAGAAACTCTGCCGAAACCCGTTCAGATTCAGAATAATTTCGCAGTTACCCTTGGAGGAGTCCTGCCGTTTATCGGCACTCAATCCGGTAACCAGAGGGGGTTTCCCGGAAGGGGGGGGCCGGGACGAGGCGGCATGCCGGGCGGGCGACCCGGTTGGAATGTAAGCTACAGCGGCAGTCGAAACCGGGATGCCCTCGACGTTCTCACGACGGTACCGACCGCTCTGGAGCGTTCCGGAGACTTTTCTCAAACACTCGTTCAGACATTGATCGAAAATCCCGGAACCGGACAGAAAGAGATAGCCTATCAACCCGTCCAGCTCTTTCTTGACCCGAACGATCCGTCCTCCGCTTTTACAAGAATCGACGAAGTCGGCGGAATCGATTCAATCGCGGCGGGACTGCTGGAATTTATACCGGAAGCCAACCTGCCCTGTGAGCCGGGGGCTCCATGCGTCAACAACTTTACCAACCAGCGCAGCCTGATAAACAGTTCCGACCAGGTCCAGGCGCGCGTGACCGGACTTCGGATTTCCTCGAAGCTGAATCTGGGCGTGAATTACAGCATGAGGCGCAGAAATTCTCAAAACGCGGCTGTCTTCCCGGACCTGGATACAACCCGGGAGGCTTTTTCCCAGAGTGTGGGAATTTCCAGTACGACAACGCTTCCCAAGCGAATGATCGTGAACTGGAGGGTGAATTTCGACAGCACGCGCAATGAGAGCGCTAATTCATTTGCATACAAACGAAATGTTGCGGGTGAGCTCGGGATAGAGGGGGTATCCCAGGCTTCCATCAACTGGGGACCGCCGACCATTAACTTTACGAGTTATGGAAATCTGTCCCTGGCGGCGCCGACCTTCAGCCTCAATCGGAACTTCAGTGTATCCGGAGGTCTCAACAAAATTGGCGTTCGACATTCCATCAGGTCCGGAGGCGATATCAGTTGGTCTCAGCGGAATAATAAGAGCGACAGCAACGGACGGGGCACGTTTACATTTACCGGATACGCCACTGTTCTGTATGATGCCGGGGGCAACCAGGTTACAGGGACCGGCAATGATTTTGCCGATTTCCTCCTGGGACTGCCTTATTCAACGTCCCGCCGCTATGTCGATCCAAGCGTCAACCCGAGGGGAAACAGCCTCTATCTCAGAAGCCGGTCCTGGAATCTTTACGTCATGGATAACTGGCAGATCCGGTCCAACCTGACTTTGAATTACGGTATAAGATACGAATATGCCGGTCCGACCTTCGAGAAATACGATCGAATGGTCAGCCTGGATGCTTCGCCCGACCTGCAGGAAGTGGACAGGGTATTTCCCAACGAGGAAGGGCCGCTCAGCGGGAAGTACTTTTCCAGGTCCATAGTGAATGCCGACCGGAATAATTTCGCTCCCCGCATCGGCATTGCCTGGAGGCCGTTGAACCGTTTATCCCTTGTTGTTCGCGCCGGTTACGGGATCGGCTACGATACCAGCGGTTATTCTTCCATCGCCGGTCAGATGATAAACCAGGCGCCGTTTGCATTGAACCAGAACCTGGCTACGAGCCCGTCGAACCTGTTGACGCTGCAGAACGGTTTCCCTTTCAATCCCGTTACGGATATCCTTAATACATACGCAATTGATCCGGACTACAGGGCGGCTTACGCCCAGCAGTGGAATCTGGACATACAGGGCAGGCTTTTCCGCATCTACTCTCTGAGTATCACCTACAGCGGAGCCAAAGGAACCGGGCTCGATATCATACGCGCTCCCGTTCGAACGGAAAACGGGTACAGCTACCTCTACCAGACCAACGGCGGCAATTCGATCTACCATGGCCTGGACATCCAGGTGTCGAGGCAATTCTCGCGCGGAGTCAATTTAAGAGGTTCCTATACCTTTTCAAAAAGCATCGACAACGCTTCGGGCAGCGGAGGCGCGTCCATCGCTCAGAACGACGCGGATCTCGGAGCGGAGCGTTCCCTGAGCAGTTCCGACCGGCGCCACAATTTTCAGACCAGCTTCACGTACGAATTTCCGTTCGGGCAAAACCGGATGTTCTTTTCCGGCGCTTCGAGTACGGTCCTTAATTTCATCTCCGGATGGACTCTCAACGGCAATATAAACCTGGCCAGTGGAACACCGCTCACCGCCCGTTACGCGAGCAGCGGCGCAAACAATTCGGGAGCCGCGCTTTACAGTTCGCTCCGGCCGGATTCCACGGGGCAGCCGGCTAATCTCTCCCGGGAAGAACGCACCATCGACAGATACTTTAATACCGCTGCCTTCACTATCCCCGCGGGGGAGTACGGCGATGTCGGGCGCAACACCATAATAGGCCCCGGCACTTACATGGTAAATTTATCGATTCGTAAGGGTTTCAACCTGGACGACAATTTCCGGAGGCTTGATTTAAGCTGGCGCATACAAAATCTTTTAAACCACCCGAACTGGGCCGGTGTCGAAACCACACTCAATGCATTGAATTTCGGACAGGTGACCAGGGTTGGCGCAATGCGCTCGATGACCTTCGACCTTAGAATCCGATTTTAACGACAAGACAACGATGGCTTCTTTCACGACAAGATCGAGACGCATGAATAAATCCACTAACCTTCACCTGTTGGAGAGTCTGGGGGGTATTTTGCTGATAGCTGCCCTTGCTGCGGCTGCCCAGGAATCGCAGCCGTTGACGGGCGCACAGGGCAAGGTGCCGACCTTTTCAGTCAGATCGCCCATTGTCATTGTCGATGTAACCGTGCGTGACAGCAAAGATAATCTGGTTGCCGGCCTTACCAGGGATGATTTCCGGATATACGAAGACAACCAGCCTCAGGAAATCATCACCTTTGCCGCCGAGAATATCGCCGTCGGTCCTGCCTCGGCCCCCGCCGGGTCAACGAGCGGGAAGGACTTCACGGATGTAAAACCGGAGCCTGAAACCATTAATCTTGGACTTAATCCGGACCAGCCGGTCCACAGAGAAGACATATCGGGCAAAAGGCTGATCATTCTTTATTTCGATCTTAGTTCCCTGGATACGGAATATCTTGTCCGGTCCATCGATGCCGCCCGGGCATTTGTGTTGGACGAGACAGGCCCCCAGGATCTTATGGCGGTTGCGACCTACGACAGTACGTTGAATCTTATGCAGGATCTTACGAACGATCGGGAACTTCTTCTGAAAATTCTTGAGAGCCTTTCCCCGGTCGAAACCGGCAAGACCGAGGAAGACCTGAGCGATTCCGAGGAATCGGAAGAAGTGTATGTTCCGGATAACGTCCAGTTCGATATATTCAACACGGACCGAAGGCTGTCGGCACTCGAAACCCTGGCGAAAATGTACCGGGAATTTCCCGAACGCAAGTCTTTGATTTATTTCTCAAGCGGCGTGACAACCACAGGCACTGAAAACAACGCACAGATCCGCTCCACGGTTGATAACGCCAACCGGTCGAATATGTCGATCTACACCGTAGACAGCAGGGGATTGGTCGCTCTGCCGCCCGGGGGGGACGCATCACAAAGGAGTGGGGGAAGAGCCATGTTCAGCGGTTCGGCCATGATGCGTCAGAGAGGCAATTTCTCCGGTTCCCAGGAAACACTGACCACGCTTTCCAACGATACCGGCGGTCGAATGTTCGCGGATTCCAACGATTTGAGCCTGGCCATGAGGCAGGCCCAGCAGGATACACGGATCTATTACGTTATCGGGTATATCAGCTCCAATCCTGAAGAGGACGGCAAGTATCGCAAAATCAAGGTGGAAGTCCTGCAACCGGACCTGAAGGTCAAGCACAGGCCCGGATATTTCGCATCCAAGTCGTTCAAGCAGTTGAATAAGGAGGAGCGGGACCTGCAACTGCAGCAGGCGATGGATATCAATAAGCCTTTCGTCGATGTACCGCTGATTCTCCAGGCCGACTATTTCCGGAACGATGACGAGACGACGTTTGTTCCGGTTTCAATAGAGCTGGACGGCGACGGCCTTTTATTTGAAGAGAAGGGTAAGAACAGGGAAAGCAAATTCGAGTTTGTCGCTCAGGTAGCCGATGAAGAGGGGAAGATAACAGGAGTGGCGAGAGATTCCGTACAGATAAAATTGCCGGCGGAGAAAGCGGAAAGGATAAGGGATGGGGGCATATTCTATTCAACGGGATTTCAGCTCAAATCCGGTTCCTATAAACTGAAGTTCCTGGTCCGGGATAACAATACCGGAAAACTCGGCGGTTTCGAGCAGCCGCTCGAAGTCCCCGCCTTCGATCTTACGAACCTTGCCCTCAGTTCCATTGTTCTTGGAAACCAATTGGCGGATATCAGGGAAGAAGACAGGTCTGTTACCCGTGAGGGCGCCATGCGGCGATTTCAGCGATTGCTAAGGTACGATCCTCTTGTGACGGGCGGCAGGAAAGTCATTCCCAGCATCGGAAATGTCTTTGTAGCGCGGCAGAACGTTTACGTTTATTTTCAGGTCTACGGCGCAACGGAAGATCCCGAAACACAGAAACCCTGTGTGGAGACGGATCTGATTCTTATCCGCGACGATGTCAAAATTCTCGAAACCGCGCCCCGATATGTTCAGGAATGGACGCGATCCCGTGGCGGTTTCCCCTTTGGGCCGGGACGCGGCGGAAGGGGACCCGAAGACATGGTTCCCGGCACGAGAGGTCCCTTTGCGGGCGCGAAACCTCCTCCCGGCGCGCCCGATATGCCCGGTTCAGGCGACAGGAAGGGCGAAGTGACCGTAGCCATCTCGCTGCCTTTGAGGAATCTGGCGAAGGGCAACTACATTCTGCAGGTGCACGTGCGGGACGATATAGCCGACCTGAATACATTCCGGCGCGTTCCGGTCGTTATCCACTGATCCGACAGAGAGTTGCAGGACAAGCCGGGCAGAATATTCTACTGCAGATCTGAAAATACAATTTTCCCGATCCGGCATGAAATCGAAGGGAACTCCGTCTGTCCGGATACGTATAAATAGAACTGAAAGGTGAATATTTATTGCGCCCGACCGTAACCGTTGATACCAATAATCCGTCGTTAATTACTGGGATTGTAGTCGAATGAACGGGAAAGGTGCTCAGATAATCCCTATAATCTCTATAAAATAACAAGAGGAATTGGCATGCGTCCCGGAAACAGAAAAAATAAGATTTTCACGGAATTATCAATAATTGCTCTGGCATTGTTTTTTACATCCTGCTCCGGTAGAGACAGTAACACGTCGCCATCCCGGACTCCCAAAGAATGGGGTGTGGCCGAGCTGCTCGAAACCGACAACAGCGGTAATGCAGAATCCCCGCAAATTGCCATGGATGATGACGGCAACGCCATTGCTGTCTGGAGGCAATATGACGGTTCCAGCTTTTATATCTGGGCCAGCTACTTCGACGGTTCCGATTGGAGCACGGCCGAGATGATCGAGGAAGACGATACCGGCAGCGCTAAATCCCCGCAAATCGCCATGGATGATGACGGCCATGCCATCGCTGTCTGGTCGCAACATGACGGATTGCGCTATAACATATGGGCCAATTATTTTGACGGTTCCGACTGGGGCACGGCCGGGTTGATCGAGACAAAAAGCACCGGCAGCGCGGAATCCCCGCAAATTGCCATGGACGATGACGGCCATGCCATTGCTGTCTGGGAGTTAAGCGAAAGCACCAGGAACATATGGGGCAACTATTTTGACGGTTCCGACTGGGGGACAGCCACGCTGATTGAAACCGACGATACCGGCAATGCAAATTCTCCTCAGATTGCCATGAGCGGCGCCGGCAACGCCATGGTTGTCTGGTCGCAAAATGATGGATTTCGCTATAACATATGGGCCAATTATTTTGACGGTACCAACTGGAGTACGCCCGAGATAATCGACGGCAACAATATCGGAAGCGCGTATTCCCCGCAAGTTGCCATGAACTACTCCGGCGATGCAGCAGCCGTTTGGGAACAGGACGACAGCTTCCGCTATAATACGTGGGCCAACAATTTCAACCTGTATGAAGGAGAAGACGAAGTAGCGGAATGGAACGTGGGCATGGCGATTGAAAACTCCAATACGGGTGATGCGGAGTCACCGCAGATTGCCCTGGACAGTGACGGCAATGCCGTCGCCGTATGGACGCAGTATGACGGATTTCGCTATAACATATGGGCCAACTATTTTGACGGTTCCGACTGGGGCACGGCCGAACTGATTGAGACTCTCGATTCCGGCAGTGCCTATTCTCCGCAGATCGCCGTGGACGGTGACGGCAACGTCATCGCCGTCTGGACGCAATATGACGGATTCCGCTATAACATTTGGGCGAATAGTTTCAACGATACAGCCTGGTGGGGTGAAGCCGGACTGATTGAGGATATCGATACCGGTAATGCGGAATCGCCTGAGATCGCCATGAATGATGCCGGCAACGCCGTTGCAGTCTGGACGCAATTCGACGGTTCCCGATTCAGCGTCTATGCCAACCGTTATGAGAAGTAAAAGCCTTGATCGGGCAGGTCGTTTCCGGCTTCCGTTGCGGACAGAGTGCCGAGAAAGAAAGTAAGTATTATAGCTGACGGGATCATGGTGCCTGTCCTTAACTACAATCCAAGTCTGCAATCCCGGCCGCGCAACCCGAAAGATATTCATTCCGGATGAGCGATTCTCTGATTTCTATTATCATTGATGTCCGCAGATAAGGGAAGAGAACAGCATATTGTAATTTTTTCTGTCCGCGCCCTTTATCAATAATCGCTGTTCCTTTAACAGCTTCAGGTTGTTGGCTTCAAGCATTTCATGGACATAGGAGGGCGAATGCCTGAAGATCGGCATGCCCCAGGTTGTCGGCTCTTTTGCGAACCGGGCATCCGTTTCGTTCGGTAAGATCGTAAATGCAAAAATCCCTTTTTTCTTTTGGATCCGGGCTGCTTCGGAAAACAGAAGGCTCAGGTCGCCCAGAAAATGCAAAACACCGCAACAGATGACATGGTGGAAAAACCTGTTGGAGAATGGGATCACTCCTCCGGTTATATCGCATTGGACCAACTTTTCCGTGAAGCTCTTGGCGCGGCATACATCAAGCATTCCTTTCGAAATATCCAGTCCGTAAACCTTCAGCCCGGCATCTGCAAATTGTTTTGAAGACAGGCCGGTCCCTATACCTATATCCAGTAGTTTTTCGCCCGCGCGGACGTACTCAAAACTCATTCCGAAAACAACGTCGTGCAGATAGCTGTTATAGGCTTTTACTTCGTCGTCATAACGATCCGCAGCTGCCTCATGGCTCGGGTTATATTTGTTTTTACGCATTGCCGTGAATGTTTTCCTGGAATTCTTTTTCTTCCCACATGTCGTAAGCCGTAGCTACGGAAGACGTCTGGGCCAGGATAGCGAGGGCAATGACAACATGCATACCGTAAAGAATCGGGGCAACGAACGGCAGGTCCGGCGCCAGATGACGGAGCCCCCCCAGCGCCAGGCCGGTGACAAGCTGAAAAAAGGCGAAGCCCATCGTTACTTTGCTGATGCGTTTCAACCGGGCGGGAACAGTCAGCGCCGCGAGCTTTCGGGCATTGGTCACAGTCATGACCAGAAGGAAAATTCCCAGCAATGCGTGGATAAGAAGCCCGACATACTCCCCCATCCATCGTGGGACCAGCACGCACGCGAAAAAGGCGAGCCAGATGGTGTTGTAAAGACATTTCCAAAGTTGCATGAGATTTTTCCTCTTAATTTCCGCATCCGCGGAGGCTGTATTGATTTTGAACCGTGCATATGCAGCCCAAATACTTTATGAGGGGAATTGTATTCAGAGATTTCATTAAAAACAATCCCGGGCTTTTATTCTCTGATGCTCTACAAATTATCATAAAGACAATAAGCGGGAAATTAATAATCGGGTAAAGGGATTGAATCAGTGCGCGTCTTATACGGATTCTGTTTTTGCAAGGCCGGTCCCGTGAAGGGCCGCGCCGGGACCGTCCGAATTGAATGGACGAAAAACGCAAATATTGATACTTTTATCGATGCATAAATGAGCCTGATATGGAGTTCGGTTGAAGAAATGCCCCAGGAAAACAATCAATCCGGCAGTTTTCTGAAACGCTTCGGTTCTGCAATGATTTCGGGAATGGCGAATTTTGCCTGGAACGCCTTCCAGGCGGTCAACACAAGACTGCCGGAAGGGGATCTCCCCTCTCCCAAATGGGCTCCCGGGAAAATGACGAAAAGCCGCGAACGTTCCATGCCCCCGCTCGGATTCCCGAGGGAAACCGATTCCCTCTGTCCGCGCTGCGTTCCTGAAATCCGGGATAAAATCGCCCGCGGGGAGGCGGATATCGATATTCTGCTCGAAGGACATCCCGGCGAGATCAAAGCCCGTCTCGTTGAAGAAAAGGGCCGCATCCTGATTCGAAAATCCTGTGATATCCATGGACCTTTCGAAGATATCCTGTCGACAAACCCCGAATTTACCCGAAGAATCGAAAGGCTTTTTTTCGGCCGGGACTTCCAGTCGGTCCAGGATGAAACTCTTCACAGGCACGGTGCATCCTCCATAAAATACGGGCGCGGGACGGTGCTGACCGTCGATCTGACCAACCGGTGCAATATGATGTGCAAGCCCTGCTTCACGGACGCAAACCAGGTCGGGTACGTTCACGAGCCCGGACTGCAGGAGATAAAGACGATTCTGGACAGGGCCGTGTCCTTCAAGCCGCGCCGCCAGATCATAATACTTTTTTCCGGGGGGGAGCCTACGCTGTCGCCCCATTTCCTTGAAGCCGTCGCCTATGCAAAGAAAATAGGATTCTATCGCATCCTGGCGGCGACGAACGGAATCCGGTTCGCGCAGAGCGAAGAATTTACACGGCAGGCAAAGGAAGCGGGGCTGCACGGCACTTATATGCAGTTCGACGGCATCGGCAATGAAAGGAACCGGCATCGTGGCGTGAAGAACCTTTTCGACGTCAAAGTCCAGGCAATCGAAAACATGGCCAGGGTGGGGATGAAGACTACCCTGGTAACTACGGTAATCAATACGGTCAACCAGGACGCCGTCGGCCCGATCGTCGATTTCGCCATTAAGAACGCGGATAAGGTGCAGACGGTTGTATTCCAGCCGGTTTCGTTTACCGGGCGGGATGAGGGAATCGACGATGCCTCACGGTCGAGACAGAGGTACACTCTCACACATCTTGTGGACGACCTGCATTCGCAATTGCAGGGAAAACTGGAGCCGATGCGCGACTGGTTCCCGCTTTCCACTTACAGCGCGTTCACCAGCGTTATGGATATCCTGCAGGGTCCCGATGCCTTATGGGGCTGGAGCGCGTGCAACTGCCATCCCGATTGCGGCGTATTCACACTGCTGATCGTGAATCGACGGACCGGGGAATGGATTCCGCTTTTCGAACTGTTCGACTACGAACGGTTTATTCGGGATATCGCGGTGATTACCGACACGGGCCGCGGCAGGAGGATGATCGAACTGCAGCTTGCAATGGCTATTCTGCGCAATTACAGGGCGGGGAAAGCTCCCGGAAGCTTCCCCATTTCACAGATCGTCAATCTTTTCCGCCCCAGTTCCGAGAAAGCGGACAGCGACAGAAACGACCGCATGAAGACACGGTCCGAAGGCGACGAATGGAGAGTCCTGTGCGTTGAAGGAATGTGGTTTCAAGACCTGTGGACGTATGATTTCCGGCGCACCGAAATGTGCGTGATCCCCAATGGAACAGAGGAAGGGGAGATATCCTTCTGTGCCTACAATACCGGACTGGGGTGGCGCCAGATTGTTGAAAGCCGCCACAGAACGGCGGACCTGGCGGACTGGAACAGGTCGAAAGGGAAGCATAAGGTGTATGCCGGAGGCAAAGAGGTGGAATTAACTACGACGGCGCACGATCTCGTCCTGCCGGTTTTGAATTCCGGCAATTCCTGTTCCACGGATTCAATGCTTCAGCAAGGTTCCGAGAACGGCCTTTCAGCGGTGAAGAAATAGGAATAGCACACTCGCGGTAATATATTTCTCTTTGAATCCAGAGAATCGGATCTGGATACCGGGTGTCGGGAATGAGCTACCAGATAAAACAGATCGCCGCGCTTCTCGGCCTTGAATACCGGGGGGACGGAAGCCGCCTGTTGAACAGGGTGTCGAACTGGGAATCGGCGGATGATAATTCTCTGGTTTTTCTGGACGCCGGGGAACGGGCGAATCCGGAATCGGTCCCACGGCGTGCAGGCTGCCTTATCGCCCCCGGGGATATTGCACCGGGTGACATGAATGTGATCTTTTCCTCACAGCCCAAACTCGATTTTGCCCGGGCTTCATCCTATCTGTATCCCAGGCCGGTTGGCCGGGGCCGGCGGCATCCCACAGCAGTGGTTTCGATGAACGCAGAAATCGAAGAGGATGTGGATCTGGGGCCATTCGTCGTAGTGGAAGCCGGATCCAGAATCGGGAAAGGAAGCATTATTTACACGGGATCCGTAATCGGTAAGGAATGCTGTATGGGACGGGAATGCATTCTTCATCCGGGAGTCATCCTCTATCCCGGAGCGCAACTGGGGGATAGAATAACTCTCCACGCCGGCGTGGTTGTCGGCGGCGACGGCTTCGGATACGTGCCCGACGGCGAATACCGGGTGAAGTTTCCTCAAGTCGGGTCGGTCATTTTGGAAGACGGCGTCGAAGTCGGCTGCAATACGACGATCGATCGGGGATCCCTGGGTACGACACGGATTCGTCAGGGGGCGAAAATAGACAACCTGGTGCAAATAGCCCACAATGTCGACATCGGCCGCAACGTGGTTATTGCCGCCCAAACCGGTATTTCCGGCAGCACGATAATTGAGGATGATGCGATAATCGGAGGCCAGGTGGGATTCGGAGATCATGCCCGGGTACAGAAGGGCGTCGTGATCGGTTCCAAAGCCGGAGTGCTGCCGGGCAAAACCGTGCGCAGCGGCGATGTCTATTGGGGCGTGCCGGTGCGGCCCCTCAGGGAGTACAAACGTTTGAACGCTTATTTCGGCCGGCTGCCTGAAATGAAGGCGGATATCGATATGCTTAAAAAGGAAGTTTCCCGTCTGCAGGCTGATCTTCGGAAGAAATAACCAGGGCCCGCATTTCACACAAAGTTACTAATGCGGTGATACAGAAGGACATGTCTACGGCGTTGCGCTCCTCAAACCCCTCGACGTGCTGTTCAGACCTGAAGCGAAGCTTCAGGCCGCCTGCAGGGGTTTTCAGTCGCGCGCTTTGTATCCACGGCTTTCTGCACCGCCTCGGTTTAAGCGAAGCGACTTTAGGAGCGAAGCGGCAGGAACCCTGTGAAAAACGCGGGCTGGTCGGCGGCGCCGGGAAGAGAAGGTTTCATCTCCCCGGGATTTTCACCACACAATAAGAAATTTTAAAATGAGCTTTATAGAAGTCAGGGATCTGCGCAGGGAATTCCGTGTTTTCAAACACCGGGAAGGCGTCTGGGGGGCGTTCAGGGATCTTTTCCAGCGCGACTACCGGATCCTTCCCGCCGTCGACGGCATTAATTTCAGCGTGGGAAAAGGGGAATTCATCGGTTACATCGGTCCGAACGGGGCGGGCAAGTCTACAACGATCAAAATGATGACGGGCATTCTGGTGCCCACTTCCGGTGAAATCATTGCAAACGGATTCCGGCCTTACGCGGACCGGGCCCGGTATACCAAAAGTATCGGAGTGGTTTTCGGACAGCGCACGCAGCTGTGGTGGGATATTGCCGTTGTTGAGAGCTTTAAGCTGCTGCGCCGGATATACGACGTTTCCGAAAAAGATTACAGGGAACGGCTCGATTTTTTCGTTGAACTGCTCGGCCTGGATGAATTTCTGCATGCCCCGGTGCGCAAGTTGAGCCTGGGGCAGAGAATGCGCTGTGAAATGGCCGCAGCCCTTCTGCACAATCCGCCGATTGTTTTTCTCGACGAGCCGACAATCGGCCTGGATCTGGTTGCGAAAGACAGGATCCGGGGATTCCTGAAGGATATCAACCGTACTTTCAGCACAACGATCCTTCTCACGACCCACGATCTCTCGGACATCGAGGAACTCTGCCGCAGAGTGATCATTATCGACAAGGGCAGGCTTTTATACGACGGAACTCTCGAAAGCCTGCGCCTGCGGCTGGGGCGCCGTCATATGATCCGCGTACACCTGGAGGACCGAGCCCAACGGGAGAAGCTTGAGGATGCGCTCAGGAAAAGGAACGGGATGACCTGGGACAGTCTGGACGATTGCACCTTCAGGATCCGGTACGACCGCGAACAGGCTTCTTCCGCGGACATTATACGCAGGATCATCCATGCGGTTCCGGTTCGGGATATTTTTATCGAAGCCGAACCGATCGAGGACATCATCAAGACAATATACAATCAGGGCCGGGTCTGAATAACAGTAGACAGTCGATAGCAGGCAGTCGGCAGTACCCTTTTCGGGATTCAGATCCTGGTGGGGAAAAGCGTCGGATGATGGCAGGGGAGAACCTCGCGTTCGCCCGATATTCTGAAATGCGGTATGGAGTGCAGCGCTTTGATGAAACATCGATTTGCCGTTTATTTTGAATTTGCCAGGATCGCATTTCTGAAAATCCTCGCTTACAGGCTGCGTTATTTTACCGGAATCATAAGTTACTTTATTAATGTTTCGGTGTATTACTTTATCTGGAGCGCCATTTACGGTTCCAGCACCGATGTCGCCGGATACGACCTTTCCCAGATGACGACATATGTTGCCGTAGGCTGGATCATACGTTCCTTCTATTTCAATAACGTAGACAGGGATATTTCGGCGGAAGTGCTGGAGGGGAAGATCGCCGTCAACCTGATCAAACCGGTGGATGTACAGTTGATGTATGTTTCCCAAACGGCCGGAGAGGCCTGTTTTCGGGCCGTTCTCTTCACTCTGCCGATCGCGGCGGTTCTGCTGTTCGTTTATCCCATCAGCCCGCCGGCATCGGTCGCTTCGGGATTCCTGTTTTTCCCGAGCTGCCTTCTGGCGCTGCTCATTTTTACGCTGATCAACTTCTGTGTGGGCACACTGGCGCTGCACATCTACTCGATTCTGGGCGTAATCCGGGCAAAATACGCCATCGTCGAGTTCTTTTCGGGGCTGCTGATTCCCATTTCTTTCTTTCCGCGGGGATTGCAGGACTTCTTGAAATACCTGCCCTTTCAGCATATCAGCTTCACGCCGCTTCAGATATACCTGGGTAAAGTGAACGGTACGGGAGCATGGGAAGCTCTGGCGGAGCAGCTGTTATGGGTCGTTCTTCTGTTTTGGGCAAGCCGGCTGTTCTGGAAATTTTCAACACGCAGGCTCTCCATTCAGGGAGGGTAGTTTGGGAAAACTGTTCATACTTTTCTGGCAATACTTCGGGCAGTACGCCAAGACCCGCATGGCCTATAAAAGCGATTTTATTATCGCTTCCATTGCGAATGTTTTTGCGACTGTAGCCGGCTTCGGCTTTGTCCTGGTGCTTTTCACGAAAATCCCCCAGTTGAAGGGTTGGCGCTTTGAAGAGGTTCTGTTTATTTACGGTTTCTCTCTTATTCCCATGGGGCTGTTCAATATCGTCGGTATGAATCTTTACCAGTTCGGCGAAATCTACATTGTGGAAGGGAAGTTCGACCGTGTGCTGCTGCGTCCCATTCACTCCCTGTTCCAGATTCTGTTTGAGAACTTCCGCCTGGAATCGATGCAGGAAATCGTTACGGGATTCGCCGCCGTAGCCTGGTGCGCCGTCCGGCTGGATATTCCGCTGACGCCTGGGAATGTACTTCTGTTTCCCTTTCTTGTTTTGTGCGGCGCCGTCATATACGTCTGTATATTTGTTTTAATATCGAGCGTGAACTTCTGGGTCGAGGACCGGATCGGTTTGGCGCCCCCGGTTTTCAACATGATTGCATTTGGACGGTACCCCATCACTATTTATAATGCGGCGATTCAGTTTATGCTGAACTGGATAGTTCCCTTCGCCTTCGCGTCCTTCTATCCGACGGTCCGATACCTGGGCCGCATGGAATTTCGGAGGGAGTTTTACCTGGTCCCCGTTGTTGCCGCGGCCCTGGTTATGCTGGCCCTCTGGGTATGGGGGTTGGGAGTGCGGCAGTATAAGAGCACGGGCAGTTGAATGCTGTTAATGATGGACGGTTGTTTCGATGCAGAAAATATTTCATTACGAATCGACACGGGAGGATTCCCCGGGGCAGGGCGAGGGAAAATATCGGGACCCCGGGAAATTGCAGCGGCTCTGCCGTTCGGTTTTGCCGGCTTCCTTCCCGGCGTTTCGGAATGCTGATGTCGAAGCGGAATTCTATCCTTACGTTGGATTGACGCATACCCTGCGCCGCAAGAAGACCAAATGGATTCTTCGGATCAGCGACCACTGCCGCAATGCACCGGCTTCGGTAATTGAAGCGATCGTAAGGATTCTGGCCTGCAGGGTGATGCGCAGGAAACCTCCGCAGAAAATTGTGGAAACCTACGAAAGGTTTCGCAGGGATCCAGCCATAGAAAATGCCGTGCGCAGCCGCCGCGCTGTGAAAGGGCGAAAACAATTTTCCGGCAAACCGGGGAAATATCATTCAGTTAAGGAGATTTACCGCGAATTGAACGGCCGGTATTTCAATAATCAAATTGAAATCAACAGAATAGGCTGGGGGCTTCGTAAGGGCCGCGGCAGGCTGGGACACTATGATCCCGTCCATAATACAATCACTTTGAGTCCGTTGCTGGATGCGCCGGATGTTCCGTCCTATGTCGTAAGGTATGTCGTTTACCATGAAATGCTGCATGCGCTTTTCGGAGATGCGCGTACCGGCGGCGCCAGGCGGCATCATCCGCGCGAGTTCCGGCAGACCGAAAAAGCCTACCCCGATTATACGAAGGCCAAAAGGTTTCTGGATGATTTCAGCCGCGGACAAGGACAGTAATCCTGATAAAGTTTCGGCCTGTCTCCATGATGCATTGTAATATGTTAGGAAAATACGAGGAATATTCATGGATAAAGACATAGCACGCATTCTGCTCGACCTGAAAGCGGTCAGCCTGCGTTTCGACCCGCCCTTTACATGGACGTCGGGGCGCCTGGCCCCTATCTATTGCGACAACCGTCTTATCATTTCCGAACCTGCAAGCCGAAAAATAGTTGTCGCCGGTTTTAAGACCCTGTTGGAGAAAACCGGCCTGGCCCCGGATGTGATCGCCGGTACAGCCACCGCCGGAATCCCCCACGCTGCCTGGCTTGCGGACCTGATGGATCTTCCCATGATCTACGTTCGGGGGGCTGCCAAGGGGCACGGCAAGCAGAATCGAA
>CAZPHK010000018.1:0-1813 GCA_964586015.1 uncultured Acidobacteriota bacterium | reverse complement strand
TTCTTTTCAGCATCTCCTGCTTCGACCACACACAAAACTGACTCATCCACACCATTCACCTCTGAATAACGGCGGAACTAAAAGTTTGGGAATAAAAAATCATGGTAGAAAAAACACATCATATCTAGGCTTTTATGTTTATTTTATTGTACAATCATGGCCCTTGCTGTTTGCTTTTCCTGAGGAAGAATTCGTTCAATGAATATTCTTTCTTATCGAGGATCTCATATCAACCGGCGGCAGCTCGATATCGGCGGTAGAGGGATTGAAAGAAGCCGGCGCTGATGTGCTGGGTGTGCTGGCCATATTTACCTATGGTCTCGATGCGGCCCGGAAGGCTTTCCGTGAAGCGGGCATTCCTTTATACACTCTCACGAGTTTCAGTATCCTGGCGAAGGAAGCAGCGGAAAGCGGGCGGCTCAGCGAATCCGATCTTGAAACCCTGGCAGAGTGGCAGAAAGATCCGGCCCTGTGGAGTGAAAAAAGAAAACAGAAGTCGTAAGGACAATCATGGCACAAATATGGTATAAAGCCATTTTTTAAGAAAGTCTTTTGGTTATGAAATGCACCGTGTGCAATAAAAGAAAAGCAAAAAGGCCATGCCCGGCCCTCGGCCGGGACGGCTCCATCTGCCCTCTTTGCTGCGGGGAAAAACGGGTACTGGAGCTAAACTGCCCGGAAACATGCGAGTATCTCAAGGCAGGGCGGGAACATGAATCTGCGGAATTCAGCAGGCGGCTTCAAAGCCAGGATCCCGCGGAGCAGGAAAAAAGCAGAAGAATCCTCGCGGAAAACCAGGATGTGGTGGCTCACCTGGAATACACTGTTGCGCAGCAGCGCCTGTCTTCCAGAAACCTGACGGACAGGGACGTTTCCAAGGCGGTAAGTATTCTGCTGGATGCCTACAGGACCGAGGATAAGGGAATTCTGTACGAGCGGAATTCCGACGAACTCCGCGTGGAGCCCATCAGGATGGAACTGCGCGAGGTTCTGGAGTCCTACCGGAATCCGGAGGGAAAAGAAGAGAAGGGAATTGTGGATCCCAAGCGCACACGGTTGCCGTTGAAGAGTGCCATCGAGTGTCTGGAATTTCTGCAATCCATGATCGGAGCCTTCTCGAAAGACCGGCGCTCCGCGAGCAGCTACGTGGACTTTCTGGCTCGAATGACGCCCAGGAAGGAGTCCGGTTCTTCCATAATTATGCCTTAAGGTGCTTACATGGTTGCCGAACGAAGACTGTGCGATCCCGAAGTGTTAATTCAGGCAGTTCCGCGTTTTGCGGGGAAGCGCGTCCTGGTGCTGGGAGATCTGATCGTCGACCGTTTTATTTGGGGATCGGTATCCCGCATCTGCCCGGAAGCGCCGGTGCCTGTAGTCGAAATAAAAACCGAAAGCACGCGTCTGGGCGGGGCCGCCAATGTCGCCGCCAATATCCGGAGCCTGGGGGGGACGCCTGTGCCGATCGGAGTAATAGGCGACGATCCGGAGGGGCGGAGTCTCCGGGAAATGTTTCGATCCACCGGTTCCGCAACGGGCGGGCTGGTAGTGGATAAAGAACGGCCGACGAGCATCAAAACACGAATTATAGCCCATCACCAGCAGGTGTGCAGGACGGACCGCGAAGACCGTTCCCTCCTTTCCGGTGCCGTTCAGGTGAAGGTCGTCGAAAAATTCAGAAAGGCGGTTAAAACGGCGGACGCCGTTGTAATCTCCGATTACGCCAAAGGCCTTATCTCCCGTGCCCTGCTGAAGCAGGTGCTGCCTGTATCCATGGCTGCAGGGAAGGTCGTCTGCGTCGATCCCAAAATGATTG
>CAZPHK010000017.1:28661-42787 GCA_964586015.1 uncultured Acidobacteriota bacterium | reverse complement strand
AACAAAAAGATCGTTGAACGTTCAAACGTAAAATTTATAAAAAAGGCACACCCCTATTCAAATCGTTAAATACGTCAAAACATGCCATACGGACCTGCCGGTCAGCCCGAAACGTGCAACGACGCTTTTTTCTTTTAACGTTTAACTTTCAACGTGCAACGACGCTTTATTGTCTTTTCGGTTGGCCCCTACATTAATAAAGCGATGCTGAAGGATTCCGCCGAGGGACTTTTATGCTTGACAGGAGTGACGGCGGCATATCAGAATCAGCCATCACTCAACCAGTCCGGCGTGCGGGGAACTATCTCTTTCTGAAAAGACCGGCGCCCTGTTGTCGGAATGATTGACTCAATTAAACGGCTGGGAATTCCGATCGGCGGATTTTTATTCCGCCGGCACGGGCGATCGATTCATTAACCGAAGTGACATACAACAGCGGCAAAATATTGAGTGAAGTGGATGCGCTCCTCTCCGACAGACCCTACATGCGGCTTTCCGATATCGCCGATACCCTTGGCGTCGACCGGCATACGATCGAAAATGCCATGCGCTCGCGCAGGAAAATTACCTTTCGGGAATATCGGCGCCGGGGATTGCTGCAGGCTGCCCGGAGAATGCTGGATCAACCGCACCTGTCCGTCAAGGAGATCGGGATCAAGCTGGGGTACGCTTCGGCGGCGTCATTTTCCCGCTTCATATTTCGGGCGACCGGGAAGAGCCCCAGCCGGTTGAGAAACGACGGTGATTTCCTTGATCGCGGCGGCATCTGACCGCGTTCGCAGGGGAATTATTATAATTTAAGGAGTTTGTGGTAAAAAATCAGTTAAATTAGCCACAAGTGCAAAGTTTTTATCCAAAATGATAAGCAAAAAGTCTTGCTTATCGAATGCATGAAGAGACATAGTAGGGCAAAGATAAAGCACGCCAAAATTAGGTTTTGCCTATGTGAGGGAAATGGCTGCTTCACCTCGAATCCGTGAGAACGGCTGACGGAAGGAGAACAAAGGTTGTATCTGTTCAAGCTAAGGGTGAAAAGCAGGAATGGATTACGGTCGGAGTTCGCCTGTGCAGCCGCTGCAAGCCGCGGATCCGTCAATTGGAAATCAGAAACCCCGTTTACCTGGCGGACGGATGGGGAGGTAATGACTTCCAAATCAACTCTATCAAAGGAGAGAGTATGATATTGAAAAAATACTTACTTGGAGTGGCTGCGCTGATTCTGCTCCTGTTTTCAGCGCAGGCATTCAGCCAATCATCAAACGCCAGTATTGGCGGCCTCGTCATGGACGAATCCGAGGGGGTTCTTCCGGGCGCGACCGTCACAGTGACGAATGTGGATACCGGCATCGAGAAAGAGGGATTCACAAACGATTCCGGAGTCTACAATTTTCCCGGACTCCAGGTCGGTCTTTACACAGTCACTGCGGAGTTGGAAGGTTTCCAGAAACAGACAAAAACCAATGTCCGTCTGGTAGCCGCCGACAATATTCGTCTGAACTTCAAGTTGGCGGTAGCCGGTTTGGAGCAGGAGGTTATGGTCAGCGTTGAAACGGAAAGCGTGCTGCTGGAATCGAATCCGTCCGTCGGCATGGTACTTCCGGAAACGCAGGTAAATGACCTGCCTCTGGTAAACAGCAACGCGCTCGATCTCATCAAGGTGATGGGCGGCGTGAACATGACGCCGAACGCTATATGGCAGGCCGATCAGACAACCCTTGCCGGGATCGGAGCCGATCAGGTGAACGTCCAGCGCGACGGCGTAACGGTCAACGATGTCCGCTACGCGACCGGTATGAACTCTCCCGTTCATCTTAATCCGGAAATCGTCGGCGAAATCAAGCTGGTTGTCGCGCCGGTCGATGCGGAAATGGGACGGGGCAGCGGCCAGGTGCAGGTTGTTACGAAATCGGGTAACAACGAATACACCGGAAGCGCCGTCTGGAATATTCAGAACTCGGCCCTGGATGCCAACTGGTGGCGCAACGGCTGGCTGGGCACCATTCCCCCATGGAGAAACCAGCACGAGCTGACCTTCTCCTTCGGCGGCCCCATCATCAAGAACAAGACGTTTTTCTTCGCATCCTGGAACCAGCAGCTCCAGCGCATCCGGCAGAACGACGTCAACAGGCCGGCGCCGACCGAATGGGCGAAACTGGGCATCATGCGCTGGTTTGAAGGCTATAACGGCACCAACTTTTCGCAGAGAGAAAACCTCGGCGGGACTTCGAGGGATAGCAGCCCGAATTCCGTATGGACGGTGAACGCCGACGGAACCCCGAGGATGAATTCATCGGGGCAGCTTGTGGATGCCAGCGGCAATGTCCGGCTGGTTCCTGATTGGGTAGTGGACCCCGAAGCCGAGGTTCCGGAATATATTTTTCAAAACCACGGCAACCCGGCGCAGCTCCACTACCAGTACGCCTTCGCTCCTTTCTGGACGGATGAAGGCGGCAATCTGCTTCACGAAATCCCCGTGGATGCGAACGGGAATCCGGCATTCAGTGAGTCGGATTTCAACGCGGACGGCAGTCTTTCCGACTACTGGGTGGACTGGGGAAACGTATACGACCCGGGTGAACGCGAAGGATTCGATCAGTCCGGATTCGTTCAGAATTTCCTGGATAAGATTTACCCGCCCGAGATCAACAACTGGGATACGGGCGACGGCCTGAACTACGCCGGTTTCCGCTGGACCCGGACCGTGGCCGGAATCGACAACATCTACGGCCTCGGCGAATCTCCGGAGCGGAAACAGATCACGGTCCGTATCGACCACAACTTCAACAGCAACCATCGTCTCAGCGGCTCCTACAGCTATGAAAGAAGCCTGGGTGAAGATCAGACGCCGAGCCTTCCCGAGAACGCATACGGCAGCAAGATCACCCGGTATCCGCAGCAGTTGTCGGCCACTTTGACTTCGACGCTGCGTCCGACGCTGCTGAACGAGCTGCGTTTCGGATTCAACAAGAACACGTCCTTCGTGAACTCTCCCCTGTCCACACCGGGCACGGGTCCGATACTCACGGCTCTGATGGAAGCCCATTCCTGTCCTGCCGGGGAAACCTGCACCAACTTTTTTCAGCATGACCTGGAGCAGTACCCGGGCAACCTGCCTCTGCTGATCGGCCTCGACGGCGGTTTCCAGATCGCGGGCGGCTACCATCCTTACGGCAACGGCCGCGGCAACCACGGAACCCAGTGGGGCGGCGACGACATCCGTTTCGTCTACGCCGACACGATGACCTGGACCAGGGGACGGCACACGCTCCGGTTCGGCGGGGAAATCCACAGGACCCGGTCGTGGCAGCTGGTAAACGGCACAATCTCCTTCTCAGCCGCGGGCATGACCTATCCGGGTCTCATTGGCGGCGACGCGGCCAATGCCCCGAACGAGAGTCTGTACTTCAATACTGAGTTCCTGCAGGATAATTATTTCCCGGATATCACGGGAACCGGTGGCGCCGGTTCCATGGGCTACGTCTACGACGTGATGAACCTGCTCTCCGGATCGATGGGACAAGCCCGGCAGTATCGGTTCATCAACAGCCCGACGGCCACCGAGTACAACGATATCCGTCTCGGGGAAGACGGACGCATCACCGATTTCCGCCAGAACCAGTTCAACTTTTTTGCGCAGGACGAATGGCGGGTAACGGATTCGCTCAGCCTCACCCTCGGGATGCGGTATGAGCAATACGGCGTTCCCTACCTCAAAGGCGGGATGACCATCGGCCTCCAGGACGGCGCCTTCAACGTGTTCGGCGTCAGCGGGGACAGCTGGGACGACTGGATGGTGGTCCCGGACTTCGAGCCCTGCCAGGGCTGCAATACGTTCAGCGGCACCTACAAGGGAGTTCCTGCTACGCTGGCTTTCGTCGGCCCGGATTCGCCCAATCCGGATCAGCAGATCTACAACGACGACTGGAACAACTTCGGTCCGGCGGTCGGTTTCTCCTGGCAGATTCCATGGTTTGGGAAGGGGAAAACCATGCTGCGCGGCGGGTACCAGCTGACCTACTCCACACCGGGCCGCTCGGCGGGCAACATCAACTACGCCCCGGGCATCTTTCAGGATCTGACCTACGATGGAGGCAACTTCGAGGGGACCAAGGGCTCTTACATGGACCTCTCGGAAGTGGACGAAATCCTGACCAAACTGTTCATTGTTCCTTCTCATCTGGTGCCTCCGGCCGCGAACCCGACGATTCCGAACTACCAGCGGCAGCAGGGCATCACCGTGTACGATCCGAACCTTCGGAATCCGTACGTCCAGCGCATGACCCTGGCCGTGGTGCGCAACATCGGGACCAACATGACGCTGGAAGTCAAGTATGTAGGAAACCTCAGCCGGAAGCTGACCGGCGGTACCAACATCAATTCGGCCAATTACATCAACAACGGTCTGTTCAACGTCCTTGAGGCGGCCCGTAGGGGTGAAAATCCGGAGCTGCTCGATCAGATGCTTTGGGGTGTCCAGTTGACTAACAGTCCCGCTTATAATCCTACGCTGTATGGTACGGTCGGGACTCAAAAACCCGGACAGCCCGAAGGCACTCTTTATAGAGGCGGCGATGCGCTGCGCGGCTGGCAGGGCTCAAATCTCGCCAACGGCAACTTTGCAGGCGTTGCCGGCGCTCTGGCGACTTTGAACTACGACCGGACTATAGGCGACAATTCGGAGCTTCCGGAGATTCCTACCTATACGGCCGGAGCGGTTCTCCGGTACAACGGATTCCCGGAAAACTATATTTACACCAATCCGCAGTTCAGCGGCGCGACCATGCAGAAAAACATGTCCGACGCGAACTACCATTCGATGCAGACGCAGTTCACCATGCGTGCGACGCGCGGCCTGTACTTCTCAGGAACCTACACCTGGAGCCGGAACCTGGGGAACCTGGCGAACCCCGATGTCCGGTATCCCAACGATCCTCGCGATTACGGAGTTCTGGGAACACACCGTTCGCACACCCTGCGGACGAACGGCACTTACGAGCTTCCGTTCGGTCCCAACAAGTGGCTGTTCTCCGATGTCAACCCCATTATCGGGAAGATCATCGGCGGCTGGCAGATGTCCTGGATCCACACCATGGAAACAGGCAGGCCGTTCGGCGTCACCTCAACCACCAATACGCTCTGGGGCTCCACTCCAGCGGTGATTTCGGAAGATTTCGATCCGAAATCCGGCCGGGTGGTATGGAATACAGCAGAAACCGGTAATCCTACAACCGGAGACTTCTTTGCCAACAGCTCCGGCGGACCGCGGTACGAGAATGTCGCCGACCCGGTTTGCCGCGACACAAGCGTCGTGGCTGGGAGCCTTTACTATTACTGCACCCTGAGGGCTTTTGCCGACACTGAAAACGGCAATGCCATCGTGTTCTCCAACCCGCTGCCCGGAGAACGGGGCAACTTCTCGCGCAATAACCTCACCGGTCCGATGATCTGGAACACGGACATGAACTTCCGAAAATCCATCGAGATCATGGAAGGCAAGCGGCTTTCATTCCGCTTCGATGCGCAGAACGTATTCAATCATCCGACTCCCGGAATGTACAGCCTCTGGGGCGGATTCCGTACAGAGTCGGCGGACCCGCCGTCTTCATCCATGGCGGCGTCCTTCAACTGGACCACATTTTCAATGGACCGCAATCCTCTGGGATTTATGAACACCAAGGCTGGAGCCCGTACATTCCAGGGACAGGTCAGGATCGACTTCTAAAAAAGGAGTCCGTTCTTAAGATTGCGGGGGCGAACCTTGTGTTCGCCCCTGCAACAGATTCAAACGTAGGGGCGAACCTTCCGGCTTCGCTCCTGGCCGAATCGAAGCCTCGGCCAGGATACGGCGGACAATTCGTGTTCGCCCTTGCAACGAATTCAAGAGAGAAGCTCCCCGGTTTTGCCGGGGAGCTTTTTTTATGAGTTCAGGATTCAGGGTATTGAAGATTGAAAATTACAGATTGAAGATTAAAGACGGTCTGATTGGATTCGCTGAGTTTACGGGTTTAATTGGACCAGGAGTCTGTGCCGGGAAAATAAAACCTGTCGAACTCCGATAACTGCACGAATATTTCAAACCAATGAACCCGTCAAGTCAGCCCCAATCTGAAATCTTCAATCAGATATGCGAAACTCAGGGTTCGCCCGACTTTCGCAGACAAGTCATTTATCTTTTCGTTTTCATATTTTTTCAGGATATTCCGGATTCACTTATGCGAAACTCGGGTTCGCCCGTAACAGATTCAGGGGAATGAGCGTATAAATACTGTGGAAGGGAAAGGTGGGAAACGGGAATGAATTAAAAGAGAGTGGATGGAATGTAGGGGCGAACCTTGTGTTCGCCCTGTAACAATGATACGGAGAGATTATTGGAAGATCGAGGCTGAATCCATCAGCTCCAATCTTCAATCTGTAATCTTTAATTTAAAAGAGGAAAGGGCGAACACAAGGTTCGCCCCTACAGTTTTTAATACTCCAGCTTCCCGTGGTACATCATTTTTTTGGTCTTGAATGTCACGAACGCGGTGCCTCCGCCTACGCGGCCTGCAGCGGGAAACTGAAATTCCAGGATCAGTTCCTTATCCTCCGGTCCAATGATTTCCCGGCCGTCCACCTTGCGCGGAAAAACAAACTGGAAGGCTTGTTGCGAGCCTGAGGAGACCACGTATTGCGAGAGAGGGACCCTCTCCCCTTTGGATCCGTTCAGGAAAACGGAGAATTTCAGCCTGTCCGTGTTCTGTGTCTGCCAGTGGTTAACGAGCTGGGTAACGATATTCCGGGGGAGGTTGGATTCATAGGTTATGTATGTGACAACATGATCTTCGTAGTTGGCATTGAGGATCGCATCGGTCTGTTGGTCCAACTGCTGTTTCTGTTCGGGGGAAAGCTCGTCGTATTTATTGGCGATCTGCGACTGGCGGACAATGGCCTGCCGGATCGGCAGGGCGGAATAAAGCTGGACCGTATACTTGACATAAGGCGGGCGCCCGTCGCTTGCGGTGGCGTCGGCCGTATTTACGTCTATTGAGGTGACTTCATGTTTTTCGACCCAGGGTGAGTTCTCCAGCATTTTGCGGCATTCCTTTTCGGACCATTCCTTGTAATCTTTCTTCTCCCAGAAATCCTTGCCCTGGGCCGTGGGGATTGAAGAAAAAATCAGCGTGAGCAAAAAGGAAAAGGCAGCTAGATTTTTGACGGAAGCTAAAAACCTGAATTTCATGATCGAACCTCGCGATGGGATGGATTGTTTGATATTTCCTAAAAGAGCTTTCATATTTTACAAAATTTTTGAACCTATATGAATATTTATAGTTCTAATTGTATACAAGCACAAGGAAAAACGGGCGTAGTGTGTTCGCGGGCGCTGTTTTGACTTTGCTCTTGTACTTCGGAATTCAAGCGAATATAAATTATGGATCACAAATCAAGGATGATGAATTTAGGGGAGGGTTTTGATGATTAAGCGAAAACATTCGTGCATTACGGTAATTATTATCTGTATGGCTTTGATGTTGATTCAAGTCGGCATTGCCCGGGCCGAAATCAAGGATATCACGCCTGAAGAACTGGTGCAAAACCACCTGAAAGCGCTCGGAAGCCCTGAAAAGCTTGAGGAGATCAAATCCTGGGGGGTCAGCGGTACAGCGACCGTCGAATTCATTCAGGGAGCTACGGGCAAACTGACCGACGGTTTTTTCATGTGCGTATCGGACGGCCCGAAGGTGGGGCTCAGGATGCAGTTCTCGGACATTAATTATCCCGGGGAGTATTTTGCGTACGATGGAAAAGATGTTACCGTTGGTTACATCACCCCGACACAGAGGTCCCCGATAGCGCTTTATATTTTCCAGCACAATTCGATTATGAAGGAGGGGTTTCTAGGGGGAGTCCTGACTACAGCCTGGCCCCTGCTGCGTATCGGCGAAGAAAAACCCAGGATGAAACTGGGCAAGGCCAGCATCGACGGGCAGGAGTTCTATGAACTCGAGTACGGGGCTCCGGGCAAAAGGCCCGGCAACATGACGGTTAAACTTTATTTCGATGAAGATTTTCATCACAGGAGAACCGAATACAGGGTCCGTGTAGCCGATGATCTGACTGCCACGCAGAATGTCGTGTCTTCAGGCGGATTGGTCAACACACCGTCGGAGCCTACCGGCAGACCAGCGGACAGAGCCCCGGGAGCTACAATCATGGAGGGAATGCCGGACTCCATTTACCTGCTCGTCGAAAAATTCGATAATTTCGCGGTTGTCGGGGGCGTGGCGCTTCCCCAGAGTTATGAGATCGAATATTCCGTACAGGGGCAGGCTGCGTCCTTTCTTGCCAGGTGGGACGTTCGGGCCCAGTACTTTACGAGCAACAACGACGAGGGGCAGGTCGATCAAAGTTTCTTTGTCGCGCAGAAATAATTTGTATTGAGAGACGGTGAGCGCGTTCGCGGGAAACCGCTGAGTTCAGGCACTGTATCGGGCGCATTCAGGCCGACAGCCGTCAGGCGTCGGGCCATGCGCCCATTTAGCCCGCTTTGCTACGAATAATTGCGTAGAACGGCTAATGCGTTTTCTTCTATAGAATTGAAGGAATGCAGGATTTGTAAAATTGTGTCGGGGATACGTATCCTTAATTGTTGAACAATCGGTTTAAAATCTGTTAAAATTCTGTTGCTTCGCGAGGATCAAAAACCTTATTATGTTGGGAAATTAAAGGAGAATGTAAATGAGAAAACTCGTATTTGTCGCAGTGCTCTTGCTCGGTTTTTGCGCGGTATCGGCGGCGCAGGATGTTCCCCAGTTTGAGGTTTTCGGAGGCTGGAATATTGTTCTGCCGGAGGGCGATGAGATTGATTATCTGAACGGCTGGGAAGGCACATTCGGTGTGAACTTAAATGAGTATGCCAGCGCGGTTATCGATATCGGCGGCGTATACTACAGCGGGGATGATGCGGGTACGGTCAGTATTCATTCCTTTCTTGTAGGGCCGCAGATCAAGCTTCCCGGGACTGAAAAAATTGTTCCCTTTGCGCGCGCCCTTTTTGGAGGCTCACATCTCGATACCCCGGATGATATGATGAACGACAATGGCTTCACGATGGCCCTTGGAGGCGGCGTCGACATCAATTACAATGACATGATTTCGATACGCGCCGCTCAAATCGAATATGTGACCACCAGATTCAGTGGAGAATTCGTTGACACTGCGCGGTTCGGAGCCGGTATTGTGTTTAAATTCGGAGAACGCTAGATTCGATTGAAGTCTCCATTCATTGCAACGGTAAAGAATTCTCCGCTGTAACAGGTTCTTGATCGTTATCGATTGCGAGGTTTTGCCCCCGCTGAAACAAAGCGGGCAGGATAACGGCCCCTTCATTGAGAAAGCCGATTTGGCAAGCCTGCGATAGAATGTGTCGGCGGATTTCAGCAGGAAACATATTGGCATTCCGTCCGTATCGAAGACCCTTCAGCGGTCGCGATGCGGAATCGATGAAGAACCGGAATCCGTGTGAGCGCGTTGCCGGGACTTGGACGAGTTTGTGTTGGAAACAGGGATTGGTCTATCGGATCAATCCCTGTTTTACTGTTGCAGCTAAAAAGTGAATGCGGCCAAAATTCATACGCATATGCTGCCTGCCCGCGTTTCTCAAAAGCCCCTGTTCATGCCGGGAGTCATGGTGGAAATACAGGCAGACTTCCTGTCGCGGCGGCACAGAGGACACGGCGACGCAATTCATGCTGTGCATGAATTGAGCGTGCTCCCCTCCGACTCCTCAACGTATCCTCGAGGCCTGAATTGAAGAGGCGTATCCAAACACCCCGCTGCATCACCCTGTGCAGGCGAAGCGACCGAATCCGGCCCAAAGTATCCGGTAACACTTCGGGCTTGAGAGAAATGAAGGCTAGTTGACAAGCCCCGCTATCTGCTAATAGAATGATTGTGTAATTGCTGTTACAAAGGGTGCAATCGCCAGGAGGTATTATGCCTATCGTAAAAAGAACTGCCCTGTTTGCGGTTTATGTTTTCGTTGGATTGCTTGTATTCGGCTGCGGGACGCTGATGGCTCAAAACCGCTCCTTCAAAGGGACCGTGGTGGACGACAAGGGACAGCCTGTTGAGGGTGCGAAGATAACCATTGACGGACAGGATATCGTTCTGCACTTCGAAACGAAAACGAACAAGAAGGGGGAATATATCTACCTCATCGGAATGCAGTCGGGAACCTTCCGCATGGTTGTGCGCAAAGAGGGATTTCAGCCGGCATTCAAGCAGAACCTGGTGCCGCCTCTGGGAGAGCCTCTGGTGACCAATTTTACCCTTAAGCCGGGCGCGGATTATCCCCTTCCCTGGGAAATGTCCGATGAGGAAAAAGCCGTCCTGCTGAAACAGCATGAGCAGCAGCAGAAAAGAAAAGAGATGGAAGGGGAAATAAAGGAAAAATTCAGCGAAGGCGTGCAATTGTCGGAAGCGGGAGACCATGTACAGGCAATTGAGGCTTTCAAACAAGTCCTTGAAAAGGCTCCGGATGAACCCGTTGTTTACGCGGCTATTGCCAAGGCGCAGTACAGTCTGGGGCTGAATGAAGAAGCCCTGGCTTCCTACCGGAAGGCCATCGAGCTCGACCCGTACAATCCCGATTTTTACATGAACGAGGGAGTTGTTCTCAATGCGCTGGGGAAAGTGGATGAAGCCCGGGAGGCCTTTAATAAATCGGCGGAGCTGAATCCGGCGATGGCCGCGCAGACCTATTACAACCTCGGCGCCACTCTGGTCAACAGCGGGGATACATCGGGCGCCGTTGAGGCATTCCAGCAGTCCGTCGCTTCGGATCCAAACTACGCGGAATCCTATTATCAGCTTGGAATCTGCCTTTCGGGGGACCAGGATAAGGTGCCTGATGCCATTGCGGCGCTGAAGAAATATGTTGAAATCGGGCAAAAGCCGGATCAGGTGGAAGTAGCCAAGCAGATCATTCAGGTCCTGGAAGGGCAATAACTCTCGAAACCGGGAGGCCGGTTAATTTCCTGGGAAAAGTAACAGACAATAATGTGAGGGGGCACGTAACGCAGTGCCCCCTTTTTCGTTTTGCAGGGAATGCCGTTCAAGCTGCCCACAGATATTACCAGCAGGGATTTTGGGTTGGGGCAATCCAGTCGGCAACCTGTTCGTTATAAATCACCCGTTTGCTGAAAAGCCATTGCCCGTCCACCTTTACCATTTCATCCTCATAGTGCCCATAGGAATCGAGATCCGCACTCCGGTCGGGATTGTTGTTTCCATAGTGGAACCAGTAAGCTCTTCCGACAGCCTTGTCTCCGTCGATTTTCAGGGCGATGTTGGTGATATTATGGCGCCCCGTGGCCGGATACGGGCCTTGAAGTTCTTCCCGGGCCTGCCCTTCTTCGTTAGAGGGCATGCCTCCCAGGAGTTCCTTGATGGCTTCACGCCCTTGCGTTGGATTGCCGTCCCGGATATCCAGAATGCCGTCTTCGGTGAATGTCGACACGTAGGTGTCATAATCGTGGAAATCCAGGGCGAACATGTAGCGGGCCTGGAGGTCTTCGATTCGGGCGCGGTCTTCCCCGTAGCTGACGGCATTCGTTTCGGTGGGAGTGCAGGAAGCCGCCGATAACAACGCGGAAGCTGCGATGGCGATTAACAAAATCTTTATCCATTGTTGCATTTCGTCTCTCTCCTTTTAGCGGAATATTGAATCGGTTTTTGTCCGGATTCCGATATGATACAGAAATCCGGTCAATACTGGAGTAAAAAATACGTTTTGACACACGGCAGCCTGCCGGGATAGCATCACGATTCAATGGTGAATTCACTATGACCTGTCATTAAGAAGAGGTGAGGCGAGATGCTGTCGAAATTCCTAGAGAAAGTGCGGTGGATCAAACGGCCGCCGGGCATGTTCGTAATACCTGCACTGGCCCTGTTGCTGTCCGTATTAACGTTGCCTCCGTTGACCGCGGGGGAGCCGGAGTGGGATCCGGCGAATATCAAAGAATGTGACCGGGAATGCCTTGTCGGTATTATCGACGGCTATATGGATGCAATCTTCAAGCACGATCCCGGTGCGGCGCCGCCATTGTCGATAGATGTGCGGATGACGGAAAATACCGGGGTAATGGATGTCGGTGAAGGCATCCTGTGGCGATCTAAAACGGAGCCGACCGGATTCAGGATTTATGTCGCAGACCCGGTTTCGGGGCAGGTTGCCCAGCAGGCACGGCTCAAAATCGGGGGGCAGGATGCTCTGGTCGCGGTAAGACTGAAAGTGGATAGGGGGAAAATTCAGGAGATCGAACACCTTTACGACCGGAATATCGATAAGGCTGCCATTGAACTTCTAACCACTCCGGTGCCGGTTTTGACCGAGGACGTTCCTCCGGAACAGCGTATGTCCCGGGATTTGATGTTCCGGGTGGCCAATTCTTATTTTGATGCGCTCGAAGGAGATAACGGGAAGATCGGAGCGTTTTCCGATGAATGCGTGCGGCATGAGAACGGGTATCAGACCGTGAACAATCCTCCTCCCGGAGGCCGCATGATGCCGGCGCCGTTTATGCCGACGGCGGATACGGAGCAGGGTCGGGAGATGCTTCGGTTCAGCATGCTGACCTGTGCCGAACAGATCGACACCAAGACGTTTGCCTATATGAAGCATATCCGGCCGCGCCGGGCACTGATCATCGATGAGCAGAAAGGAACGGTTGCAACGTTTCCGCTGTTTGTTCACGACGGTACCAGGCGGGGCGCTTCACCGGATGCTCCGCCGGGAATGCTCCAGAATCTCGTGACCATGGAAACTTTCGGTATCCGTGACGGCTTGATATATCATGTCGAAGCATTCCCGTTCGTTACCCTGCCCTATGGACTCGGGAACGGATGGACCCCAGGCTCCGGACGCTGAAAACCGGTTGGGAGAATTTTTGACAGTTTGCTGAAAAACCTGTTTGTGTTTTTGTGATTTGGACTGTGACTCCGGAATGTTGGCAAGTTAACAGGTTCTGTTTGCGGGTTACAGGTTGTTTAATCCGACTTAAATTTTAGCTCAGCCGGAAGTCGGGCTGACTTCCGGCTCCTTTTTTCAAAGACGAGCAAATGATTCGTTGCATTCCGTAGTACGATAAATTTTCTTCAAGGAGATACATATGAATTCCGCAATTGAATTTTTAAAGGCCAATAAGGTATTTCATCTTGCAACCGTTGACGGAACACAAGCCAGGGTGCGTCCTTTCGGTTTTGTGATGAATAGAAACGACAGGCTTTACATGTGCACGGGTAAGATGAAAGATGTTTATAAGCAGATGGTAAAGAATCCCGATATTGAAATTTCCGCGATGGGAGCGGACAACACATGGCTCAGGGTTCGCGGACATATAGAATTCGACGATTCACGCGATACAAAAGCTCAGGCATTTGAAGAAGCTCCCATGCTGCTGCAGATTTATCCCAAGGGAGCGGATGATGAAAACTACGTGACTTTCTATTTCACGGAAGCCAGGGCGACACTCTATTCCTTCGCTGATGCTCCGAAAGAATTGCCTTTGCTCTAGTTACAGGATTCCGGGGACGCCTTCACGGCCCCCCGGATGCAATTCGGATAATTATCATACCGGAACTTTCGGCAGTGAAGGTATAATGTTCAGGAGAATCCTCCCGGGATGGGCAAAATACATTAAGGTTCCGGGCTTTTTCAGTCGATTGGAAGCTACATGAACAGGCGAAACCGTTTAAGATTCAGTACCGATATGATTGCAACCATTACGGGTGTCGACGATCCCGGTATCTCAATGAAAGGACGGCTCCAGAACCTTTCGGCGCACGGTCTCAGCCTGATTCTCCCGGGAGAACTGCCTACAGGAATCACGGTCAAAGTAGAGTGGGGGACATCCAATGTCCGGGGGATACTGGTTTACTGCCAGCCTTACGGGCAAGAGTATCGAGCCGGGCTGGAAGTCGAAGATTCCATCTACGATGCTACTCTTGTCCGCAACGACGAAAATAACCCGGACGCCGCGGATCTGAAAATGCAGGGCGAATAACCTCTCACAAAACCTCATAATATTTCGAAAAGTGGCGCTTCCTTGAAGTGCGGGAGCCTGCTCATCTCCACGGAATTC
>CAZPHK010000017.1:19732-28651 GCA_964586015.1 uncultured Acidobacteriota bacterium | reverse complement strand
AAATTCTTGAAAGCGGAAATTTTGCCGCACTGTATTGATAAGGTTTAAAACCGAGTTTAAGTGTGAAACGAATTCTGAGGCACTCTAGGGGAATACAGTGATTTCCCACGTCACTACTTTAATACAACCTTATCCAGTCATAAGAAATACACGTTGATAAAAATGGAATTGCCCTTCCGCGCGTGATGTGACAAACTGCGCCTTGCACTGGATCAATTTGCAATTACGCTGCGGCATCAACCCCTTAAGAAATGTGGGTTTAATATCAGGAATATTGACTGGAGAATACCCTGTGACTAAATCTTTTATCCTCTGTTTCACAACCTTTTGCCTTCTTTCACTGGGAGCATGTCATACAGACAGAAAGGCGCAACCTCTTATGAAACCAACGACCTTTGGCGTTCTCGCGGACGGCCGTGAAGTACAGCAATATGTGCTGGAAAACGGCGCCGGCATGACCATGAAAGTGATCACTTACGGTGCAACGATCACGTCATTGTCCGTTCCGGACCGGAACGGCAACAGCCGGGATGTGGTGCTCGGCTACGATTCCATAGACGGGTACGTGAACGGATCGGCGTATTTCGGCGCCGTGGTGGGACGCTACGGCAATCGAATCGGCAAGGGACGCTTCCTGCTCGACGGGAAGGAGTATCAGCTGGCAATCAACAACGGGGAAAATCATCTCCACGGCGGCAATGTCGGATTCAACAAAGTCTTGTGGGATACCGCTGTCCTGGAAGATTCCGACTCTCCCTCGATACGGTTTACGTATACAAGCCGGGACGGAGAAGAAGGGTATCCCGGGACAGTGACTTTAAAAGTTACATACTCGCTGACCAGTGACAATGCGCTTCGCATCGAATATGAAGGCGTAACGGACAAGACCACCATCCTGAACCCGACCCAGCATTCCTACTTCAACCTGTCCGGGAATTTTAAGGAAACAATCCTCAACCATGATCTTGAGATTGAAGCGGACCAATTTACTCCCGTGGATGCGGGACTCATTCCGACGGGAGAACTGCTGCCGGTTGAGGGCACACCGCTCGATTTCCGCGAATTCCACAAGATCGGAGAGCGCATTGACGATGCCTTCGAGCAGCTCGTTTATGGAAAGGGATACGACCACAACTGGGTTCTGCGGGATTATACCGGACCCGGAGAGATTCATAAGGCCGCCGAACTGTATGAGCCGGAAAGCGGACGCATGATGACCGTGTTCACCGACCAGCCCGGACTGCAGTTCTACTCCGGCAACTTTCTGGATGGAAGCGATATAGGAAAAGACGGGATCGCCTATGGATACAGGAGCGGTCTTTGCCTGGAAACCCAGGTTTTCCCGGACGCCCCCAATAAGCCGGATTTCCCGTCCGCGACCCTGAAACCGGGGCAGGTGTACAGGCAGACAACCATCTATCAGTTTTCAACCCGAGAGTCCTTACCAGGAGAATGATCATATGAGCACACTGCACCCTGTAGACTGGATCGTTATTGCAGCGTACTTCGGATTGATAGCCGGCATTGTTGTATGGGTTGCGAAAAAACAGAAAAAAACCACCGACGGCTATTTTCTGGCGGGCAGGGAATTAGGCTGGTTCATTATAGGGGCTTCCATATTCGCGTCCAATATCGGTTCGGAGCATCTGGTAGGCCTGGCTGCGTCGGGAACAACCGACGGTGTCGCAATGGCGCATTACGAACTGCATGCCTGGTGCCTTCTCGTTCTGGGATGGGTCATGGTGCCCTTTTATATGCGGTCGAGGGTTTTCACCATGCCTGAGTTTCTGGAAAAGCGGTTTTCCCCGGCATCCCGCACGGTTCTTTCCGTTATCTCTCTTGTGGCCTATATTCTCACAAAAATAGCCGTAGGCATTTTCGCCGGCGGCATCGTCTTTTCCGTTCTTCTGCCGGAACTCAATATCTGGGGATTCGACAGTTTCTGGATCGGCTCCTTTATCGTGATTGTCATTACCGGCATCTATACGATTGTAGGAGGTATGGGCGCCGTCGCTTATACGGAAGCGATTCAGACTATCGTGCTGATTATCGGCTCCGCGCTGGTGACCTTCTTCGGTCTGCAGGCACTTGGGGGCTGGGAAGAATTGAGAGCGATCGTTCCTTCCGAAATGTTTAATTTGTGGAAACCGCTGGTGCCGCACGGACTGCAGGCCACATGGGCTCCGATTCGGGACTCCCAGCACATGGCCTGGTATTTCAACGATAATTATCCCTGGCTCGGCATGCTGATCTGCGCCCCGGTTATAGGCCTCTGGTACTGGTGTACGGACCAGTATATCGTTCAGAGAGCCCTGACCGCCCCGAACGAAAAGGAAGCCCGGCGCGGTTCCATAACAGCGGCGTTCTTCAAGCTGCTGCCGGTGTTTATTTTCATCATTCCCGGGATCATCTGCTATGCCCTGGCGATCTCGGGGAAAATACCGGCATTCCAGAACCTGTTGATCGGCCCGGATGGGCAGGTTATCCGTGAAAACGCCCAGCAGGCGTTCCCTCTGATGGTGGCCAATGTCCTGCCGATCGGGATCCGCGGTATTGTGGTTGCGGGGCTCCTGGCGGCATTGATGAGTTCCCTGGCGGGCGCCTTCAATGCAAGCGCCACGCTCTTTACGATCGACTTTTATAAGAGGCTCCACAAGGGGATTTCCCAGGAAAAACTGGTCTGGGTGGGCAGGGTCGCCACCTTTATCATGGTCCTGATCGGCATCTGCTGGATTCCGGTCATTAAAGGCGGACGCGGACTGTACGATTACCTGCAGGGCGTTCAGTCCTACCTGGCGCCGCCTATTTTTGTCGTATTTTTCCTGGGCGTGTTCTACAAGCGGCTCAACGCCAAGGGGTGCCTCTGGGCGCTGATTACGGGCTTTGTCATGGGAATTTTCCGGCTTGCCGTGGATACCCCGGTCAAGATGATGGAAGGATTTCATTATACGGAAGGATCCTTCCTGTGGATCGTCAACAACATTTTCTTCCAGTATTACAGCATGATTATCCTGTTTGTATCGGCCATAGTGATGATCGTCGTCAGCCACATGACCGAAGTCCCGGATTATGCAAGAATCAGCGGATTGACTTATGCGACCGTAACGGCTGAAGACAAGCGTGCGACGAGGTCAAGCTGGAAGGCGATCGATGTCATTCTTTCCCTGACCGTCCTCGCACTGATACTGGCAGCCTATCTCTATTTCGTGGGATAAGAAAAATGATCTCGCCGCAGAGAACCCAGAGGAACGCAGAGAAAAATTATAGTATAAATCTCCGCGGAACTCCGCGTACTCTGCGCCTCTGCGGTGCCCTTTATTTTTGTTGAACTATAAAATTGAGGAGCGTTTCGTACGGCCATGTCCCCATACGTGATCGGGTTGGATTTCGGCACCAATTCGTGCCGCTCTCTTCTGGTGGATGCCGCTACCGGAAGGGAAGTTTCGGGGCACGTCTACGCGTATCCTTCGGGAACGGACGGGGTCGTCCTGGATTCTTCCGAACCGAACCTGGCGAGACAGAATCCCGGGGACTACCTTATCGCCATTGAGACAACCGTTAAAGAAGCGATAAGAGAAGCGAAAACGGTCGATCCCGTTTTCAGCCCGGAAGCGGTTATCGGCATTGGAGTGGATACAACCGGCAGCAGTCCGATGCCGGTTGATGCAGAAGGACAGGCTCTTTGTTTCCAGGAACGTTTCCGTGAAAATCCCGCCGCCATGGTATGGCTCTGGAAGGATCATACGAGCTACAGGGAGGCGGCTCAGATCACGCAGCTCGCTGAAAAGGCGCGCCCGCAGTATCTTTCAAAAATAGGCGGCACCTACTCGTCCGAATGGTGGTGGAGCAAAATACTGCACTGCAGGAATGTTGCCGGAGATGTTTATGATGCGGCCCACAGCTGGATTGAGATCTGCGACTGGATCCCCGCCGTGTTGACGGGAGATCCGGCCCCGCGAAAGGTAAAACGAAGCGTTTGCGCCGCCGGCCACAAGGCGCTGTTCAACCCATCCTGGGGTGGATTGCCCGACGGGGAGTTCCTCGACACTCTGTCTCCGGGGCTTGGAGCCTTGCGGGAGAGGCTCTATGAAAAGGCGTATACGGCAGACCGCCGCGCCGGAACTCTGTCGGCGGAATGGGCGTCCAGGCTTGGACTTTCATCGTCTGTAGCCGTAGCGGTCGGTGCGTTCGACGCCCATATGGGCGCCGTTGGCGCCGGGATTTCCCCCGGAATCCTGGTGAAGATCATAGGAACAAGCACGTGCGATATCATGGTTCATCCGCACAGAGAGCCATTGAAGGACATCCCCGGAGTATGCGGCATCGTCGATGGATCCGTCATGGACGGCTATTACGGTATTGAAGCCGGGCAGTCCGGAGTCGGGGATATCTTTCTCTGGTTTGTGAATACGCTTGTCCCTGAAAAGTACGGCAATACCCAGGAGGAGAAATTCGATCGTCTCGAGAAAGAGGCGGCGGTTCTGAAGCCGGGCGAAAGCGGGCTCCTGGCCCTGGACTGGAATAACGGGAACCGTACCATTCTTGTCGATGTCCGGCTTTCGGGCCTCCTGCTCGGCCAGACGCTGCACACACAGCCTCATGAAATATACAGGGCGCTGATGGAAGCGACCGGATTCGGAGCTCTAACCATCATCGACCGCATAGAGGAATACGGCGTACCGGTAAAAGAGGTGATCAACTGCGGCGGTCTTGCTTCAAAAAACTCCCTGTTGATGCAGATCTACGCGGATATCACCGGGCGTCCCATGAAAATATCCCGCAGCGGTCAGACGCCGGCTCTCGGCGCCGCCGTGTTTGCCGCCGTCGCGGCGGGCGAGGAAAACGGAGGTTACGGTTCGGTTGCGGAGGCTCAGAGCCGCATGGTCGGAACCGGCAAAACATACTCTCCATCGGACGGGAACCATCGGATCTATAAGCAGCTGTACTGCCTGTACCGCCAGATGCATGATGCCTGCGGCATGCAGGACTGGTCGGGACCGATGTTCAATGTCATGAAGGATCTCCTGGATATCCGTGATTCCGTGCGGAGGCCGCCGCAATGATCGAGCAGCTTAAAAACGATGTCTACAGGGCAAATGTCGAGTTGGCCCGTCACGGTCTGGTGACTCTTACCTGGGGCAACGTCAGCGGCATCGATCGGGCCGCCGGGCTGGTCGCCATCAAGCCCAGCGGCGTCGATTACCAGGCCATGTCGGCTTCCGATATGGTTGTCGTCGATCTTGACGGGAAGGTCACGGAGGGGAAGTTGCGCCCTTCTTCGGATACGCCGACGCATCTGGAACTTTACCGGGCCTTTCCTTCCATCGGAGGGGTAGTTCACACGCACAGCCTGTATGCGTCGATGTTTGCCCAGGCGTGCCTGGAGATTCCGTGCCTGGGAACAACGCATGCGGATCATTTCGATGGCCCGGTGCCCGTCACACGGTTTCTGACCGCGGAAGAAGTGGACGCCGGGTACGAAAGCTGGACGGGAAAAATCATCGTGGAACGGTTTAAGGATTTAAATTCGAAGGCTACACCGGGGGTGCTGGTGGCCGGGCATGCCCCTTTCACATGGGGCGGCAATCCCGCGGATGCGGTGGAAAACAGCCTGATACTGGAAAGAATTGCCCAGATGGCCTTCGGGTCCATTCAGTTGAATCCGGATATATCCGCACTCCCGATGCATATTCAGCGGAAACATTATCAACGCAAACATGGACCCGAGGCCTATTACGGCCAGAAGAAGTCATAAGGAACAAATGCATGCAAAACATACCTGATATCAAACTTGGTGTTGTCGCGGTCAGCAGGGATTGTTTCCCTGTTGAGCTTTCCCGGAACCGCCGGAATCGCGTTATGGCGGCCTGCCTCGAACGCAAAATACCGGTGGTTGAAATTGAAACCGTCATTGAGAATGAACAGGACGTGCTCAAGGCTCTCCAGGAAGCAGAACGGAAAGAAATCAATGCCCTGGCGCTGTATCTGGGAAATTTCGGTCCGGAAGGCCCCACAACCCTCATGGCGGAAAAATTCTCCGGACCGGTGATGCTTGTTGCCGCCGCGGAAGACAGCGGCAAAGACCTGGTAGGCGGGCGCGGGGACGCCTACTGCGGACTTCTCAGTGCGTCCTACAACGCAGGCCTCCGGAGGCTGCGGCCCTATATCCCGGAATACCCGGTCGGAGATCCCGGGGATGTTGCCGATATGCTGGGGGAATTCATTCCCGTTGCCCGAACGGTGGAAGGAGTGCGGCATCTGAAGATCATCTCCTTCGGCCCCCGTCCGTTTGACTTTTTGACCTGCCATGCGCCTATTCAGCCCCTGTTCGACCTGGGCGTGGAAATCATGGAAAACAGCGAGCTGGACCTCTACGACATCGTCCAGGCGGAAAAGGGAAATCCCGAAGTGCGGCGCATCGCCGTGGAGATGGCCGGGGAACTGGGAGAAGGAAACACCTATCCCGAACTGATCGAGAAACTGGCACAGTATGAATATGCTCTCGAAAAACATATGGCGGCCAATCTGGGCGCCTCGCGGTATGCGGCATTTGCAAACAAATGCTGGCCCGCTTTCGAAAAATATTTCGGACATGTTCCCTGCTATGTAAACTCGCGCCTGGCGGCGAAGGGCATACCCGCGGCGTGCGAGGCTGATATTTACGGGGCTCTCAGCGAATACATGGTGGTCTGTGCAACCGAAGCGCCTCCAGCCATCCTGGATATCAACAATTCCGTCCCGAAAGACATGTTCGAAGAGTGCCGGCAGGTTATCCGCGAGTATTCCAACAGCGACCTGTGGATGGGATTCCACTGCGGAAATACTTCGTCACAATGCCTCCTGCAGCCCGCTCTGCAGCATCAGTTGATCATGCACCGCCTCATGGAGCCGGAAGTGGAACCGAACATTACAAGGGGAACCCTGGAGGGGCGGATCAAGTCCGGGCCCATTTCCGTGTTTCGCATTCAATCGACGTCAGATGCGTATCTCCAGGCATACGTGGCGAACGGAGAAGTGCTGGATATAAATCCCAAATCGTTCGGCTCCATCGGCGTTTTCGCCATTGCAGAAATGGGTCGTTTTTATAGGCACGTTCTGCTCGAAAAGCATTTCCCGCACCATACCGCCATTGCATTCAGGCATGCAGGGAAAACCCTTTTTGCCGCATGCAGGATGCTCGGCCTCGAAGAAGTTTACTTCAACCTGCCCAAAAGCATGTATTACCCGACCGAGAATCCGTTTTGATTAATGTAGGGGCGAACCTTGTGTTCGCCCGGCTGCCGGTTAAATGTATACAAGGGCGAACCCAAGGTTCGCCCCTACGGTTTTTATGACGAAGATTGAAGTGCCTGAATACATAAAGGGATTGATATTCGATTGCGACGGAACGCTGGTGGATTCGATGCCGCTGCATTGGAATGCCTGGAAGAAGGCGATAGAGCTTAAAGGGGGAACCTGGAACGAGGAATTTTTCACGTCCACCAAGGGAATGCCCGAGGAAAATATCGTGGCTCTTTACAACGAGCGGTTTTCCCTTAACCTGGATCCCCGGGAAACGGTTCAGGTCAAGCACAGGCATTTCCGCGGCTGCGCCGCTCAGTTCAAGCCGGTCGCGCCCGTGCTGGATGTCGTGCATCGGTACAGCGGAGTTCTCCCAATGGCGGTTGCATCCGGCGGCGTCCGTGAAAACGTGATGCTGGAACTGGACACTCTGAAAATCCGGTGTTTTTTCCGGACAATCTTGACTGCCGACGATGATATCCGCCCCAAACCCGCCCCCGATCTTTTTCTGGAAGCGGCAAACAGGCTGGGCGTCTCTCCGGAAAATTGCCAGGTTTTCGAGGACGGGGATCTTGGATTGCAGGCGGCACGCGCAGCCGGGATGCTTGCCACCGACGTGCGCGAACATGGGAAATTATAGGGAATTTTGTCTTTGGAGTGCGGCAGCTTGCTTGCCGCCTTCGTAATATTGATGCCAGATCAGGGCGGCAGCAAGCTGCCGCACTCCAAAGAAAGGAAGGATGTTTATGAGTCTTTTAATCATCGACCGGGACAAATGCGAAAAAGATGAATTTTGCATCCGGGAATGTCCGGCGACCATTATTCGGTTTTCAGCCGATGACGGATTTCCGGAGCTTATTGAGGGGGGTGAGGAACGATGCATCCGCTGCGGCCATTGTGTGGCGGTCTGCCCTTATGGAGCCCTGAGTCATGCGGATGTCCCGATGGAATCCTCGCCGGAGATACGGAACGAGTTCAACATTAATGAGGCGCAGGCCGAGCAGTTTTTAAGGGCCCGCCGTTCCGTTCGCGTTTTTAAGGACAAGCCGGTTGAAAAAGAAAAGATACAGAGACTGATCGAAATTGCACGCTACGCGCCGACAGGCGGGAACAGCCAGATGGTAGAGTGGACGGTGATTACGGATCCATCCCGATTGAAAAAGATCGCCCGCATTACTGCGGACTGGGTGCGGCAGCTCGTAAAGGATCCAAAAGTCGTGGCTGCCGCCCCGTACCTTCCGATGATTGTGACGGCCTGGGATGCGGGATACGATTCGGTGCTGCGGAATGCTCCAGCCATCGTCGTGGCATCTGCTGCCGGGGAAATTATGACCGGTCAGGTTGACCTGACAATTGCCCTGACATACCTGGATCTGGCGGCGCCGGCACTGGGATTGGGCGCCTGCTGGGCCGGATTGCTTCAGGGAGCCCTTATGGCATTGCCGTCGCTGAAAGCGGAAGCCGGAATGCCGGTGGACCATCCCCACCATTATCCGATGATGCTTGGATACAACGATATAAAGTATTTTCGGGTACCGGAAAGAAAAGCGCCCAAGATCGTCTATCTATAATGGAAGATTGTAGGGGCGAACCTTGTGTTCGCCCTCGGAGCAATTGCAGGAGGATGTAGGGGCGAAC
>CAZPHK010000017.1:0-19632 GCA_964586015.1 uncultured Acidobacteriota bacterium | reverse complement strand
GGGGCGAACCTTGTGTTCGCCCTCGGAGCAATTGCAGGAGGATGTAGGGGCGAACACAAGGTTCGCCGATATTGCCCATTTTTTCGAAACAGAACGGTTTTGGGCGCGTGATACAAGGGCGAACACAAGGTTCGCCCCTACAAATATGATACAAGGGCGAACACAAGGTTCGCCCCTACTAGAACTGGAGTGAATTGCGATGGCGAAAATAAATACAAATGGGTTGCCCGACAATTGGGCTGGAATGACACCGGAACAGAAAAGAGAGTACAGGCTGAATCGATATCTGAATCCGCCGGGTATCGAATTTGTCAGCCCGGAGGCCGAAAGAGCCTATAAAGTGCGGGCGCAGAGGATGGTGGATGCCTACAACGTTGAGGAACCGGACCGTGTGCCGGTTCATCTTCCGATAGGGAACCTTCCTTTTAACCTGGCCGGTCTCCGTATGTACGACGCCATGCACGATGTCGAAAAAGCGATCCAGGCGTGCAGGGACTTCAACCAAAAATATGCCGAAGAGCTGGAGACGCTTGCCTATCCGTTTGCCTTGCCGGGAAAAGTCCTGGAAATCCTGGATTATAAGCTTTATGCAATTCCGGGGCTTGGGCTGTCCAAAGATGCTCCCGGCCATCAGTTCGTGGAAGGGGAATACATGAAGGTCGACGAGTATGACGACCTTATCATGGACCCGTCCAACTTCTGGCTGCGGACCTATCTGCCCCGGGTGTATGGAGCGTTTGAGAGCTTTCGCAATCTGGTGCCGTTGACGGATATGCTTGAGATACCTATGGGCGAAATAATGCCGCTGGCCATGCCCGAGGTTCAGGATGCGCTGCAGAGACTGCTCGATGCCGGGAAAGAACTGCAGAAACGGAATGAAATAACCGCCCGGTTGATGGATTTCGGCCCGGGACTCGGTTTTCCTTCCATGGCAACCAGGTACGCATTTGCACCTTTCGACGCCGTCGGAGACACTCTCAGGGGAACGCGCGGGGTCGTAACGGATATGTTCCGCCACAGGGATAAGCTCGAAAAAGCGGTCGAGGTCATGGCGGACGTGACGATCGATTCCCTTTTGAAAGCCCCGAGTTTCCCGACATTGAACGCTGTCATGTTTCCACTGCATAAGGGCGCGGACGGATGGATGTCCGAGGAGCAATATGAGAACCTGTATTGGCCGTCGCTTAAAAGGGTGATGGACGCTCTCATTGAGGAGGGGATTATCCCTGTGATGTTCGCCGAGGGAGGCTACGAAACCCGTCTCAAATCGATAACGGATTTCCCGAAGGGCAGCGTTGTCTGGTGGTTTGACCAGACGAATATGGCAAAGGCGAAAGAGGTCCTGGGCGACAAATTCTGCATCCAGGGGAATGTGCCGTCCTCCCTGATCTGCACCGGGTCCCCGGAACAGGTAAAAGAATACTGCCGCAAACTTATTGAAGACTGCGGCAAAGGGGGAGGTTATGTGCTGGGGGCCGGCTGCATCCCGGACGACCCGAAACTGGAGAGTGTCCGGGCCATGATGGCCGCGTCGAAAGAGTACGGAGTTTATAGGTAGGGGCGAACCTTATGTCCGCCCTTTGTAGTGGAATCAGGTGGCTGAAGTAGGGTCCGGGCTTTGAGAAATGCCGGTTACCTGTTCTGAACAGCGCGCCGCTTTACGCCCAGGATCCAGGCGGCAACGAGTGTTATCGGGGCCACGGTGAAGCTGAACAGGGCTCCCATCTTCACACTGTCCTGAAGCGCCCCGGCGGGGAAAGCCACGACGGATACAAATAAAGCCACTGTGAAACCGATGCCCGCGGCGATTCCCACCGCAATCAGGTCTTTAGTGTACATTCCTTTCGGCAGCCTGAGACCGAACGCCTGACCGACCTTGGTGAACAGGACGATACCGATGGGCTTGCCGAAAAGCAGGCCGAGAAAGACAAGCCAGGTGCCGAGACCCAGGGCGGAAAATTCCACGCCGGCGTTGACGAAACCGAAAAATCCGAGTATCAGCTCCACCGGACTCTTCCACCACTGTTCCATCCGGTTCAGTGTGTCCTGTCCGTTGGATTCACCGACAGCCCAGATTCCGACATCCGAGTGTTCGTGAGGCATGCACCAGGCCAGCGGGACAAGCGCCAGAGCGGGATGAATGCCTCCTTCATGAAAGGCCAGCCAGGAGATTATGCCGGGACCTAACAGGTAGGGCCAGAAGTTTGTGATTTTCAGTTTTTTCCATAGGGCCAGGGCGAAGGCGATCGCAATCCCCACTCCGACGATGAAAATAAGCAAAGAATTTATGCCGTGCAGGAACGGGAAAAGATTGTGGACTTCCTGCGGATAAAAACTGGCGAGCACGATCAGCCCGCCGGCATCGTCCGCTATGGCCAGCAGGAGCAGAAAAACGATTGCCGGATGTGTTTTCCCGCCGATCTGGGGAAAAACCATACGGGCAATCAGGTAGCTGAATGCGATGTCCGTCGCCATCGGGATAGCCCATCCCCGCGTCAGTTCGGGCGCGTGTAAAACCAGCGTGCCGGTGAAAAAGATAATGGCATGCCCCGCCATTCCGCCCAGCGTTGCGGTGATCGGCAGCGCGGCGGTTCTTACGCTCGAAAGAGCTCCTTTGGGCAGCATGGCTTCCCGGATTTCTTTTCCGGCAAGCAGGAAAAAGAATGCCATGGCAATGTCGTTGATCAGAAAATCGAGCGAAACGGGAACGTGATTGATAAAAAAAGCCGGAGTTTCCTTTATGAACTCATAACTTTCGTGATCAATATTGGCCCAGACGAGACCGACAGCAGCTCCGATAATCAGGAAGGCGGAGTTTTCCAGAAGGAACCGGATTATGGGATTTCGGGAACGCTTTTTCATAAAGACACCTCAATTACGAACTGCCGATGAATCAGAAGGCACAATATACCCGATAAAATGACGCCAGGCCAGCGTCCCGTTCCGGAAATTTATTGCATGCCTCGCAGGCTCCCGCCGACTCCGGATCATCCTAAAATAAAGCGGACTTTAATTTGCATTTTCCTGCTTGAAAAAATATCGGACCGGTCGGAAGCGTCTTTATACCGGGCCGTTTATCAATTGGATGGCTTTTTTCAGCTGGTCCTTGGTCCCGCTCATTATTAACAGGTTCCCGGCTTCAAGGATAACGCCTGGATGCGGATTATTCAGCGTATCCTTTTCGCGTACGATACCCAGTATCAGGGCGCCGGATTTCTGACGCAGCCCGGTCTCTGAAACCGAAAGGCCGCAAAGTGGAGAACGGGGGTCAATCAGGCACGTTTCGGTATATATATCCAGGTTGGTGCTCAGGCGCAGCCGGGGGATGGTCGTATCCAGGTGACGAAAGATCCGGTACCTTTCGTCGCGGATGCTCTTGATTTCCTGGGCGACAGCCTGGCGCGGCAGGTGATATACCCGAAGGATTCGGGCGAGCAGTTCAATGGAGGCTTCGAATTCTTCCGAAATTACTTCTGTGGCGCCGAGGTTGCTGAGTTCGTCTATTTCAGCCAGGTATTTATTTCTCGTCAGGATTACAATTTCCGAATTCAGGGACCTTGCGGTTTTCACAGCGGACCGTGTGGCGGCCGGATCGGATAGTGCATGAAGTATCACCCGGGCTCTCATTATACCTGCATGCAGCAGGATGTCTGCTTCGGTGCAGTCACCATAAAAGATCGGCTCTCCCCTGCGCTTTTGTTCCCGCATGGTCTGGGCATTCAATTCCAGTATAAGGTAGGGAATCTTGTTCGCTTTCAGGATACCGGCAATATTCTGTCCGGTAATGCCGAATCCGCAGATGATGACGTGATCCTGCATGATATTGGATTGCGCATTCAGTTCAGCAATACTTCTTTTTTCTCCGAATCGTTTAATAAAGGCGTACAGGCGGTTGTTCGCCTGCATCCTGCGGGAGATCCAGAAAAACAGCGGGGTTAAAATCATCGTAACGACCGAAGCCGAAAGGATTCTCTGATACCACGCTAACCCTACTAAATTGCTTCGCATTCCCGCTTCCAGCAGTATGAAGGAAAATTCGCCTATTTGAGCCAGAGAAAATCCCGCCAGGATTCCAATACTTAACGGCAGGCGTGTAGCGGCAACCGCAAGCGTGGTCAGGAACGCCTTGCCGGCCGTTATGCCCAGAACGAGGAGGAAAAGAAATCCTGCGTTGTCCAGGATAAATCGGACATCGACCAGCATTCCAATGGAGATGAAAAACAGGCTGTTAAGGCCGTCCCGGAACGGTCGAATATCTGCGAATATCTGATAACTGTACTCGGATTCGGAAACCGTTAATCCGGCAAGGAACGCGCCCAGGGCGAGGGAAAAGCCGAAAAGGGAGAGCGACCAGGACATTCCGAGCAGTATCCATAAAGCTGCAATTATGAAAAGCTCTTTACTGCGTGTGCCGACGATGTGGTAAAGGAACCACGGGAAGGCATAGCGCGCCAACAGCACGACTATTGCGATCACTATGGCCGCCTTGCCCAACGCTATCCCCAGCGGAAGCCAGACGGGGCCCGGCTCCGACAAAAGCGGCACCAATACAATCATCGGGACGACGCACAGGTCCTGGAATATCAGTATGCCCAGCGCCACTTTCCCGTGAATCGCGTCGGTTTCCCCCCGGTCGAAAAGAATTTTAACAACGATAGCCGTGCTGCTTAGAGCCGCCAGAAATCCGAAAAAGACCGCGGTTCGAATGGGTATCTCCGCGAATGACGCGATGCCGACTACGAGCAGGACTGTAGCGGCCACTTGAACCGTTCCGGTTCTGAAAACTACATGGCGGATCTGCATCAGCTTTTTAAAAGAAAATTCAAGTCCCAGAGAAAACAGGAGCAGCATGACGCCGATCTCGGCAAGAATATGGACGCTGGCCGTATCGCCTACCAGGCTGAATCCGTACGGGCCCACCAGTATACCGGTGACAAGAAATCCAACGATATTGGACTGGCGCAGCTTCTGGAAAAAAAAGACTATAAGAGCGCCGAGGCCGTAAACGATGACCAGGTCTTTGAGAAAGTGCGACTGCTCCATGGTTTTTCCATATTAACAGAAAAAACCGGGATGTTTTTATTGATCCTGCCGCGGTAAAAAAATCACATTTCTTTATGAGAGCAAACGGAAACTTCCCTCTTACGGCGGTAGCGGATTTGATAGGAACGATCTGCCGTAAAATCTTCCGAATTTTGGGGGAATTACTACTAAATTAAAAATATTTTTGCCGATAAATATTGATAGCACCCGGCAAACACCTCCAGACGGCGGATGCAGGGAGGATGTCTGCGCTCACAGAAACCGAAAAACCTGTCGGATGAAAAAACAGGATTAAGGCGGTATCTATGATTACATTGGTCGAACCCAAAGACACAACCACTCTTGAAGATTACAGCGCCTATTCTCATCTGGCCGCAGAGGTCGAGAACCTGCGCAATGAAGCGAAAGATGTACGCCGGTGCATCAACGGGCGTTCCATTCTCATGGTGAACTCCACCAGCCAGGGCGGCGGGGTGGCGGAAATGCTGCCGAAAATGATGGGAATTCTAAAGGAACTTGGAATTAAGACGCGGTGGGCGGTAATGGGCTCGGACGATCCCGCTTTTTTTCGCCTTACGAAAAGGCTTCACAATATGATCCATGGAGACGGGGGCGGAAACGGCCGGCTCACGAGTGAGGACCGGCAGCTTTTTGAACACATCGGCGAATCAAATGTGGAAGCGCTTCGCGCCGTACTGGATCCGAATGACCTTCTGGTTATCCATGACCCGCAACCCCTGGCTATGGGAGCAAAATTGAAAAATCAGATGAATCTGCCGGCGGTATGGCGCTGCCATATCGGGTTGGATGAAAATCATCCCTCCACTGCGGCCGCATGGGAATTTCTCAAGCCCTATATCCAGGTTTTCGATCACGATATCTTTTCCGCCGGCGAATATGTTCCGGGCTACGTCCGGAATCGGTCGTCTGTTATCTATCCGGCAATCGATCCGCTGAGTTACAAAAATCGAACCATCCGCGCGGAGGAGCTGACCTCGATTCTCTGCAATGCCGGGCTGGGCAGGCTGGCCAATCCCAGCCTTGCCGATCCTTTCCCGGAACCTGCGCAGCGTCTTCAGCCGGATGGTTCTTTTGGACCGGCTCATTCTCCCGAAAGGATCGGATTCCTCTATCGGCCCACAATAACCCAGATATCCCGCTGGGACAGGCTCAAGGGATGGAAACCTCTTCTGGAAGGTTTTATCCGGATGAAGGAAAGCCTCAACGGCAAATCGAATCCCGGAGATGAACACTACCGGTGTCGGGCGGAAATGCTGCGGCTTGTCATGGTCGGCCCCGATCCCGCCTCCATCCAGGACGATCCGGAAGGGTGCGAAGTTCTGAACGACCTCTGCACGACCTATACCCGGTTGGATCCCGCCATACAGAAAGACGTGGCCCTGTTGACACTGCCGATGAGTTCCCGAAAGAATAATGCTCTTATGGTCAACGCCATACAGACCGCCTCAAGCATCGTGATACAGAATTCAATTCGCGAAGGTTTCGGGCTGACCCTGACCGAAGCAATGTGGAAGGGCACTCCGGTAGTCGGTTCGTCCGCCTGCGGGCTGCGCCAGCAAATCAAGGATCGAATTCACGGCAGGGTCGTTCACTGTCCCGAGGATCCCGCGGAAGTGGCCGATGTGCTTAAAGACATGGTCTCTGCGAACGGCGACTTGAATCTCTGGTCGCGCAATGCAAAGACCAGAGTCCAGCAGGAGTTCCTGGTGTTCAACCAGGTGAAAAAGTGGCTGGGAATTCTGAAGCAGTTTAAAACGATGTCCGCTCCTGTCCGTATCTGTCCTGACTACGCCGGGGCCTACTCCAGTGTGGGGCATCTGAACCAGTTCGAAAGAGTGCATTATCCTGTGCATTAAACCGCATGTCTCGAAAGAATTCGCGCGCAGGTGGGAATATGATCTCGTAGATTTCCGTCCCTCCCGATTTCTTCCCCTCGAAAAGAATAGTCTCCCGCGCCGGCCCGGTCGCGTTGCTTAAACAAAACTCCTTGAGAAATGCGGGTTAAGCATATTGATTTTGAGTTCCGGCATTCGCCATACTTCACATATTCGAATGTAAAATTTTGTCGAACGCTGTTGCGATATATGAAGCTGAAATATCAATGGGGGAAAAGATGGAAGAATATTTGAATATAGATATGGAGAAAATATGGGATAAGGTTCAGGCTTCAGGATTTAATATACTTGCCGCTGTCGTGATCCTGATTGTCGGGAGAATCCTCGTCGGAATTATTACGGGCGTCATCCATCGCCAGATGGTCAAGAGAAAAGCGGATGAAACCCTGACGAAGTTTCTGATCAGCCTGACCCGGATAGGGCTCATGACGTTTGTCGTCATAGCCTCGATCCGCCAGCTCGGAGTGGAAACAAATTCGTTTGTCGCCATTATCGGCGCCGCGGGCCTGGCTGTCGGTTTTGCGCTTCAGGGCACTCTCGCAAATTTTGCCGCCGGTGTAATGCTCATTATTTTCAAACCTTTCAAGGTAGGGGATTATGTCGAAGGCGGAGGTTCCGCCGGCACGGTAGATGCCGTACAGATTTTCAATACGATTCTCAAAACGCCGGACAATAAAAAGGTCATTATTCCCAACAGTAAAATGACGGGTGATAACGTTACGAACTACTCGGCAATGGAGCAGAGAAGGATAGACATGGTGTTCGGAATAGGCTACGAAGACGATATCAGGAAAGCCAAGGCCACGCTGGAGAGGATTGTCGGCGAGGACGACCGCATTCTGAAGGATCCGGCGCCGACTGTTGCCGTATCGGAACTCGGCGACAGCTCCATCAATTTTGTGGTGCGCCCCTGGGTAAAGACTTCAGACTATTGGGCTGTTTATTTTGACGTGACCGAAAAGGTAAAGCTGACTTTCGATGCGGAAGGCATCTCTATTCCGTTCCCGCAGCGGGATGTTCATCTTTACCAGGAGGCAAAGGCAAGCTGATAAAAGACGGTTCAACGTTTAAACGTTATAACGTCTAACGTCAAACGTGAAACGTGAAACCTCCAAAGTGCAACGGGGTGCGGGTATATTTGAGTAAAACGTTACGCGTTCAAGGTTGGAGGTGCAACGTTCAACGTTAATAATAGTGGTAATGCACAAAATTCATTAATTTTCAACCTGACGTTTGAGAATTGGAAATTTTATCCGTTGTCTGATGCTGTTTGCTGAAAGGGCGAACACAAGGTTCAGGCTTGTCCAAATTAGCGTTTTTGTTTTAGGTCCGAAGGATCAGGCTTCGCTCTAGCCGAAGCGAAGCTTCTGCCGAGCTACACCCGCCAAGCCGGCATTGGAGCAGGCCCGGCCGTAAGGCCGGGATCCTCATGTTGTTTATTATGAGCGCCGAAGGTGCGGTACATAAAAATATTGCCCTTGTGCCGCACCTTCGGCGCTCATTTTCCATACAACCTTAATCCCGGCCTTACGGCCGGGCCTACTCCAATGCCGGCCTTTCAGGCCTCACAATCATTTTTCCTACCAGGATAAACCTGATAAAGATGTTAAGGATTTGAATGATGCAAGTCCTTTAAAATCAAGGAACGAAATTTTTAAATCGCGCTGATTTGGACAGCTCTGACACAAGGTTCGCCCCTACTACCGATTGACTTCTTACGTTTTATTTTTTTTCCGGATGCTGTTCCCTGCCCGAACCCAGCATGACTGCGATCCACCGCAGGTCCTGGGTATTTTCCAGCATGATTTTTATGATCATTGTCAGCGGCACGGAAAGTATCATCCCGACCGGACCCCAGACCCAGCCCCAGAAAACCAGGGAAAGAAACACCACGAGCGCCGAAAGTCCGAGACGCCGGCCCATTAAACTCGGCTCGACAAGATTTCCCACCAGAAGGTTAATTGAGACAAACACTGCAACCACGCCCAGGGCACGCCCCGAGCCAAGCTGGATAAAAGCCAGCAATATCGGGGGGACGGCGGCGATAATGGAGCCGAGGCTGGGGACGTAGTTGAACAGGAATGCCAGCAATCCCCAGAGAATGGGGAAATCCAGCCCGAGTAATGCCAGCAATACTCCAACCAACAGTCCGGTTGCCAGGCTGACGATCGTTTTAACGACCAGGTATTGTTGAATGTCCCGCTTGATTTTGTCCAGACGCGCCGTCTTCGGCATGGCGTGGCCGATTGCGCGTTCAAGCTTGGCAGTGAAACCCGCGGCCTCGGACAGGACGAATAAAATAGTGAGAAACACGAGAACGAAATTCTGCAACAGGGAAAAAACACTTCCAAATGCGCCTTTTGCTATATCAAGAGCGATTCCCGATTTAAAGATGTTGACTGTTGAATCGCTCGATATGTTGGCTCCGTGGGCGTTTAACCAGCCTGTTAGAAATTTTATGCCGGCTATCAGCTTTGCCTGATAATCGGGCCATTTTTCCGCAAAACCCTGTACGGAGGTTCCGACAAGGAATCCTAATCCGACGAGTATCAGTATATCGGCGATCAGCGTTAGGAAAACAGCCACGCTTCTGGGAACCTTGCGTGCTATGAGCCAGTTCTGCAGCGGCAGGCTGATGATTGCTATAAAGACTGAAATTAGAAACGGTACTATGATGCCTGCCGCGGCGCGAAGACCGGCTATGACGACGACCAGGCTGGCAGTTAATACAAGAAAATATGGAACTCTATCGATTTTTGTTCCGTCCATGTATTTTCACCTGCCGGGACGTTCACCGGCTGTCTGTAATCAATAAAATCATACTAACATGTGCAACATAAAAAAACCGTTGCATGTTGAACGTTACACGTTGCACGTTAAAAACAAAAAGATCGTTGAAGGGTCAAACATAAAATTTATAAAAGAAGTCAATCCTTTTTCAAATCGATAAATACGCCAAAACATGCCATAGGGACCTTCCGGTCGGCTTGCAACGTGCAACGACGCTTTAATATCTTTTCGGTTCGCCCCTACAATATATATCGGTGCCCTGGAATTTTTGCTGAAATAATGAGTCTCAATAGGGCCTGTCATTGTAAATTTGATAATTCACTCGAATGCCGGCCATAATACACCAACTTCAACTGCTCTTTCCGGAAATTATTGCGTATTATTCTGTATAACCTTGCGGGGTATCCTGTTGAAACAGCGATTCCGTGGAAGAGGGGAAAAAAGTATGCATCGATTCTACAATATGAGTGCCGGAATCATAATATTCCTGCTGCTGTCGCCGCCGGTGTGGGCGCGGCAGGATGCGGCCATGGAGCTGATCCTCCTGGGAACGGGGTATCCCTATCCCAGCGCCGATCGTGCGGGGCCGTCCTGCGCCGTTATGGTCGGCGGGAAAGCATTCATCGTGGATGCCGGCCGGGGAACCGTTATGAGACTTGCCGCTGCCGGCATTTCCTGGGATTCCATCCAATCGGTATTTATTACGCACCTGCATTCGGACCATATTGACGGCCTGCCCGATCTGTTTCACTCCACCTGGCAGTTCGGAAACGGAGGGCCGTTTAACCTTTACGGCCCCGAAGGAATCCGGCAGGTAGCCGACGGGATTCTGCAGTTCTATGGCCCCGATATTCATATTCGAAGAGACCTGACGGAAAAACTCCCTGCGGCAGGAGCCCGAATCAATGTCCATGTAATCGAGGAAGGTGTTGTCTTCGAGATGCCGGATACGGTGCGCATCACGGCTTTCGCCGTGAACCATCATCCCGTGGAGCCCGCTTTCGGTTTCCGCTTCGATGCGGGGCCGGACAGCATTGTCATTAGCGGGGATACACGGCCGAATCCCAACCTGGATCGCTTTGCCCAAGACGCCGATATTCTTGTCCATGAGGCTTATGTAAACGGGAACGGAGGCTCTCTCGAAGACGGACAGCGGCCCTGGACAATCTACGATTACCACTCGAGTGCCGCAGAGGCCGGGGAGGCGGCGGAAAAAGCGGGCGTTAAAGTCCTGGTTCTGACTCATCTGATACCGGGGAACGCCCCCGAACGGTATTTCATGCAGGAGGCAAAGAAAGCCTTTCGCGGCAAAATCATTGTCGGCCGCGATCTCATGCGCATTCCGGTTCCGGACTCCGTGAATCAAAGCACCGGACAATAAAAAGATTCAAATCCAGATAACAGGGTGTAGAATCGGGAAACCGGCCGTTCAGAAGAACGGATAGTTCCGACTTTAGTTGAAACACAGCGATATGTCTTTGTTCGACCCAAGTGTGAGGATGTGAATATGAAATCCAAGGCGTGCGTCTTTTTCGTTGCATTGACAGTTGTAGCCTCCGGGATTGCCTTTTTGCCGGCGTATGAAGCCATCGTCGGCCCGACGGGGGTCCTGATTTACGACAAGGAGAATTCATACGGAGGCTATACCCTGATATCTCCGATGGGAAGCAAAACGGTTTACCTGATAGACATCGAAGGCTACGTTGTTCATAAATGGGAGACGGAGTATACGCCCGGCAGCCACGCGAGGCTGCTTGAAAACGGCAATCTGCTTCGGGGCGCCTCACTGCAGGGAGCGCCTGCTTCGATCGGCGGCGCCGGGGGGCTCGTTCAGGAAATCGATTGGGAAGGGAACGTGATCTGGGAATACAAACTGCTGACTCCGAATGAAGTCCAGCATCACACTTTCACGCGCATGCCGAACGGCAACACGCTGATACTGGCCTGGGAGCGCATAAGCAATGCCGCATTTATCGCCAGGGGCCGGGATCCAAAGAAGGTTCCGGTAACCGGTCCCGGTTTCGGCGGGAACTATCAGAACGATTTCTGGGTTGATTTCGTCCGCGAAGTGAATCCGGAGGGTGAAACCGTCTGGGAGTGGCACGTCTGGGATCACATCGGCCCAGGCCCCTATCAGTTTGACATCAACTACACGCTTCGCGATACGATGGGCGGCAATTCGGGGATTTACGACTGGACCCATTTCAACTCGGTGGAATACATTCCGGAAACCGACCTGGTCCTGTTGAATTCCCGGAATTTCAGCGAGTTCTATCTTGTCGATCACAAGACAGGCAAAATGGTCTATCGATGGGGCAACCCGAGCGCCTACGGTCAGGGGGAACCGCCTTCCTTCCTGAACAACGGCGACCAGAAAATGTTCGGCGAGCACAATGTCACGTACCTTGGGAGAAACCGGTTCCTGATTTTTGACAATGGATCGGAACGGCCGGAAGGAAACCGCTCGGCGGCTGTCGAAGTGGATGCCAGAACCGGCAACATCGTCTGGGAATATACCGCGCCGACTTCCAACAGCTTCTATACGGCGCGGCAGGGAGGCGCCCAGCGGCTGCCCAACGGGAACACATTCATTACCTCTTCGAACAGCGGACACCTGTTCGAGGTTACTCAGGATAAGGAGGTCGTCTGGGATTATGTGAGTCCGTTTGTGGGTCAGGACGACATGCGCTGTTTCCTTGGAGGGGGCGGATTCGCGTTCAATATGATCCACCGGGCTTATCGATATGGGAAAGACTATCCCGGCCTTAAGGGAAAGGATCTCAGCAAAAGGATGCCTCTGGCGAAGGAATGCCCGGAATTCTACAAGCTTTATAGAACGGATGTGAAGCCGCCGCCGAAGAAAAAAATGCTCCCGAAACAGTAGTATTTGGAGTGCGGCAGCTTGCTGCCGCCGTTGTTACAATTCAGTACACTGAACCGAAGGCGGCAGCAAGCTGCCGCACTCCAAGGTGCAAAACGCTTTTACGAAATATGATGTTATTTAACTCTTAAAAACAGCTTATTTCACGGTTCCTGACAATAGCCCGCTGTAGCCCTTCCCGATATCGTTCCGTGCATCGGAATAAATATCGATTCTTTCCAGGTATCTTCCCGGTTTGTCGGGCTGCACGACAAGTTTCATTGCATGCGTCTGCCCCGGTGCGATTTCGATCCCACCGGCTTCTCCCGCGACAAAATATTCCGTTCCGGATTTTCTGGAAACGATTCGGGATACCGTAAGGGGAGCATCCCCGTCATTGGCAAGAACGATCCGAACCTCGTTTCCCTTATTCAGCAGCAGTTCCCCCACATCGGTCTTGCGCGGCTCCATGCGGAGGACCCCCATGGGAATAGGGTCCACGGTTCCGATCAGCCGTATGACCGTCTCTTCCTTGCCGTCCTTTCCTGTAAATATGCTGACCGACTTGTCGAATTTCCCGGGATATTTGAAGGTTTTGTAATGAATGACGAGTTCCGTGCTCTCTCCCGGTTCCAGACTGCGCTTCCCGAGCGCAACACTGGTGCAGGCTCAGCTGGCGGCGGCGTTGGCGATGGTAAGGGTTTGGGTCCCGTTATTGGTGAGCGTGACGGTCTTGATCACGGGCGGCCCCTCCTTAACCGTCCCGTAGTCGATAGTAGACGCACTCACGCCGAGATCCGCGGCCGGAGCGGCAACCGACAGAAAAATAATTACCAGAAAAGCCGCAGCCGGGGACACCTTCATAAATTTACTCGCCATGCACCAATTGGGACTTTTTCTCATAGTTGAAATTCTTGTCCTGTCCTTCCGTGTGGCATTGCCGGCATACTTCTTCGCCCGGCTTGCCGACGATATCCCCGGCACTGAAAGTCTCCGTATGTGTTTTCCCGGGGCCGTGGCAGGATTCGCACTGGACATCCTTGAGTTCGGGGGTCAGTTCCATATCGATAAACCCCCCGTCTTTTCCGTAGGCGACCACATGGCACTGAACACAGCCCGGATTTTCCTGCTTTTCCTCGCCCTGTTTTTTCAGATCTTCAAAGGCCCTGGCATGCGGTGTGGTCTTCCACCCGGCCACCAGATCGCCATGACACATTTCGCAAGCTTCATAGCCCTTGTAATCCCCGAATAATTCACCGCGCGCAGGGGATCCCCAAACGAGCAGTAAAAGGGCGGCACATCCCAGAATAGCGGCTGATCTCAAACCGGACATGACAATTCTCCTTTAACAATTGCAGTCATCGACGGGTTCGATGAACAGGTATTTCTTTAACTGGCGCAGAAGCTTGCTATCGATTCCCGGAATGTCCAGGAGTTCTTCCATATCGATAAACTCGCCGTTTTCTTCCCGAACCTTGAGGATTTTTTCGGTCAGATCCTGGTTCAAACCGGGCACCTTAGACAGCTGTTCAGCGGTTGCCGCGTTCAGGTTAAGTTTATCTTCGTTTTGTGCATACGCTCCGCCCGCCAGGGCGAAGAAAATGCATAATATTCCGAGGATGCCCCCGATTTTCTTTACGTGCATTTCAGACTCCTTTTACCATCCCAGATAATGATAGCTGTACAGGGCAAGCCAGACCAGAGCGGAAATTGCGTAAGACACAATTCCGCCGATAACTTTTTTGACGAATCCTGTTTCAGGACGGTGCGCCTTGAACACTCCGAGGTGCAGGACCGCACCACCCGTCAGAATCAATAAAGCCATTAAAAAAATAAAAACAACGGTCATAAACATAACAGATATTCGTTTGCCGTTCAGGGTTCAGGGTTCACCGTTCAAAACGCTTTCTTTAATACCAGCCCAGGTACTGCGACAGGGTCAAAAAAGCCAGGATCAAAATGGCCAGAAGCATGCCGCACATATTCCGGTCTTTCTCTTCCCGGCCGGAATTGGCCATGAAGTCAAATCCCTGATCGTCGACTCTGTGGGATTTCCTGCCCATGTATTCTCTCCTAAATCGGCAAAAGACCGGTTTTAATACAGACGGATATAGCCGCCAGGAGCAGTACGATCCTGAATACTCCCGTTGCAATTATCAGCGCAAATCCCCGGCCGCCGCCCGCGGTAATGTCCCTGAATGAAAGGCTCAGGCCAAGCGCGGCCGCCGCCAGAGAAAAATCCCATTTTACCATGTTGAAAACGGCCTGCTGCGCAGGTTCCTTGAACACGTGAAGGCACGCGAGAATCCAGGCAAAAATAAATACCCCCAGCCATAGGGGAAATTTGTCGATTCCCCTGGTGGCCCGGACATCAGGATTGTCCGGCCGCCGCAGTTTGCGAATGAACATAAAAATGAAAACATAAAGGAATCCTGCCGGCATGAGTACATGACGGCCTATATCGAACCAGAGGGCATATCGCCCGGCCTCGTAGCCGGTTTCATAGGCTGCATACAAAGCCTGGTGCCCGTTGCCGACTCCAATAACGGAGGCAAGCCCGAGATAGGTTTGCGGCAGATCGAAGAATCCGGCCAGCCAGGGTAGCAGCAGCATGGCAATAATGCCGAATCCTATGACGCCGATCGACGCGTTCACCACCTGTCCGCCTTTGGCCTTGATCAGCGGCATGAGAATAATGCCGGCATGGGGATCGCCCGTGGACAGTCCGCCGGCGATGATGGAGGCGTGCCGGTCGTCGACTTTAAACAGTCTGGCCAACAGCAGCGTCGCCGTGGCGGTCAGGAACATGAAAAACGCGCACAGGGCGATGGGCCGGAATCCGAGTTTGAAGGCATGCCCGACGATGAAATGGGGCGCCAGCATAATGATGCCCAGCGGCATCAGCATGTGGATGGTGCTGAGACCGCGCTTCCAGCAGTCCGGAACTCCGAGGAGGTTGCCGATAATGAATCCCAGCAGCAGCGGATTCCATACAAAATTTGAATTGAGGATCTGGAAAAACGGCTGATGGTTCAATGGACCTATGACACCGTCCAGCCAGTAAAAGAGGTTTTCCAGCGTAAACGGATTGGGCACTCCGGGAAGGTTGTTGCTGAAAACGGCAATGTAAAGCATTGCCAGGAGACCGGGCAAAACAGCCCGGAAGCTGTAGAGAGAGCTCAGAAACGATTTTCTGGTTTGTTCGTAATTGATTGTCGCCGAAGCGGCCATAAATTCATTCCCTATCCGCGTTATTTCCAGTCAAAATGCTGTCTTCTTACCGGTTTGCAGCTCCTGGTTTTTAACGATAGAAACGTGCTAAGGTGCTAAGGTGCTAAGGTGCTAAGGTGCTAAGGTGCTAAGGTGCTAAGGTTAATTTAAGATACAAAATTGGAAAATAAATATTCTTATTTTTCAATTTAAATTTTCAAGTTTTGAAATATCATCATTTATCTGACTTCTGTAATGTTCCCAGGGCGAACACAACTTGTCCGCCGAAGCCTGACCGAATCTTCGATTCGGTCAGGCGAAGGCGGAAGGTTCGCCCCTACCTCCGGATATATGCCGACCCTCCGGTATTTACCGACCCGGAAAGTTTGTCGACAGGGGCTTTGCCGCCGGTTCTCCAGTACTCCATGAATCCCAGCCTGGGCAGCATGGAAAGACGCAGGAATCCTTCGGTCGTGCCGTTCACGCCCAGAAGGACGTCCAGGTTTTTCCTGGGCCTGAAAGCCAGGTTGTCCGTTTTTACAAGCTCCTCGCCTTCGCCGGATTCAATGTGCCAGGCGTGGATCATTTCGCCGTCAAAATCATCCACGACAATACGGAAGAGCGGTTTCCCGTCTTCCCCCACGGGCCCGTCGTAAGTCAGGTTGTTTTTATCCAGTATGATGGGCTCGGGATTGTCCAGGAGCACTTCATTGACCTGGTAGCAGTGCCCGCACACGTCCGGCCGGACCATAAATCGCGGATCAAACGGGAAGGGGGCGCCTCTATCCAGTTCCTGAACATCCGTGAAGAGATAAAGACGTGCTTTATTCCCCTCAAACGGCTCCTGTATGTCGAGTTCGGCCTGGACGTCCCCGTATCGAAACTGCATGGCCGAAACGGCGGTCTGATGCTGCGGAAGAATATCGATCATCGCCCGGTTCAAAGGACCGAGGGTTTTTGACTGGATCGATTCTCCGTTCTTATCCTTTAGAACAAGCCCCACTGTTTTCGTGGACGTATTGACGGACGTGCATTCGAGCGTGTACTGGCCGAGAGGCGTCTTATCTCCGCGGCCCATGACGGCCTCTTCCGGCTTTTCATAGGTAAAGGAGATCGATTCGATGGACGGGGTTGCAAATTCCTTGATTTTTAAATAGTTGGAGCCCACATATTCCGGAATGACAAAGGTGCCGCCTTCGGCAAAGACCTCCGGCATCAGATACCGGTTCCCGGCGTTTCGATCCAGACCCTGTGTCAGGAAGAAGTGGGCGCCCCAGCGGTTTCCGGAGTATTTCATCAGGCTTATCTCCAGACCGGGGCGGTCGTCCAGGTAGAAATGCTGTGTGAACCGAAGCGCTTTGTTCCTTACTCCGAGGAGTTCGTCCTGCCAGTACATGAGATTTCCGTCGCCCATGGGCTGGTTCTTCCAGAAATCCAGGTCGAAATTTTTACGCACATAGGTGCTTGATTTAAAGGAAGCCAGAAACGCCCTTTCTCCAAGTATGAAAAAGGATTCTCCTGCCAGTGTGCGCAGGTTCCGGGCGTTTCGGGTGCTGTAACAGAGGCCGGCGGGAGGAATTACGATCCGGTTGTTTCGGTAGTCCACATAGCTGCCGCGGATATAAACGCTTTCGGCGGAAAGCAGCCGTTCCCTTTTGCGGTTGCGGTAAATCCTGCGTTCCAGCCCCTGGAACCTCGCGACAAACGGCGCTGTTTGATCCGGTTCGTAAAAGGAGCTGTCGGAAATCACTTTCGGGTAGGATGTAAAATGAGACCCTTCCACGACGGTGCCGAAAGAAGTGTCGGCAAGCCGTTCGAGGAAAGTGCTTTCCAGTATGGGCTCCAGTACGGGCGAGGTTCCGAGGAAGAAGTCGATATTCTCCCGTCCCTCATCTTTCCAGAAGACCATATTGTCGGTCCGCATGAAAAAGTAGTCTCGAACGTAAAGTTCTTTTACTACTGTATTTACGGTATCTTCATCGAGGATCCTGTCTTCGAATTTCCGGGCCACCACCTTGAACGCGGGCCGGTTCCAGATATCCGAATACTTGACCGGGCCCGTATGGACGTCATTTTCGTTGCTGAAAGTAATTGGCCCGGCATTTTCAATCACCAGGCGCTGCAGCATCCCCGTCATGAGATTCGGCTCGAGCAAGACCTTATAGCGGTCGTCCAGCGGCCAGGCTTCCCCATGGTGCAGCGTCACCAATCCCCGGTATACGACAAAACGGAAGTTGCCCTGCTGGAAACCGTGTGACTGGCTGCCGGACCACGGCACGAAATCGGAGTTTTTAAGAAACGGCGGCTGCAGGGCGATCTCGATGCGGATGTCCAGTTCGGGGATTGTCAGGTGATATTTGTCTTTTTCTTTGGGATCGCTTTTGTACTTCTGGGCCGTAATCGGTTTGACCAGTTTTTCCGCGTATACCTTGCTGCCCGTAAAGTTTGTCACCTTAACGAGAAAGCCGTCGGGCCGGCGATAGGCGTAGATCCGTTTGTTGAAATAATAACGGTAATCCTCCTGGCGCACTTCAAGCACAATGGGACGGTGCATGGAAAAAGTTGCCTCGGTGATCACCGGGAATTCGATTGTTTCAAATTCGGCCGTGTCGAAATCAAGTTTTTTGGCCAGGAACCGGGTGGCGCCGTACAGGTATTCCCTGTCCAGGTAAAATTCCTTCAACTGCTCCGTATACCCTTCCGGCAGATCCAGTTTTCGGACTTCCTCCCTTCCGGAGAATTCGCTCGAAATGGGAAACTCGAGGGGCCATCCTCCGGACGGTGAAATCAAAGCGAGTTCTCCGTAAGGCTTCTCGTAGTGGTCCGTCGCGTAGTCGAACCACATCCTGTACCCGGTATCTTCCACGGGAACTTTCTCGCCCCTGTCTACCTTGAGTCCCCTGACTGTCCGGGTGGTCGTGACCAGATCCACAAGATATGCATGCTCACCCAGTATTAAAAAAGGGTCCCGGACGAGAGGTTCGGCGTGGCCTTCGGTTTCGGAGAGGTAGAACAGTCCTCCCGGCGGCACGGTGGCCTTGCCTTCGGCCACACGGCTTTTTCTGAGTACAATCGCTTCCGAAAGGTGTTTTTCCCGGCCGGACTGGTTGCGGTACTGTTTGTTTTTCAAGCCGGCGAGCTTCGGCATGAAGACCATATTTTCCGCGGGCGCCAGACCATGGGGATCTTCATCTGCAAACAGGGGTGCAATGTTTCCTAAAAGACACAGCATGGCGGCCAGCGCTGACAACGGTTTCCACATTTTCATCATTCGGATTCTGGTTTCTGTTTGTTAAAAGGGCTGACACAAGGTTTGCCCCTGTCGTTGTTGCTTCAGCATTTTGAGGGGCTGAGCGGAATATCGTCGTCCTCCAGCTCCTCCCCTTCGCGGGGTACGGTGTAAAGCTCGCCTTCCATTCCCTTCTGGGGATTCAGCTTCTTGTAGATTTCCCTGGTGATTCCGGGAACTTTCAGCAGGTCCTCAGGTTCCTTGAATGGAGCAACGTCTTCCCTGTATTCGACAATGGCATCGGCGAGCTCCAGGTTCATCCCGGGGGCCTTGGCCAGATTTTCCGCGGACGAAACGTTGAAATAAATCCTGGCTTCTCCCAGGCCGCCTGTATGGCCGCGCTGTTGGGCCACGGCCGGCAGAGCGATGCATCCCACCAGAATAAAGAGAAACAAGGCTCGTATGATCTTTGCTTTCATGCGTGTACTCCTTATAAATTTTTATTTAACCGTTGCCGGATCTTTCAACGGCAGTATTTTATTGTCCGGAGGAATGACGGCCTCTTCAACCGGCGGTTCCAGCTG
>CAZPHK010000016.1:27450-43356 GCA_964586015.1 uncultured Acidobacteriota bacterium | reverse complement strand
CAGGAAGAGTCCTTCCGGCGCACTTTGGCCGAGATTTCCGTCAAGCATCACGGATACGCACGGTTTAATCCTTTTGCCCAGGCGCCCATGAGAATTGCCGTGGAGGATGTGCTGGCGTCGCCTGTTGTAGCATATCCGCTGAGGGCCCTGGACTGTTGCCTGATGAGCGTGGGAGCCGCCTGCGCGGTTATATGTGACGAGAAAACGGCCCACCGGCTCACCGCGGGCACCCGGAACAAACCGCTGAGGATTTGGGTGGCGGCGGGTTCCCACACCTTGCGCACCGCTTGCCGTCGTCCCATGGCAATCCCGCTGTTGCCGAATGAAACGGGAGACCAGTATGCGGATATGGAAGAGCGTTTCCCCGGCAGCGGCCGGTATCCGGGATTTACAGGCTTTCTTGCCGCGCGCATGAGCGCCTATTACGCATACGGGATGACGGGAATCACCGATCCCACGGAGGATCTCGATCTTGTCGAGCTCCACGATGCCTTTACCATCAGTGACGTTCAGTCTTATGAAGATCTGGGAATCCGGCCGTATGGAACCGGAAGGGATTACGTGGAATCCGGAGACTGCTATCACACCAATCCCCGCTCAGGCAAACCGGGAAAACTGCCTTCAAATCTGTCCGGAGGGCTTATCGGCTGCATGCACGCCGTCGGCGCCACAGGAATCATGCAGGTGTTTGAAATCGCATCGCATATCTGGAATCGCTGGGCGGAAATCCACGGCGATCCCCAAATATGGAAAGAGTTCGGAAGAGAGAAACCCGACGACTGGACGGACCTTCAGGTCAAGGGCGCGAGGAGAGCCATGGCTGTCAGTCATGCCGGCGTGGGGTCCCATGTTACCGCCACCGTACTGATGGATCCCGATTTTCTGTTGAGACGGACTGCCTGACAAACACGGCACGCGAGCGGGAGCGGGACAACGGATCGATTGCAAACCGGCTGGAAATTCAAAGGGGTGAAAGGATGAGTATTTTCGGAACCGTGAAAGTGAAGAAAGGAAAGTACAGGTTGAGCGGGGACTTTCATGGCGTGTCGCCCAGTATGCCTGTCAGGAATGAAGACGAGGCCTGGCGGCTCATGGGCGTTACCAACCCGCGCGCTTTGACGCACATTCACATGTACGGCGGCGAGGCTGTTTTTTTTGAAAATCTTTCCAGGGGGAAAATACTCGGGACCCGCTGCGACAACCCGGACTGTGAATTCAGAGGGACCGTATACCTGCCGTTTCGCATCTTCTGCCCCGATTGCCTCCGCAAAAATATGGTTATCGATCTGACGGAGGTTTGCCGGAAAACGGCGATTATTCATACGTTCATGATTTGCGAACGGTCCGGGGCGTTCAATACGCTTGAAAAGCCCATTAAGTTTATCAACGTGGAATTTGAAGGGGTCGCCACCATACTCATGAGTTATCTGAGTGTCGGGGAACCGGCGATCGGCGACCGTGTGGTGCCCGTTTTCAGAACCATCGGTCCTACGTATACGATTATTGATCTTTCCTGGGTTCCTGCCGGCACGCCTGAAGAAGCGCTTCCGGAAGGTTTTACCTATTAGTCCGCATTTTCAGGATTTCGCATCCCCGGTCAGCCCCCCCAATTCATGCAAAGCATACATTGGGTACGCAGCAGACATGTCCGGATACGCCGCTGCGTTAGAAGCTTTGTGAGAAATGCGGGTTAACGCGTTCAACCTGATACAATAAATATATGAAAGAGCAACCGCCGGTCCCGGACAGATCGAGTGTCCTCCACGATTACCGGATTGCATACCGCAGCCGCCTGGCCAGCATCACCGGACGCCAGGAGGTCTTTTCCGGGAAGGCAAAGTTCGGAATATTCGGCGACGGCAAGGAGGTCGCCCAGGTGGCGCTTGCCCATGCCTTCAGAAAAGGGGATTTCCGCTCCGGATACTACCGGGATCAGACATTGATGTTCGCTTTGAAACTGCTCACCCTGGAGCAGTTTTTCGCCCAGCTTTACGGCCACGCGGATCTGGAGGCGGAGCCTTTTTTCGGCGGACGTTCCATGACCGGACATTTCGCCACCCGTCTGCTTCGTCCGGACGGCGACTGGGAAAACCAGGTTTCCGGATTTAATTCAACCGCCGATCTTTCGCCGACGGGCGCCCAGATGCCCCGTCTTGCAGGGCTCGCCCTTGCGTCCAAACTGTATCGCAATCTGCCGGAACTGCAATCCTACGGGAAAAAGTTCACTGTCAACGGCAATGAAATCGCTTTCGGAACCATTGGGAACGCCGCCTGCGCCGAGGGCGCCTTCTGGGAAACGGTCAATGCCGTCGGAGTTCTTCATGCGCCGATGCTTCTGTCCGTCTGGGACGACGGCTACGGCATTTCCGTCCCGAATAAACTGCAGATTGTCAAATCCGACATTTCAGGTATCCTGCGGGGATTTCAGGTTGAAGGCGACGGGAAATCCGGGATTCGACTGTACAGGGTTCCCGGATGGGATTATCCGAAGATCTGCAAGGTGTTTGAATCCGCGGCGGAATCCGTGAGAAGCACGCATGTTCCGGCTGTCGTGCATGTGACCGAACTGACGCAGCCCCAGGGACACTCCACCTCGGGAAGCCACGAACGCTACAAATCCGCCGCCCGCCTGGAATGGGAACGCAGGCACGATTGCCTTCGAAAAATGCGCGCATGGGTTTTGGATACCACGGTTGTTACCGCCGAAGAGCTGAACGAGCTGGAATCTCAGGAAAAGCACCGCGTGCTCGATGCCCGCGATCGCGCCTGGGAGGCATTCAACACCCCGCTGGAAAATGAACGCCGCATACTGCTGGGTATTATCCGGGAAACCGCGAGAGAGGCTCCTTCATGCTCCGGGGAACTGTCTGGAATCCAGGACGGTCTGCGGAGGATGAAGTCCCCGCTGAGAAGAGACATGATGCATGCCGCGGGAGAGGCTTTGGCTGCCGTATATCACGGCGGGGAATCCTGCCGGAGAGGCCTTGTCGACTGGATGCGGCGCCAGGAAACAGTCAATGCGGAACGCTACGATTCTCATATTTACAGCGAATCGAAAATGTCCGCACTTAACAGCGTCGAGGTCCCGGCCTCCTATTCCGAGTTGTCACCCGTTAAAACGGGATATGAAATCCTGAATGCCTGCTTTGATGCGGCATTTTCCCGTTTGCCCCAGCTTGTTGCCATGGGGGAGGATATCGGGCATATGGGGGGCGTGAACAAGGGCTTTGCGGGCCTGCAGGCGAAGTATGGAGCGCTCCGCATTATGGATACCGGCATCCGCGAAACCACTATTATAGGGCAGGCTATCGGACTGGCGATGCGCGGTTTCAAAACGATCGCGGACATACAGTATCTCGATTACCTCCTTTACGGTCTGCAGATACTTTCAGACGATCTGGCGACGCTGCACTGGCGCACCCGCGGAGGCCAGAAAGCTCCGGTCATCATACGAACGCGCGGCCACCGGCTGGAAGGCATCTGGCATTCGGGGTCCCCGATGGCCGGCATCCTCAACCTGGTCCGGGGGATTTATCTCTGCGTTCCGAGAAACGCGACGCAGGCTGCAGGTTTCTATAACACTATGCTTTCCTCCGACGACAGCGCCATAATTGTTGAGGTGCTGAACGCATACCGGAAAAAGGCCGGAATTCCCGAAAATATCGGGAGCTTCAGCATCCCTCTCGGGATTCCTGAAATCCTCAAACCGGGATCGGACGTTACGCTCGTCACCTACGGCGCCTGTTGCGTCCTCGCACTGGAGGCGGCAGAAAAACTCCATGAAATGGGAATCGACGTCGAGGTCGTCGATGCAAGAACGCTGCTTCCCTTCGACACCGGTGGAGCGATTCTGGATTCGCTTCAAAAGACCAACCGAATCCTTTTCCTGGATGAAGACTGTCCCGGCGGCGCGACCGCGTTCATGATGCAGAAGGTAATCGAAGAACAGCGGGGGTACCGGTGGCTCGATTGCCGGCCCCGGACGTTATCGGCAAAAGAACACCGGCCGGCATACGGATCCGACGGAGACTATTTCTCCAAGCCCAACCGGGAGCAGATCATCCGGGTGATCTGCTCGATGATGCACGAATCCAATCCGAAGCGCTTCCCCCTGCTCTATTGACGCACGCCGCTATGCCTGAATGATCAGAATGTTCAGCTTTTTGGGGAGGGACCAGAAGAGGAGCCTGGCATCATTCTCTTCCAGCCACAGCTGGATAGCCTGTGATTCAAGCCGGTCGGGTGATTTCCCGCGGCGGTACCAGTCCAGGGTTCGTCGATACAGGCTTTTTATAAATTTAACAGGGGCCATGCCGGCTTGTTCCGAAGGCAGCGCCCGGATTTCCAGAATCATTCCATCGCTGCAGACCAGGTTATAATCCCCGGGCATCCGGTGCAGTCCCCATAAATTCTTCTGTACGGCTTCGGCTGTTGCCGCCTCGCCTTCTCCGGGCTTGATCCGCGGCCGTTCGGTTTTCCGGATAGGTTTGACTTCCAGAAGAACCCGGGCTACATCGGGTATGGTTTCCGGACCGATCTTCAAACGTTTGACTTCAAAGGTTCGCAGGGTACGGCCTTTTGCCTTGAGTTCAACACGGTATCCTGAAAGGTGTGCCAGGAGATAAGGTTCGGGTTTTCGCGCGAGAGCATTTTCCTGCCGCAGCGCCTCTTCCCTGCCTTTCAGATCGGCGAGTTGTCGCTGGAGTTTTTGCGTTTCGGTTTTTGTATCCCCGTTCTTTTCTCCCAATTCGGAGTAGCAGGAAACGGTCGACAGGATCCCCAGTTGTATAATGAATACGAGCGTCCGGCCCAATCTCAGACGATAGGCCTTCAGATACACTGGAATCATTTCAGTAAATCCAAATGGGCGTCCCGATCTGAACGGCTTTGTATATTTTCTTCAGCGTGTCGTCGCCCACGCGAATGCATCCGTGGGTCACGCTGGTTCCCAGCAGCCTGGTATAGAGCGTCCCGTGGATGAAATATCCGTTGCCGAAAGCAATGGCGTAGCCTCCCAGTACGTTCGCCTGCGCCCGTTCCTTCCGGTCTTTCGGAATGGGCTGCCCTTCTTCAATAAAGGACCAGTCCGGACGAATCCAGACCGGATTCACCACCTTCCCGGTTACCCTGAAGTAGCCTCTCGGAGTGTCAAAGGTCCAGGTTCGCTTCAAATTTTCGTCCGAAAGCTCAAAACCGGTCCCTGTGGAACATCTATCCTGGATTTCGACGCACGAGTTTCGAAGCAGGAAAATTTGATTTGCGGCGCTGTCCACGAGAATCGCCGCATCGGTTGGGAACAGACGCGCCCTCCTGCCGGCCAGCCGGCTGAGTTTTTCTTCCGTCAGGGATATTTGCTTTCGCAGCGTGGATTCATCCATGGCGGCAATAGCCGGATCGATCGGATCGGTCGCGGCTTCTTCCGGAATCCGCCGGGAATTTATAAAAAGCAGAAAGGCTGCGAACAAAATTAAAGCGCAAAGCAGTGCGAAGAACGACCGTGTCATTCTTCCCTGCATGCATGAGGAAAATCCTCCATGTTTTGTTGCGCTCAGGCTGTGCATTTCCATAAAACTGGTGCTTCAGGTCAAACGACTGATTCCCACGATCGTCACCGGCATTCCCGTGTATGCGAAACCGTACAGCTGCAGCATGTCGTCATCGCTCAATGAAATGCATCCGTCGGTCCAGTCGGCTTCTTTTCCTCCCTTGCCGTGGATTTCTATATTGCCTCCGATCCTTGCGCTTGCCGGCAGGGTCCCGTCGCCTCTCAACGATTGAAAACGGGCTGTATCTTCCTCGTTGGGATAATTGATCAATAAAGCGAGTCCATATTTTCCCCGAGGTATTAAGCGTGTAACGACATACTCCCCTTCCGGGGTTGACGCATCCTGCGCCCGGGATTTGCGCTGGTACCATTTTCTTCCCAGGTCGGCGCGGTAACGCATCTGAATCCGGCCGCGATGGATCAGGAGGCATGAGTGGTTGAATTTATCTACAATAATAGCCCGGCGGCCGTTGCTTCTGGACCATGCCAGCAGCCGATCCACCTGCTGGTTCCACTTTTTGCACAGCGCCGCGTCCGAAAATCGCGAGAATCTCGTATCATTCTTGCGGCTGAAGCGATCCCAGTGAATCCATGCGCGAAGGGCTGCATTAAAGGACAGCTCGATTTCATCCTGTCCGTAAAAAATTTCTGCTTCCTCCAACAGGCTTCTTGCACGGCTGATCTCGATGCCGTTCAGGTTGAATTGAGACCAGCTTTTACCGTTCTCCCTGCCTCCGGAGAATGCAAGATTCAGGGATGGGAGCAGTGAATCCAGAATGTTCCTCTGGTTCTGCTCCCTCTGGTCCATTTTCAGCCTGAGAAGCCTGGCTTCCTGCTGGGCCGCGATTGTCTTTGAAACGCATTCGGAATAATCCCGACGGAACCAAACCCTGCGGTCCGTTGCGGCAAGGCACGCTTCCGCTTCCTGTGCCCTGACCGCAAGATCCTCCCATTCTTTATGGAAGGAGATCAGCCCCGGGCCTGTTCTGCATTCAGCCAGCCGGAGCCGGAGCCCGGCTTCCAGAAGCCATGGCCGGCTGCGGATCGAAGTCATCGACCAGACCTTATAACTGCCCGATATGAGAAACAGGCCCAGTACAATCGCACTGGATGCAATAACGAAACGTTTCCTGATTCTTGCCATCCCAGCCTGTGAATACGTGAATGTGTGAGATTGGATTGTTAGCTTCTTCTGCCGAGCTTCTGCCGGGCGCTTTTGACCTGCTCGATGATTGAGGCAGTCTTTTCTTTTGCCGTATTCGCCTTTGCCAGGGCGTCGACATACTTTTCCGCCGTCATGGAGTTGTTGGCTTCAGCAGCGGATTCTTCCGCCAGCTTCAGGTCGTTTTGCATTGCCTCGAGGTCGGCTTTTGTGTCTTTGCCCTTTGGCGCTTTTGCAAGAAGATCCGTTGCTTCCTGCAGCATTGAAGGAAGTTCCGATATGGCGGTTTCAGCATCTGTTTTCGCTTTCGCTTTGTTGGCTTCGGCTTCGCTCTTTGCTTTATCCACAAGTTCCCTCGTGGATTTCAACATGGCTACCGACTGTTTGTAATCCCGGGTTAAAACGAATTTTTCGTCCTGGGTTTTGACTTCGGCAAGGGCTTTGTTCATTTCGTCCTGGGCCGCCTTCAGGCTTTCCGGCGCATAGGTATTGACATCTGCGGTTTCGATGGATTTGAGGACGTCCGTCGTGGCGGTTATTTCCTCTGTCGGCGCGGAGCTGCACCCTGACAGCAAGATAATCAACCCGAATACGGGCAACAGCATTCCAATTATTTTCTTCATTTTCGACTCTCCTTTGTCGATTCTTCGCGACCCGGAGATGTCCCCATTGACACTCCTTCTTGCGATGACACAGAGGGATTGCAATCTTCGTACCAATGGACATATTCAAAACAAATTTCGTTTCTGTCTCAGGTATATGTCATAATTATTTGTTTTCCCGGAGATGCAGTGGGGCTATAAGTTGCTGAAATGATGCTACTTGTTTGTGATCCGAACAGGGCTGGTGCGATTCGTGGAGCGAAGCCCGGAAACGGTATCTTTTTATGCAGCTTTCGCCCGGCGTTCAATGCCGGGATCTGGATTCATGAAAAACTTCGCGGAAACATGCACTATTTGCACAGCTCCAGTCCGCATTTTTCCCAAGGTTCCTATCGCGGTGGAACGGAAGACCGTGTCTGCTGACTACTCAATTCATGCTTTGCATAAATTGGGCGCTCTCTACGAACTCCTCGACGTACTCTATTGCAAGGAACGCCGATAATTATGCTGATCCAACCCGATAGCAAAATCTGGAAAGAAGGCATGGGCCCCAGGACCCTCATATATGTTCTTCTGATAGTAATTAATGTATTCCTATGGATTATGCTCATTGCTTTCCAGTGGGAAGTTTCTCTCCGCGCGCGGGAAGTGGAATATTTTGAAAGGCAGCTTTTCCCCATCGGCATCCACATAGTTCCGCTGCCCTTTATTTTCATTGCCTTCGCGGCATTGAGCGCAGCCAGCGTCGGCGTGATCATCCGGGATCGCATCAATTTTGCAGAGCGGAAGAAGCTGCAGCTGCTGTTGGGGCAAATTCTGGAAAGTCTGGAAATCGGCGTTGTGGTCCTTGACCGGAAGGGAATGATAATGTTGGCAAACGACAGCGCGCGCAAAATCCTCCCGCCCCTCGACGCTCCGATTTATTGCGACTGTAGATTTTTAGAGGTCGTTCAGGACTTCCCGGAAATGGCAACAGCTGTAAAATCCGCTCTGGAGGGAGTTGCTTTCGTAAAAGAAGCGGAGCTGAATATCGGTCCTTCGGAGAATGCGCGTACCGTTCGAATTTCAACATTGCCGCTGAAAAACAGTCCAAGGAAAGAAAACGGCACGCTGGTCCTGATCAGCGACGTCAGTGAAGAAGTTGCGCTGCAGCGCCAGATGAAGGATGCGGAAAGACTGTCGACCATGGGGACGCTTGCGGCCGCGCTTGCGCACGAAATCCGGAATCCACTGGAAGCGCTTAACCTGAATCTGGAACTGCTGGAGCGGAACATGCAGCATATTCAGGCGCCGCCGCCCGAAGGGGAAAAAATTGAGAAATGTATCCGGATTTTCGATTCCGAGGTATCCCGTCTGGCCGGAGTTGTTGAAAACTTCCTTTCTTTCGCCTGTCCGGGGGAAGCCGGCTCGAACAGCATTCGTCTGGATGCATTGCTGCGACAGGTCATAGAGCTGATCGATAGCCACGCGCAATCACGAAAGGTAATAATATATCCGGAAACGGGCGGCGAACCGATAATCGTCCGGGGATACGAAGATCGGTTGAAACAGCTTTTTCTGAATCTGGTTATTAATGGAATCGAAGCCATGCCCGACGGCGGAAGGCTTTTCATACGGGCCGAAACCGTTCAGCGCCCGAACGCGGAGCGGCCTTCCCTGTATGCGGTTGTGAGTGTCCGGGACACGGGCGAAGGGATTCTGCCGGAAAAACTGCATCGGCTTTTCGAGCCGTTTTTTTCCACCCGAAGCCGGGGAACGGGTTTGGGGCTGACGATAGCGGATCGAATTGCAAGGGAGCACGGGGGCGTTATTCTCGTTGAGAGTGTCCCGGGGGAGGGCTCCAGATTCACTGTTGAATTGCCCGTTTTGTCCTGAAGGGAAGGGGGCGGGGAATGCCGAAACGAAATGCAAGGATTCTGGTCGTTGATGACGAGGTGAATATCCGGGAGGCGCTTGGAGTTTTACTGGAGGACGACGGATATCAGGTTTCTACAGCCGCTTCCGTCGAGGAGGCGATCAAGGCGCTTCAGAGAAATTCGTTCCACCTGGTAATCTCCGACTTGCGCATGGATGGGGATTCCGGCCTGGACATCCTGCGTTGTATGCACGAAACCTGTCCGGAAACGGAAATGATATTCCTCACGGCTTATGGAACGGTTGAAGGCGCCGTGGAGGCGATGAAACTGGGGGCCTACGATTATATCGCCAAACCTGTAGACAGACGACGGTTGACTCTGCTGATAGAAAAAGCCCTGGATAAGCACCGTTTATCCATGGAAAACCGAAACCTCCGCAGGCGTCTCAGCATCAAGGAGGAGTTCTCAAAGATCATTGGAAACAGTCCATCCATACGGTCTATTTTCAAGATTATGGCGGAGGTTGCTCCAACCAATGCTACTGTGCTGATCACGGGCGAGAGCGGTACGGGCAAGGAACTGGTCGCCAAGTCCATCCACGACCGCAGCAACAGAAGAGACCGCGCTTTTGTAACTCTCAATTGCGGTGCTTTGCCGGACACTCTCATCGAAAGCGAACTTTTCGGATATGAAGCCGGGGCGTTTACCGGGGCCAACACAAGCAAGATCGGGCGCATCGAGATGGCTTCAGGAGGGACTCTTTTCCTGGATGAAGTCGGCGACATGAGTCTGAAAACCCAGGTCGATCTTTTAAGGGTTCTGCAGGACCGGGAATTGCGCCGGCTGGGCGGTGTCAGGACGATCAATGTGGACGTGCGGTTCATCGCCGCGACGAACAAGGATCTGGAAGAGGAGATTGCCCGGAAAATGTTTCGTGAGGACCTCTATTACCGTCTGAATGTCGTTCCCATCAGGATGCCGTCTTTACGGGAGCGCAGGGAAGACATCCCGCTGTTCCTGGAGTCCTTTCTCCTGGAGTTCTGCCAGGTGCACGGCAAGAGGGTAAAGACGATATCGGAAAAAGCACTGAAGCTGCTGATTCAATACGGATGGCCGGGGAATATCCGGGAGCTCCGCAATACGATCGAGCGTATGGTGCTTCTTACCCGGAGTGATGTCATAGAACCCGGAGACCTTCCCGAACAGATCGTCGAATCCGAAAACAGAAAAACGGAAATCACCCTGCGCCTTGACCAGCCCCTGGAAGGCATTGAAAAGAGAGTAATCCGCAGCGTTCTCTCTCAAATTACCCGGAATCGTACCCAGGCTGCCGGGATACTTGGAATAAGCCTGCGGGCGCTTCACTACAAAATCAAGCGCTACGGCCTTGATTTGGAGTAATACGGGACCGGATCTGCAAAAAATGCACTCCTGTTCGGCAGCGGTTCAGAGCCCATTTCTTTGCCGGAGATCAACTTATGGATTTTTAAATCAAAAAGGGGGACATACCGCGCAAAAAATGCATTCTTTATCCTGCGTCACCATCAGGATTTTGATGCAATTCCAATCCCGGTAAAAGGAAACGCGGATGTATCTCAACGTCGGTTCGATCGTAAATGCACCTTCTCCGGCAGCCTCATGGCCGGGAATGTATCTGGCAACAATACCGGCTGAAAATCAGATTGTGCGTGCATGCGGTCTTATTGCGTTGTATTCTTCACGGTGCGAAATCTATGTCCAGAAGAGTCAGGCCTGTTTTCAAACATTTTAAAAAGTATGTTTTTCGCGGACTGCTGGCGATTATTCCGCCGGCCCTGTCGATTTTTGTCATTCACCTGATTTATGTAGGGATCGATCAGAGAGTTACCGGCGTAATCGAGCGCTTTCTGGGATTCAGCATACCCGGGTTGGGGATCATACTGGTGATTTTGATTCTCTACCTGATGGGATTCATCGCCAGCAACATCGCCGGCCGGAAGCTTTTTTCTTTCCTGGAATATGTGGTCCGGCGCATACCGCTCGTAAATACAACCTACCAGGTGGGCAAGCAGCTGTCTACGACGCTATCGCTGCCTGAAAAGCAGGTCTTCAAGCGGCCGGTGCTGGTGGAGTATCTCAAGCCGGGCATGTGGACCGTCGGGTTTGTCACCGGAACGATTATCGACCGGAGCCAGAATAATGAAACACTGTTGAAGGTGTATATTCCAACACCGCCGTTGCCCACATCCGGTACCATGGTGCTGGTCCGGAAAGCACAGACGCGGGATCCCGGCTGGACCATTGAGGAAGCCATGAAGGTCGTCATTTCCGGCGGAATCATCGGCCCGGACCACATCGTATAGATGGATGCAATCGTAATAGCCGTATTTGTTTTTGTATACGCCGGAATGATGCTGGGCCGGATTCCCTGCCTGGCCCTGGACCGCACCGGGATCGCGCTTCTGGGCGCGATTATCCTGCTTGCCGCCGGAAAGATCCAACCCGGAGATGCGTGGCGGTCCATCGATGTTTCGACAATCACCCTCCTGCTCGGATTGATGGTCCTGTCGGCCCAGTTCAGGCTGGGGGGATTCTACGCACGCCTGACCCGGCGCCTCGGGGAGATGCACGTGTCCCCAAAGGCTTTCCTGGCGTATCTGATCGTGTGCTCCGGAGCACTGTCCGCCGTTTTGGCAAACGACATTGTATGCCTGGCGATGACGCCTGTACTGATTCAGATTTGCGCCGGTCGACGCCTCAATCCGGTCCCGTTTCTTCTGGCTTTGGCCTGCGCTTCCAATGTCGGTTCCGCCGCGACACTGATCGGGAATCCCCAGAATATGCTGATCGGTCAGACGCTTTCCCTTTCTTTTGCCGGGTATCTCCTCGATGCCGGCGTTCCGGCTGCTCTGGGGCTCGCCGTAGTCTGGCTGGTGGTCAGCCCCCGCCTGGGGATGCAATGGACCGGAGAGTCCACGACGAAGGTTTCCGATGCGCCGTCTTACGACACCTGGCAAACGACAAAAGGATTTTTTGTATTGGGCGGCCTGGTTCTGCTTTTTCTCTTTACGGAGTACCCTCGAGAGATCGTAGCCCTTGCGGCGGCGGGCCTGCTTCTGTCCAGCCGCAGGATGGCTTCAAGAAAATTCCTGGGCCTGGTGGACTGGCAGCTGCTGGTTCTATTTTCCGGGCTGTTTGTCGTGAATTCCGTCCTCGTTTCTACCGGGAGCCTGGATGCGATCATGAACGCGCTTCATCTTGCGGGAGTGGACGTCGGGCATCCGGGCTGGCTGTTCGGGATTGCGGCGATCCTGTCCAACCTGGTTTCGAATGTGCCCGCAACCATGCTTCTTCTTCCGGCGGCGACACATCCTCTGAGCGGGGCCGTTCTTGCCCTTTCCAGCACCCTGGCCGGAAACCTCATTGTCGTGGGCAGTATCGCCAATATCATCGTGGTCGAACAGGCCGGGCTCTGCAATGTCGCCGTTTCATGGAAAGAACATGCGAAGACAGGAATCCCGGTCACCATCATTACCCTGGCTTTATCCGCGGCCTGGCTATGGCTGCGGAATTAATCCGTGTTGATCAAGAAAAGCGTGGCAATCAAGGCCTGTTTGAGGCAACATGAATCTTCTTTTTTAATTTGATGTATGTGGCTCTAAATAATTCATTAATGCCCGGTTCAGGGGCTTTCGCACCATGCCGTACCTGCTTGTTGTTTCCTTCATCTGGGGCTTTTCCTTCATCATAATCAAAGGATGGCTGGTTTCGCTGGATTCCAGCTTCGTGTCGTTCGTCCGGCTGCTGCTGTCTTTGCTCGTCTTCGCTCCCTTCCTACGCACGGCCGGAATCCGGCTTAAGGACGGCCTGCAGCTGGCGTTCATCGGGGGAGTGCAGTTCGGCATCATGTACGTTGCCTACATTGCCGCCTATCAGTATCTGCCCGCCCACACCATTGTCCTGATGACGACGACGACGCCTCTGTTTATAACGATATTCAACGGCATCTACGGGAAGAAACTGCATAAAACCTTCCTGATTGCGGCCCTGCTTGCCGTAGCGGGCGGGGCGGTCATCCGCTATCCGGACCAGTCCCTTTCGATCAGTCTTTATGGAGTGGTTCTTGTCCAGCTGTCGAACGCGGCTTTTGCGTACGGGCAGATTGCATATAAGAAGTGGATGGCTGCAAATCCCGGTCTGCGGGACAAAAACATATTCGGCTTCATGTATGCCGGGGCCGTGGTTGTCGCCGGTCTGTTTGCATTGGCGTCCACCGATTACAGTCAGCTTGCCGTAAGCCCGGTACAATGGCTTTTCCTGATGTATCTTGGAATCATTGCATCGGGGGTCTGCTTTTTCCTTTGGAATTTCGGCGCCAGAAAAGTCAATGACGGCGTTCTCGCCGTTATGAACAATCTGAAGATTCCCATAGGCGTTATTTTAAGTCTTCTGATTCTCAGAGAAGCTGCAGATTACGGGAGGCTGGTTGCCGGCTGTCTGCTGCTGGCATCCGCGTTATGGGTAAACAATCGGCTTCGGGCATAACCGGCACCGGTTACAGAATGTTCAAACGTTAAATACGTGACACCGCCCCGGCAATACTGTAAGAATATAGGAATCATTCATCATTTTGGAGGGGGCATGGCAGCCAAAAAAATCGGGGTTTTGACGGGTGGAGGCGACGTTCCGGGATTGAATTCGGCCATTAAAGGGATTGTGGAGGCGGGTATTATCGAGGGGTATGAAATCCTGGGGATTTGCCGGGGATGGGAAGGTCTGACGCATATCGATTTTGACGATCCCGGCAGCGTAGACCGCTACACCATGGATCTGGATCGTCACAATACGCGTACCATCGACCGAACGGGCGGAACGATCCTTCATACCAGCCGTACGAATCCGTTGAAAATGAAATCCCTTCCGGAACACCTGAAAGATGCGGATTTCCCGAAGACGGAATCGTCCAAGGGGATTACGTACGACGTCACCAGGAAGGTGATTGAGAACATAGAAGCTCTCCGGATCGACTGCCTTATCACCATCGGGGGGGACGACACCCTGAGCTTTTCGTCTGTTCTCAGAAACAAGGGAATTCCTGTTGTCGCGATCCCGAAAACCATGGACAACGACGTACGGAATACGGAGTATTGCCTTGGCTTCTCTACCGCGATCACCCGGGCGGTGGATGCCATCCAGCGCCAGCGCTCCACGGTGGCCTCGCACGAACGCATCGGAATCTTCAGGGTTTTCGGCCGGGATGCGGGCTACACGTCCTTATATACGGCAATGGTGACGGCCATCCGATGCGGTATCCCGGAATTTGTTTTTGATCTGGATAAAATGATCGACCTGATCATGGAGGACAAAAGGCACAACTCCAGCCGCTACAGCCTGGTGGTGCTCTCGGAGGGCTGTAAGTGGGAAGGGTATTTTCTGGATGAATACGGCGAACCGGATGCCTATGGACACCGCAAAAAGAGACATGTCGGCGAGGACTTCGGCGCCGAAGTCCGGGAGCGCACGAAGGAGGAAACGGTCATCAGCGATCTGACCTACGAACTGCGCAGCGGAGAAGCCGATTTCATCGACAAAATGGTTGCGACCACTTTCGGGAATATGGCTGTGGAGTGCATCCGGGACCGGAGGACCGGCTTGATGACCGCCATCCGGAACGGTTGCTATGCCATGGTGGAAATTCCGGATCCGAAGATGGGGCCCCGGCATATCGATGTCTTTACCATGTTCGATACCGAGCGTTATCGTCCGTCCTATGCCAATAAAGCCGGGCTGCCCCTGTTCCTCACCCGTGCATAAAAAACAGGGACATAATACTTTTTACGGCACTGCAAAATTTGTTTAACTGGTTTTTATGCCGTAAAAAGTATTATGTCCCCGTTTTTTAAAGATTCAGATGTGTGATTACGGGAAGTTTGTCGGTTGTTGCGGTCCATTTTATTTCCAGGAACCGGTCGCCTTCATTCCCGCCATACCCGTTTGCCGCCAGTTTGCCGGAATCAAAAAACTGAACAAGATGCGTTTCGCTTTCGTCCGCGGGATTCGGCCTTATGGTTCCGGCACGATACTGAGCGTTGAACAACTCTATAAATCCGTTTTCGAGGTCCGATTTGTCGGCCATTTCGCCTTCAGAGGCAAGGATGAACTTTTTCATGAGGGCTTCCCGGACCAGATCCGATATGGACACTTCCTGCCCGTCTTTCAGTCTTTTGTTCATGAGTTCGCTCAAGCTTGTATAATTGGCCATTCCCATTTACGTTGACCCATTCTCAGCCGGATCGTCGAAACAATCGCAACTGATCAACTGCCTCCCGCATCTCGGGCAGATCTCCTGATCGCAATTGTCATGATGTTTCCCGCCCGGAGTGATGTTGCAGTCGGGACAGCGGTACCAGTTCGGGAAATGGAGAGATTTCGGATCGTAGGGAACGGGCTCGAGAACCTCTCCGTCGGGATATTCGATGGAGGTATATCCCTCGCAGGTTGTGACGGTCGCACTCGACATTTCTTTCCGGCATCTACGGCAGATTCCCATTTTCTCCTCGTGAGGCGCACATTTTCTGCGCCCGTGTCGGTTCTTTTTAAATTTTATACAATTATTTCCGGTTTTAAGAGAATATTTCGATTGACCGGCGGCATTCCAGGAAGGTCGCCGCACAATCCTGTTAAATTGCAGTAAAAAAGTTGAATGCGGACATGACGTGCCGGCATGCCCGCATCCGGGAAAAGAAAGTACAATAAATAAAG
>CAZPHK010000016.1:0-27440 GCA_964586015.1 uncultured Acidobacteriota bacterium | reverse complement strand
ATGAGTCGCGGCCCGAGAGGTTCCCGCTTCTGCCGGGACACTAACTCTTCGAGAGTTTTTCCTGCAGGTTTTTTGTGAACTCCTCGCTCACGCTTTTCGACTTGGCCCGCATGATTCTTTCGCCGAAGGTAGCCAGCCGGCCGACCAGTTGGACATTTGACGTATAGGAAACATCGACAACGCCCGGTTTGGTCTCCTTCAGTTTAAGTTCCACTTCAAACGAGAAATTGCCCAGCTTGGTTACGTCGGCGCCTTTTCCGACCGCTTTGATATAATTGGGCGGACGCAATTCGGTCAATTCAGTTTTAAATTTAAGCTTTACTTTGAACGGTCCCACTCTTTGCTTGACGATACTTTCGTACGTCTTTTCATCGAGGATTTCCATTTTTTCAGTGCCGGGCATGCAGGAACCGAGTGTTTTGGGATCCAGCACGGATTTCCAGACCTTTTCTATGGGAGCCTTTAGTTGGAATTGCCCTTCGAGTAACATTGAATAACTCCTTTCTCTCTCAGAAGCATCGATCAGCCCGTATTCTTCCGTTTTACGCCGAATTCAAAGCCCGCCTTTTTCAAAGGCGGGCCGGAAGACCTTCAAGCTTGGCCGACGCCGACAGCCGCGCATATCGATAAGACTGTTGCGGCGACCCGCATTAAAAACTTTGTGAGAAATGCGGGTTAAGCATTTTTGCTGAACGTATTCGATGCCGTTTCGGATGCTGCCGCGCCCCGGGCATCGGTTTCTTCCGATATCCGGGGCGGCAAGCCTTACCGTCTATCCTTCGTCGACTTCAGCGGCTGTTTTCTTCAATACGTCCGCCAGGGCCTGGTAGCCCTTGTTGCCGAATTCGGTAACCTGGGCTTTGATAAGCGCCGCATAGGAGAGCCCTTGCGTCTTCAGCCATTCTTTGTGTTTTTTGTCGGTTTGTCCCAGATAATGCCGTGCCAGATCGAGATGCTCGGAACAGATCTTGCGACACATTGGGCAGCGATAATTTGGCATGTGCAGTTTCCTCCTTATTTACCTTTAGCCTTGGAAGTTGCTCTTGGTTTAGCTTTCGTCCTGGCGGTTGCTTTCGGCTTTGCGGTTCTCTTCTTTTTTGCTTCGCTTTCTTTAATCGCCTTCAAAACCTTTTCGGGTTTCAGGACGTTGCTGTAGAACTCCGCCCCGCAGGCTTGATACACGGCATTTACCAGCGAGGGGGCGGCGGGCGCGATCGTCGCCTCAGCAGCTTCCTTGGCGCCAAACGGGCCGTTGGGCTCGTAGGTGGGAATTTCGATTTCCTCGATCTGCGGCATATCGCGGGTCCGGATGATCTTGTAGTCCACAAACTCGGGGTTCAGCAACATGCCCTGATCCATCGGCATCTCTTCACACAAGCCGTATCCTAAGCCCATATGAATCGATCCTTCCACCTGGCCCCGCGCCCCCAGTGGATTGATGACCTGGCCGCAATCATGCACAACAAGGACATCCTTCGCTTCCACATGACCCGTCTCGCGGTCGACTTTCGCCTTAACAGCCATGATTCCCATGCCGTAGGCGGGCGAGATCATGCCTTTGTTGTGGGGCGTGTAGTGACCGGTTCCGGTCAGAGGCACGCCGTCGTTTTGCCGGATCGCATCCTGTACAAGATCGTAGTAGGAGAGTCCTCTTTCCGGACGCAGTTCCAGATAGATTCTATGATTCTTGGCTACAAGGTCATAGGCGATATTCTCGCCCAGCTTCAGCCTCGCGATATCGATTAGTTTCTGTTTTATCTGCCCGGCGGCCTCCTTGATCGCATTGCCGTTCATCAACGTTTCCCGGCTGCCCCAGGCGCCGAGATCGACATAGGCATGGGCCGTGTCACCCATATGCAGGCGGATATCTTCGATGCCGATCCCCAGCTCTTCAGCGCAGATCATGGCGGCCACCGTGTTGTGGCCCTGCCCGACATCGGCCGCCTGGCTGTAAAGATCGACCGTTCCGTCCCAGTTGACCTTTACGTGAGCCGCCGAATAGGCACACGGAGTATTGATCCAGTTGAAGATACCGCCGGACATGTAGGCAAAGCAGCAGTATCCGACGCCTTCGTTCTTCTCAAGCTTTGGCCATTTCTCTTTGACCCTCACCGCCATTTTTTCGATGCACGGCTGGATGCCGCAGCTTTCAAACGTATACTGGCCGGGTGCGTTGTATCCGGGTTCCACGGCATTAATGCGCCGGATTTCCAGCGGATCCACCCCAATGTCCTTGGCCGCTCTCTCTAATTGAGTTTCGGAACAGTACTTCGCCGGGACGGCGCCGAATCCCCGTATCGAGGTGCCCCACACCGTGTTTGTGTAGCAGCGAACGCCGTCATACCTGTAATGGGGTATCTTATAGGGCATTGTAATGAAAGTCCCTGTCAGATAAAGCGTCGTAGCCCCCAATCCGGTATAGGCGCCTCCATTGGTCATGGTCTTTACTTCAAAAGCCACGATCCTGCCGTCCTTCTTCAGGCCGATCTTTAGCGCTATATGTTGAGCAGTGCGGTGTTCCGTGGTGGTAAATTCTTCGTCCCGGTTGAAAACAATCTTCACGGGCCTTCCCGTCTTCATGGAAAGAATGGCCGCATTGACTGCATCCGGCATGGTGGAGTTCTTCCCGCCATAGTGGCCGCCGACATGGGGCTTTATGACCCGGACGTCCCCTTCCCGTATCTTCAAGGCTTCCGCCAGATTCAGTTGTACGAAGTAAGGAGATCCTGTGGAAGTCCATACGGTCAATCTTCCGGTACCCTTATCATAACTGGCCAGGGTGTTGTGCACTTCCATCGCACAGGGGTGTGCCGCTTCAAGCACATACCTGTCTTCCCGAACATAGTCGGCTTCGGCGAAACCCTTGTCTACATCCCCCCATTCAATATGACGGGTTGCATTGATATTGCTGGGAAAATCATCGTGCACCATCGGTGCATCGTCTTTGATGGCTTCGATCGGATCGAAAACAGCCGGCAGCGGTTCGTAATCCACTTCGATCAGGTCCAGTGCTTTCTCGGCAATTTCTTCAGTCGTCGCGGCTACGGCAGCCACCGGGTCCCCGATAAAGCGGACCTTGTCCGTGGCCAGAGCCTGCTGATCGGCAAGTTCACGGAATCGCCTCCACAAACCCCATTTGCCTCCGGGCGTGTCTTTGCCCGTGATAATCGTTTTCACTCCCGGCAGCTTTTCGGCTTCACTGGTGTCGATTTTGAGGATCTTGGCATGCGGATACGGACTTCTCAAAAGCTTGCCGTAGAGCATATTGGGCAAGGTCATATCAATGGTGTACTTAGCCTCGCCCGTGACCTTTGCCGGTCCGTCCACGTTGGGTGTCGGTTTGCCGATTATTGAATATTCTTTCATTATGCCCCCTTCCCTGACTTAGCCGTCTGCGTCCATTTAGACTGCAAGTTCTTCTGTGCCGGCAATTTCATTGCTTTTTCCCGTAACTTTAATCTGTTTGCCGCATCCAGGATGGCTTCATTGATCATGTTGTACCCAGTGCAACGGCAGAGATGGCCATCCATCTGCATCTGTATTTCTTCCCGTGTCGGGTTGGGATTTTCGTCCAACAGTGCTTTGGCTGCCATAATCTGCCCGGAGGTGCAGAAGCCGCATTGGAATGCCCAGTTGTCAATAAAAGCCTGTTGAACCGGATGCAGATTGACTCCGTCGGCTAAGCCTTCAACGGTCGTTACTTCTTTCCCGTCCACCTGCAGCGCCAGAATGGAACAGGATTTGACGGCTTTCCCATCGACTATGACCGTACACGCCGCACAGGAACTGCTGTCGCAGGCCTGGTGGGTTCCCGTCAACCCCAACATTTCCCTTAAGACCTGAACTAAAAGAGTCTTGGGTTCTATGAACAAATTATAGGACTCTCCGTTTACTGTAATATTTAACTCCCGTTTCATAACATTCCCCCATTTAACATGGAATTAGGCGAATTAGGCCTTCCTGGCTCTTTCTAAGGCAACTTTCCCAACTCGTTTCAGTAAAGTTCCCGCCAACTCTCTTTTATAATCCTCGGATCCTTCGATGCCGGATACGGGGCTGATCTCTGTTTTCACCACCTCGGCTGCTTTGGCCAGCAGAGCTTCGGTGATCTTTTTGCCCTTTAAAACCGCCTCGGTTTTCTTCGCTCGTACGGGCGCGGAGGCAACACCGGCCAGGCCGATCCTGACGTTGGTGCACACGTCCTTTTTCTTGTCGAGAGTTATGAGTACTGCTACGGATGCAAGGGAATAATCCCCCAGCAGTTGAGAGTATTTCGTGAAATAGGCGCCGGTATTGGGCGGCATGACGGGTACCTGAATCTCCGTAACCATTTCACCTTCCTGGACCGTCGTTTCGAAAAAGTCCACGGCGAATTCTTCGGCAGCCACCATTCTTTCTTCGCCTTTGCCGGCGATCTTGATTTTTGCATCCAGTGCGATCAGCGGCGGCGCGGGATCTACGGCGGGATCGGCGTTGCAGAGATCGCCTACGACCGTGCCCCAGTTCCGCGTTTCGACCGAGGCAACATTCTCTTCCATCTCGCAGAGCATGGGATATTTTTCCCGAACGACGGGTGACAGCTCCAGGGATCGGTGCGTAGCCAGAGCCCCGATCTTCAGGCCTTCTTTCTTATCGAAAGTGATGTAATCCAGATCCGTAAGGCCTTTGAGGTCAATAAGGTACTCCGGAGCAATCAATCTGTGCTTCATCGCGGTGTTTAGAGATTGTCCGCCGGCAATTATTTTGTAGTCCTCGTCCTTGTATTGAGAAAGCAGATCGAGCGCTTCCTCAACTGTCTTGGGACCGAAATATTCAAAATCAGTGGTGATAGTCTTCATTTCAGCTTGGACCCCCTTATCTTACAGTTGTATGTATCAGTATATTCTCTCCTATCCGCATTTCTCTGGAGGATTTGCCGCCTTCCTGTAAAACCCTTGAGAAGTGCTTCGGCAAGGGCGGCAAAGGAATCAACTGCCAAATTTCATGGAGAGAATAGAAAGGATAAGCCGCATATTTGCTATATTTTCCAGTATGCTGCGATGTTAAAGTTTCTGATAATTCCGGAATAAGTCAAATTCCCCGGAAATTCACGGGGACTTTAATACAGGATGGATTTGCATCAGGCAGATATGCCCGTTAAGGAATTGGCATAATTCTTTTATCCGCCGAACCCTTTAATCTTCCGTTCCCGATGCTTGAAGCTTCAGTACCAACCCGGATGTCGACTGATATGGATAAACCCAATATATTCAGTTATTTGTGTCGGCTAAGGCGCCTACGTTCCATAAAGGATGAATGCTTATATTGCTAGGAATCACTCGATAAATATTCGGATTCGCATGTATCGCATTTGACAATAGTCCCTGAAGCCAGGTATCCCATAGAAAATAACGGGCCTGTGCCTTTACTGTCGTCCCCTCTGAAATGATCCTGGAAACACTGGTTGTAATGTCTGCCTCTATAAAGAGGGCAATTGATACAGCCTTTGCCTGAAATAGGGCATTTTGCCATGCTCACTTTGTTTTTTGCCATCGTAAAACCCTCTTTCTTTCCATCAATATCAAGTTAAAACAATGCATATGCCTAAGTCAATGGGAAAAGTTTCATAGAGGAAACTCTTCGAGGCTCTCCCGGATATATTTTGCATCGTCGAATTCGATGTGTTGATTAATAAATCTGTCCTGAATTGCTGAACTCAAGAAAAAAATTTCTTCCCTGCCTTTTAAATATGTAATTCATTTTCCCATAATGCTCCACTTCGGACATTTGAATCCGTGACACGGGGTGGAGGATTACTTATGATCCCATTGTATACAATAGAATCAAAAGGACTTGGACGGGAAAGTCGCATGCGGATTGCGGCCTTCAATGTCGCTTTACAGGCAGGAACCGGATTTTAACCCGAAATTAAAAGGTCTGGAGGGTCTGCCGGGATTGGAGAAAAAGAAACCCGCTTATTTCCCTTTTTCCGATACCGGATTCGGCGATCGGCCTGTATGCGCTCCTTTTATTAGGATAAGCAGGGCCACAATGCATGCATTCATCCGGTTTTTACTAATTAATATAACGTATACATTAGGATCAAAGGGGTGAGAAGGATTTCCGGTTTGCGGAGGTAATTCATTTTATGCCCTTGTTTTCAAAGCAGATGCGGATTTTTCCATTTTCAGGTCTTATGAAAAAAAATCACCGCAACATTTTTTTCCGGTTTTTTCCTGCCGGTCTCCTTCAAAAAGCAACTTCACACGCATATCGGACCGATTTTCAGGCGTATGATCGGCTGATTGTTCCGCCGGCTGATCCTTCCGGCGGTTCCGGTTTTCCCTTGACAAGACTGTTCCATCTGATGGAATGTAGATCGCGGTGATTGATACATTGCGCATTGGATTCGGCGGATCGATGCGCTGTTGGGAAAGGCTTTGCAATACTTGCCCGAAAACTTTTTTCTGTTGTAAATGTAATTATATGAACATTTCCCGTCAATTAACGGTGAAGATGTTCTCTGAATTGCAGCAGGAATTATCTCCGAACAAGCCGAGGAGATAAAGTTCAGTAGAAATGGTTGAGTTTCATGGGGGTTTCACCTGGGAAACTCCGCTCGATCTTTATTAAAAGCCATTTGGAGGTTTTACCCGCGGCAAAGGTTTTTGGCGTATGGGTGAAGAAGACCACAAGCCTCCATTGCTGGCATTCACGTCACATCGCCAGAAAGCGTCTGCGGTTTGAATCTGTTGGATCGTTCCTGATTTGTCTGGAGGGAAAGCCGGATCAAAAGCATCGGCAGCTTTCATAGCCTTTAATGTTAAAGCGCTTCATCAGGAATCATGCCCGGTTTTGAGAGCAGAGCCAGCCGGCCGGCGTGGAAAGGAGTCAACAATGAATGTAGGAGTCATCGGCTCAGGATCCATCGGTCCTGATCTGGCATACGGTTTTCTCTCCGCTCTATCGGCGGGAGAGGGAGGGAAAGTTTATCTGTTGGACATCGCCAAGGAAGCTTTGGATGCCGGAACCGAGCGCATTAACGGCTATGTAAAAAAGGCGCTGGCGCGCGGGAAGATGAGCCCCAAGGCGGCCGAGGGAATCAGGGGGGCCCTGGTGCCGACCATGGAAATCAAGGACCTGGCCGGCTGCGAGTACGTGCTGGAAGCAGCGTCTGAAGATCTTAAAATCAAGCGTGCAATATTGAAGAACCTCGAGGAAGTTGTCCGGCCCGACTGCCTCATAGGCTTCGCCACTTCCGCCATTCCCAGATCAAGGATTGCCGCGGACGCGGTACACCCGGAACGATGCTTTGTGAACCACCCGTTCTACCCGGCCTGGCGCTCCATTCCGATCGAGGTCGTTCTCTCGGGCGATGAAGGCTACGGCACCCGTATGCTCGAGGTGCTTCGGAAACTGGGCAAGGTGCCGATCACAACTACAGATGTGCCCGCCTTTGCCGCGGATGACGTTTTCAGCAACTACATTTGCGAAGCGGTCCGTATCGTTGATGAAGGCATAGCTACGGCGGCCCAGGTGGACGAGATCGTCAACAGCGCAATCGGGGGCGGCGGGCCGTGCAACGTCATGGATCTGACGAACGGCAACCTGCTGGTTTATCACATTCAGGAATTGATGCAGGAAGTGCATGGAGACTGGTTTGCTCCGCCCCCATTGCTCAAGAAGCAGGGGACGGCCAGATGGCGCGATCCAAAGGGTGCTGAAGACTCGACGCACACGGAAGCGCAGGCTGGTCAGGTGATGGATCGCATTCTGGCCGTGTTGCTCGGTCGAGCCTATGCAGTGGCTGAAAACGGCGTGTGCGACGCTTCCGATCTCAACTGGCTTCTCCGGATGTCGCTTGGCTTCAATGAAGGGACGCTGGATCTCGGGAAAAAACTCGGTGCTGAAAAGGTGGCGGAACTGTGCCTGAAATACGCTGAAGCGCATCCCGGCTTCCCGGTTCCCAAGTGCATTGCGGAGAAAAAACTGCCCACTTATCTGAGGGATGTGAAAATTGATCGGGACGGCGACATCGCGACAGTGATGGTGCGCAGGCCGGAGTCCAAAAACGCCCTTTCCATGCAGACCGTTCAGGAAATCAAAAACGCACTGGATGCACTGAACGCCGACGCAGACATAAAGGGAATAGTATTTACAGGCTATGAAGGGGCGCTGTCAGGCGCCGATATCAACGAATTCTTATCGATAAATACAAGAGAAGAAGCCGAGGGGATCTGCACCAGGGCGCATCCGGTGCAGAAAGCAATAGAGGCTTCACCGAAACCTGTCGTGGCGGCCCTGAACGGACCGGTTCTGGGCGGCGGCTGCGAGTTCAGTATGGCATGCCATGCCCGCGTCGTCGGCAAAAGCCTGCTGCTCGGGCAGCCGGAAGTCAACCTGGGCATTACACCCGGATACGGTGCCACGCAGCGGTTGCCCCGTATTGTCGGAGTGGAAAAAGCCCTGGAACTGTTGAGGACCGGCCGCGCGATAAACGCCGAAGAAGCCTGCGCCATCGGTTGGGCTTACGGCCAGCCGGTCGACGATCCGGTTCAGGCCGCAAAAGACCTGATCCACGACCATATCGCGGGGAAAGTGAAGCTTGCGCCTGTAGATCCCGCTCCCATAGCCGTGCCGGATCCGATTCCGGATGTTGATATAGGCTACCGTTCCCTGGTCATCGACACCATCCTGGTCGACGCGGTAAAGCGGGGGCTTCAGCTCCCTCTCGATGAGGGACTGGTTGTTGAGGCCAAAGCATTTGCCGATGCAAAGGAAACGATCGATTCATGCATCGGCATCGAAAATTTCACTCAGAACGGCCCGCGCTTCCAGGCCGCCTTCATGCACGAGTAGGAGGAGACAGCAATTATGGCGAAGGAGAAATCTATTGTAGTTCTTGACGGCGGCCGGCGGCTGCCGCGAGCGGATCTTTTATACAAAAACAGGTATCCGGGGCTCTATGCGCAGATTTCCACCACTCAACTGGGGGGCATGGCGATCAAGGCGGCATTGGAGAATACGGACATCGATCCCGGCCTGATCGGTCACGTGATTATGGGAATGGCGGCACACAGCCATCGCGACTCCATATACGGGGCACAGGGGATGCGCTGGCGCGGCGGCCTGGGCAATGATGTGCCGGCCCTGACCGTTGCACGCATCTGCGGCAGCGGGGCCGAGGCTATGTCGGTCGCTTCGGAAATGGCGCTCGCCGGACTCCGCCACGACGAGAAGAGGCCTTTCTACGTCGTGGGCGGCGGTGAAAGCATGCAGTACCCGTTTACCCTCTACAACTATCGGGGCCGAATGGTCGGAAACACGACGCAGAAATACGGTCCGATTGATACCAAGGCTCTTCCTGCCGGGACGACCCTGCAGGATTCGCTTCTCATGTGTCTGTATGATCCGGCCGCCAAGCTGAGAATGGCCGGCACCGCTGAAGAGCTGGGCCGCCGATACGGCATTACGCGCGAAGAATGCGACCGTTTCGGCTACCGCTCGCATGTCAATGCCAAGAAGGCGCGCGATGCGGGGCACTTCGATGAAGAACTTGTACCGGTTACGGTTCAACAGGGAGGGGGCGCTCAGCCTATCACGGTCAAATACGATGAGCACATACTGGAAAATCCATCAATGGAGAAGATGGCCAAACTGCCGCCCGCCTTCGAAGCGGGAGGAGTCATCACGGCGGGAAATGCGAGCGCCGTTGTCGACAGCGCAGCGGCGATGGTTCTCGGACTGGAGAGCGACGCCGAAAAATACGGCTTGAAGCCGCTTTGCCGCATCATCGGGTACGGGGTTGCCGGCGTCGATCCGCGAATCATGGGATACGGCCCGGTGCCTGCGTCGCGCAAGGCCCTGGAGAATGCCGGGTTAAAGGGGGACCAGATCGATATTATCGAGCTCAATGAAGCTTTCTCTCCTCAATCCCTTGCATGTCTGCGCGACATGGAAAAATACGGGATAGATCCCGAGAAGGTCAATCCGATGGGCAATGCCATAGCATTGGGGCATCCGCTCGGGGCCACCGGTGCGGTTCTGTTCCTTACATGCGCCTATGCCCTGCGCCGCAGAAAATTACGGTACGGTCTGGTAACGATGTGCATCGGCGGCGGCCAAGGTATTGCACTGGTTCTGGAATCCATATATTAAAGTCTGTCAGGGGGGGCACTGCCGCCCTCCCTGGACTGCAGTGTGAAACCGGCCCAAATTATTTATAATTTGGGCCATGAGAAATGCGGGCCGGCTTTAAGAACGGGCGCATTAACAGCACGTTTCAACACGACTTCAGAAGATAATTGGGGGACTTTTGCTATGGCCGAAGTGACATGGCGGAATTACAAGGAAAACAAATTCTCCAGACCCTTGCCTTTAAAAGGCATCAAAGTGCTGGAGGTTGCAACTCTCCTGCTGGGTCCCGGGGGGCCGGGTTTTCTCGCTAAGTTGGGCGCCGAAGTGATCAAGTGCGAAATGCCTCCGATGGGCGATACGGTTCGCAATCTGGTTCCCTTCGGTTTTTACTTTCGGGAACACGGATGCGGGTTGACGCACCCCAACCTGAACAAGTATTGGATTGGTCTGGATCTGCATGGGCCCGAAGGGCAGAAAATATTTCTCGAGCTTGCGGCTAAAGCCGACATCATTGAAGAGAACATGCGGCCCGGAGTGCTGGAAAAATGGAATGTCGGCTACCGGCAGATAAAGGAAATCAATCCGCGCATCATTTACATCTCCAAGAATGGTTACGGTCAGTGGGGCCAATACGCCGATGAAAACAGGCCTTCAAACGACGGCGGTTCGCAGGCGGCGTCGGGATTCGCCTGGATGTCGTCTTTTCCTGGAAAGCCTCCGCTCAAGAGCCGGCTGTATACCGCCGACGCCTATGGAGGATTGATGGGTGAAATTCCTGTTCTGGCGGCGCTTCATTACAGGGAAAGAACAGGCAAGGGGCAGTTCATCGAACTCTCTCAGACCGAAAGCCTGATGCGGACGATGTCCTGGGTCTGGCCGTATCAGCAGATTACGGGCAAGGTGGCCATGCCGGCCGGCAACCGCGACCAGTGCGTATGCCCGGCGGACACCTTCCGATGTATCGATGACTCCTTCGTCGCGATCGCGGCGGCGGCTCCCGAGGAGTTCAAGGGGCTGTGCACAGCCATGGGCAAACCGGAACTGGCCGAGGATCCCAGGTTCAAGGATCACCTGGTCCGGCTGCAGGAGGAAAATGCCGTTGCAATCCTCAAGATAATCAGCGACTGGGTGAGAACCCTGACCCTGGACAAGGTAATTCAAATAGCCGAAAAGTACCGCTTCGCGGCATCCGAAATCCGCAGCGCCAGGGATATCACCGAAGATGAACACTTCCGGGAGCGGGATTATATTACCGAGATTGACGACCCGCTGGACGGCCCCATGCTCAATTACGATTTTCCGGTGATGATGTCCAAAACCCCGCCGAGAGTCAATTGGTCGGTCAGGCCGGTAGGTTTCGACAACGAATACATAATGGCCAACGCCCTGGGCAAGAGCAGGGAGGAGATCAAGCAGCTGTATGAGTGCGGGGCCCTGGGCAAGTGGGCGGATGTAAAGGGCCGCAGGCCGGCAAGCACGTGGGACGGCGAAGCCGGACTCATTTTGTCCAGAGAACAGGGTTACAAGAACGGCGGAAGGGGGGAATAAATATGCAACGGCAACCTTTGGCGGAATGGGTGAGGGAAAGAGACGATCCCAAAATTGCGAACACCAAACCTGAAGCTCTTGACGACTTGACCATACTGGACCTGAGTTACAACAGCTATGCGGGCTGCTACTGCACTTCTTTGCTTTCCGAGCTCGGCGCTCAGGTCATCAGGATTGAGCCTCCGGAGGGCGATTTTTTAAGAACCTGCACTCCTTATGGTTTCCGGTATAAAAACGAGGGGTTGGTATATCTGTCGGAGGGCAGAAACAAGTTTCACGTTACCCTCAACCTGAAAGAAGCAAAAGGCAGGGAGATGCTAAAGAGCCTGGCGGCTCAGGCTGATGTTCTTGTGGAAACCTACCACCCCGGAGTGATGGATGACTGGGGCGTCGGCTACGAACAGCTGAAGGAGATCAATCCCAGGCTGATTTTCGCTTCCATCTCTCCGTGGGGCCAGTTCGGACCCAGAAGCAAAAGCAGAATGCCGGACTACGAAAACATAGCCCAGGCCAGGGGATCCATACAGTACGCCACGGGAGAGATGCTGCCCGACGGCAAGACCTATGACGAATGCCCCTGGGCGGTTCCCACAAAAGCGGGCCCCTGGATCAGTTGGGCTTCCGCGGGAACATTCATGGCGGCCGGAATTCTGGCGGCCCTGTACTATCGGGACCGCACCGGAGAAGGGCAGGCTCTGGACGTAGCGACAGCGGAGGCGTACCCCAACTTCGACGATTGGGGCGTGCTGATTTACCAGGAGCACAACTACATTGTTGAGCGCTTCGGGAACCTGGATCAGGGAGGATGGATCTACTGTTTTGCGCCTACCAAGGATGGGGCCGTTTTTCTGGGCGGTTTGAGGCTGGAGCAGTGGCAGGCGTTCGTCGACATGATGGGAAAATGGGATGAATGGGGCGCCGCGGATTTTAAGGCCATTGGGGATTTCATGGTAAAAGAGGCGCAGCTTAAATGGGCGCCGCTTGTTTTTGCCGAAACACGCAAGTACACCAATGCCGAACTTATAGAAATGTCGATAAAATACGGCAAGGAGGGGCGCCTGGCTCCCATAACTCCTGTCGTGGCCCCTGTGTGCAATCCAATGGAAACGATGACGGATGCAAACTGGCTGGACAGGGGAATGTTCACACCGGTCGATGATCCCGTATACGGGCCGGTTGTGGTTGTTCAATCGCAATACAAACTTACGGAAACTCCCCCGAGAGTGAAATGGGTGTGCCGCCCGGTGGGCTACGACAATGATTTTATATATCTTAAGTACCTGTCTTTAGGGCCGACAAAACTGAAAAAGTTGAAACAGGCCGGCGTAGTTTAGGTTGAGCCAAAAGTCAGGGGCACACAGCCTGCCCGATTACGGCCGTCACGCCAGGGTAACGGTCGAACTTCCTATTTCCTGATATCAGGGCAGGGCAAACCAGTCTTTGCGGATGCGCAGGACCTATTTGAGCATATAAATTAAAGGAGGTAAGATGACAATCAAGGAAGAGCTGGCAAGTATCGTTGGCGCGGAGAATGTGAGCAATGCCGATGCGGTTCTGCTCAAGTACTCCCGCGACCATAGCCTGGTTCCTGCGGGAAGCCCTGAATGCGTAGTCTGGCCTACAGGTTCGGAACAGGTCGGCGAAGTTCTGAAGTGGGCGAACACAAAAAACATGCCTGTCGTACCGGTATCGTCCCAGGAACATTTCAACGGCGGCGCCGTTCCGAGAGAGGGCGGCATCATTCTGGATCTGTCGAAAATGAACAGGATCTTTGAAATTGACAAGGACCTGAAGAAAACGCGCTTTGAAGCGGGTGTTACCTGGGGGCAGCTGACGTCGGAATTGAAGAAAAACGGCTTGCGGATCATCATGCCTCTTCTGCCCCATGCGGACAGATCGGTTCTGACCGACAATCTCGAAAGGGAAGTGCCGACGAATACCGTCTATGACTACGGCGAACCGATGATGGCGTTTGAGGTCGTCTGGCCGACGGGCGACATATTCCGGCTGGGTTCCGCCAGCGTGAACGGCTATCCGGATTCGATGTCCAAAGGCGGGAATCCCTCGGGGCCCGGCATCGATTTCTACCGTTTCGTTCAGGGCGCACAGGGCACCATGGGAGTGGTGACCTGGACCAACCTGAAAATCATGTTCGAAACGAAAAAGGACAAGGTGTATTTCGCTCCGGTTGAAGACCTGGCGTACGCGCAGGAGTTTCTTTACAGAGTCCTGCCGCGAAGAGTCGGGCAGGAAGTCGTTCTGTTGAACAGCACGGATCTTGCCGCCATCCTCGCCGAGGATATCGACGCCGAATTTGAAAAGCTTCGCGCGACGCTTCCGCCGTGGACCTTGATCCTTGTCGTCAGCGGACTCCAGCGCCGTCCCGACGAGAAGATTGCCTACGAGGAAAAGCTGCTTCGAGAGGTCCTGAAGAACGAATTCCGTGAACTGCATCTTTCCGAAGCGCTTCCCGGCTTTCCCGGTCTCGGCGGCAGGATGCTGTCCCTGCTGCGGAACCCGTGGCCGGCGCACCTGACTTACTGGAAGAACCGCTGGCAGGGCGCTTCCCAAAGCCTGTTCTTTATCGCCAGGCCGGAAATGGCGCCGCTTTATGTCGATATCGTGGAGGCGATCGCTCCCAGGTACGGATACCCGGTCGCTGATATAGGAAGTTATATCCAGCCCATCGAGCACAACCGCGCCTGCCAGGTTGAGTTCACATTCTTCTACGACAATAAGGATGCGGAGGCGAAAGCCCGGATTGCCGCCATCTACAAAGATGCGGCTCAGGCTCTTATCAGCGAAGGCGCTCTCTTTACGAGGCCGTACGGCGAACTGGCGCCCATGGTTTACGAACGGGCGGCCGGTTATGTGATGGCGCTGAAGCGGGTGAAGAAGCTTTTCGATCCCCAAAATATTATGAATCCGGGCAATTTGTGCTTCTAGGGAGGTGAAGATGCCAACGACTAAATTCAGTTTAGATCCATCAGATATTAATAATTTTACTTATGACATGAGCCGGTGCATCAAGTGCAAGGGATGCTACTGGGTCGAGCACACCTACCAGCCCGGGGCCAGGTTCAGCACAAGGTGTCCCAGCAATGTGTGGAATGATTTCGATTCCTACGGGGCTTTCGGAAAAATGAGAATCGGGCTGGCTGTAGCAGAGGGCAAACTCGAGTGGACACCAAAACTTCTGGAAATCCTGTACGCGGATCCTCTCTGCGGCGCCTGTGATGTCGGGTGCAAAAGAAACCTGGATCTCGAAATCGAATTGAGCCTGGAAGCTCTCAGGGTGAAAGCGGTCCAGGACGGCGCGGGGCCTCTGCCGGTTCACAAAAAAATCGCCGGCAATATTGCCGCAAAGCATAATGTCTATGGGGCGCCCCACGAGAACAGGAAGCAGTGGGTGACGGACGATATCAAGGTCGAGGAAAAAGCGGATCTTCTCTACTTCGTGGGCTGCACGGCTTCCTATGGAAACAAGGAGATCGCCCAATCGACGGCCGGGATTCTGAACGCGACCCAAACCCCGTTTATGCTGATGCCGGAGGAATGGTGCTGCGGCAATACGCTCCAGTCGGTCGGGATGCTGGACGAGGCGCGCGAGCTGGCAAAGCGCAATATCGAAATGGTCAAGAGTACAGGCGCCAAAAGAGTGCTCCTTTCCTGCGCCGAAGGTTACCGCATGTGGAAAGTGGAGTACCCGAAACTCCTGAATATCGCCACGGCCGATCTTGGATTCGAGGTGATCCACCTGGTTGAGTTCGCGGACGAAGCCTTGAAGAACGGTTCTCTGAAGCCTGCGAAACCCGTCAACGTGCGGGCGACGTATCACGATTCCTGCAGCATCAGCAGGCTGGCCGATCCCTGGACGCCGTACAGCGGCGAGCGCGGATGGATGGGAATGGTGAATCCCCGCCTGAAGAGACGGCGCGGAACCCAGGGGCTTTATGCCCAGCCGAGGAATGTGATCCAGGCCATTCCCGGAATCGATTTTGTCGAGTTGATCCGGACCAGAGAGAATGCCTTCTGCTGCGGGGCCGGACGTGGAACAAAAGAAGCCTTCCCGTCACTTGCTTCCTCCTCGGCCAGACACCGGCTGGAAGAGGTGAAGGAAATCGGCGCTGAAGTCCTTGTTTCGGCATGCCCCTGGTGCAAGAACAACTTCGCTGCTGCCGCGAAAGACGGCGGCGACAGTGTGAAGGTAATGGACTTTTCTGAACTAATTCTTGCTTCGTTGGACGCATAAGGAGGAAGTCATGGCCATAGTGAAAGAAGCATATAGAGCATTGGAGGCTGTCGTAGGCGCCAGGTATTTATCGGACGATCCGGCCATTTGCGAAGGATACCGGTCCGGTCCCGGAGGATATGAAAACGGGACGGGCTACGAAAGAGTCATGACCCGGATACCGGGTGCGGTGATCATGCCGAGGACGACCGAAGAAGTACAGAAAATCGTCAAAATCTGCCTTCGGTACATGGTCCCTTATCTTCCGTACAGTACGGGTTTTTACGGTCCCCGTTCACACCCGCATATCGATGACGCACTGCTTGTCGACCTGAAGCGTCTGAACGATTTCGAGTTCGACGAAAAGCACTGGTACGCCAACGTGGGAAGCGGCTTTATCTATGCACAGTTCCAGGAAGAATGCCTGAAACGGGGCGGATACGGCGTCATCGGCGGCGGCGGCGCCCAGGCGTCGGTCATCGCGAACCTGATCGGGGACGGCTGGTCGCCGTTGAGCCACAGGATCGGTCTCCCTCACCGGCGCATTCTGGGGACCGAAATGGTTCTGCCCGACGGTGAAATTCTAAAGACCGGATCCCTGGCCGTAGGGGATGATCCTTTCTGGGGCGACGGCTTCGGGCCCGACCTGCGGGGACTGCTCAGAGGCTATACCGGTTTGCGCGGCTGCCTGGGAATCGTGACCAAGATGGCCGTCAAGGTTCTTCCCTTCCAGCCGGAGAGGCTCGAGCCCACGGGAATTTCTCCCGACACCGCCCTGGCTCTTCCGGAAAAACGGGTGAAGTGGATCAACTACATCATGCCCAGCAAGGAAGCCCAGGTTCGCGCGATGTACGAGATCGGCAAGGCCGAAATCGGAGGCGCAGTGACCAAGGTTCCCCTTTTCTGGCGCGCCATCGCAAAGGCGGAATGCAAGGAGGAGTTCTGGGATCTCTGGTTGAAGGAAACGCCGGAGTCGGTCGCGAACTTCCATATCGTGCGCGTGCTTCTCATCGGTTTCACCAACGAAGAGCAGCTCGAGTACGACGAAAAAGTGCTCAACGATATCATGGAGGAGCTGGGCGGCCAGCCGAGGCGGACCAAGCCGAGCGACGAATCCTGGATCAAGAACGCCGACTCTGCCGGAATGTGGCTGATGTGCGGTTCCTACGTTTCTGTGGATTACGTGATCGAGACGCTGGGTCAGGCAACCGAGCACGGTGAGGTGTATGCCGATTTGAAGAAGAACTATACGCCGCCCCTGATGCCGGACCACGGAGATCCGGGCTGGTTCCAGAGTTTTGAGCTGGGGTACCAGGGGTACTCGGAGTTCCTGATTTACTGGGATCAGGATGAAAACACGGACGGCGTGGATCACTTCTATCTTGAAACGTCCAAGATGAACATCAATCACCGGTTCTACACGTCCCTGTTGGGACCGCACCAGCCCATGTATCTTACGGGGCCGAAGTACGGGCCGAACTATCACGAGTGGATGCTGAAGATCAAGGATGAATTCGATCCCATGTGGCTTTGCCATCCGCCGGTTCCGTTCGCGCACGATGAGTTCGTGAAGCGAGCCCCCTGGATGCACAAACTTGCGAACTGGGAAAATCCCAGGGAATCTCCTTATCCTCAATGGCTGAAGGAAAAAATGGACGCGGAAGTGGCCGCGGCCAACGCTGAGAAGTAAAACGTTTTAAGGTTCACCCCGGCAGCGGGAATAAAATCGCCCGTTGCCGGGCCGTTATACGGATTGTGCCGCATTTTCCAGTTCACTCAATTCTCAATGCCCTCGCTCTAAACACAGATCCACCGCTAAACAGCGTTTTTGAATCCGGAAATATTTTCCCGGCAGGGAGGGAATTAATTCCCTGTTGAAGTCGCCGCTTTTTGTGAAAGACATCCCGGAATTGTTGTTCCGGTTGAGTTTCCCGGCATATTTCCGGCCCCCTGCGTTCTGGCACGGTCGTTGCTTAAGTCCTGTGGGAGTTTCTGTATTACAGGTCTTTAACTCGAAACTGCATGGTTCTCAATTTTACTCAAGTTCAACACTGCTCGCGCCGCCGAATCAAGCCGTCTATAAGAAATTGGGTCGGAGGATTTTTTTATGAGTCTGCCTTCTGTACTTCCGTTTCATGCGTCGTCGTCCGGACTTCCGCCCGCGGACAGCAATCCGGCCGCTCTGTTTTTCGACTACATACAGCATCGATTCGGTAAAAGCTGTTTCAGAATCAAGGCAAAGAGAAATTCTTACATCTGTTGCCAGGGTACAAAGCCGACATCTCTCTACCTGGTTCGGGAAGGGGAAATACTCCTGACCCGGATCAATCCCGACGGGCGCGAGACGCTGCTTTCGGTTCTGGGCCCGGGTGATTTTTTCGGCGAAAGCGCGCTGTTGAGCGGTACGGAAATAACTTTCAGCGCCATGGCGACAAGAAGTTCCGTTGTGACGCTGCTTCCCGACAGAATGTTTCGTTTGCTGCTCGAGGATCCGTCGGCTTGCCGCCGGCTTCTGGAAACCGTAGCCCGGCGGTGTGATGACGCCTGGACGCAGATGGAGGTCATCGGCTGCGCACATGTCCGGGACAAGGTCCGTTCGGGCCTGCTCTGGCTTTCCGACCGTTTCGGGGTGCAAACGGAAAACGGCGTCCGTATCGATCTCAACCAGACCCGCCTGGCTCGAATGGTCGGGTGTGCGCGGGAGACGTTAAGCCGGGAACTTCAAAGACTGAAAAGCGTCAACGTTGTCGACGTCCGATACATCAAAGGCCGAAAAGCTTTTTTCGTGCTGGATCCGGAAGGATTGTCCCAACCGTCATGATTCGGTTTTGCTTCTTGTTTGAATCCCTGTCCGATGGTATCAATTTTGCGATAAAAACCGGTTCGTTTGTCGTAATCTCATAAAATCGCAAGGCTGGTTCTGAAATACAATATTGTATCCCGGTTTCAACAGGAGATCGAATTATGGAAGAGCGTTCCCTGCCCGTTACATGCCCCCTGTGCGGCCGCCGCAGCGATCACCCGCTGGAGGACCTGAAGGAGGGATCCGATATGGGTTGCCCCTTCTGCGGCGTAAAGCTGAACCTGCACGGGCATATGTGGGAAGAAATTAAGAACGAAATTGAGAAGATAAAAAGCAGGGATTCCCGCTAGTTCCTTAAAGCATAAAGACCGTTGCAGGTTGCACGTTAAAAGCTGAAAGCGTCGTTGGAACTTTAAAACAACGGCATCGTTGGAACGTTGAAACCGGCAGCTTCATTGTCCGATCCGTCGCATCCTTAAATACAATCACCATTTAAAACCGGCCAATCAGGAAAGTCCTCTTCTATTCCGCCGGGATTTTAACCTGTAGCGAAGATTTTGCTTTTAACCTTCAACGTGCAACGTTGTAACTTGCAGCGGCTTTTTTTGTGATGATTCGGCATAACAGGCGTGGTTGGATATTCTTGTTTTCAGACGCAATGCATCTGGTGTATTGTTCCGGCTGCGGAGGGGGATTTCTTGTACGGTGCGATAGAAGCAGGAGGGACGAAATTTGTTTGCGGCATCGGCACCAATCCCGATAACCTGAAAACAATTCTTATCCGAACGACTACGCCTGAAAGAACCCTCGGGGAAGCCATCGGATTTTTCAGGGATTCCGGAACGCCGATCCGGGCCGTCGGAATCGGATCGTTTGGTCCCGTCGACCTCCACAGGAAATCCGCAACGTTCGGCCATATTACGTCGACCCCCAAGCCCGGGTGGAGGGATTACGATATAGCGGGAGCCGTAGCCGGAGCCATGCGCGTGCCGGTCGGATTCGATACGGACGTAAACGCGGCGGTTCTGGGAGAAACCCGCTGGGGCGCCGCGGCCGGATTGGCCGATTCCCTGTACCTGACGGTCGGGACCGGTATAGGAGGCGGTTCGATCGTGAACGGATCGGTCCTGCACGGTCTCGTTCATCCGGAGATGGGGCACATCCGGATTCCCCACGATTTCGAAGAGGACCCATTCCCCGGGTGCTGTCCCTTTCACGGAGACTGCCTGGAAGGGCTGGCTTCCGGCCCGGCCATTGAGGCACGCTGGGGAAAAGCCGCGGAGCAGCTGCCGGAGGATCACGAGGCATGGGACCTGGAGGCGCGGTATATCGCTCTCGGCCTGGCTTCATGGATCTGCACCCTTTCCCCCATGAGAATCATTCTCGGCGGCGGCGTAATGTCCCGGTCCTTCCTCTTAGACAAGGTCCGGAAGAAACTGTCCGGTCTGCTGGGCGGGTACATACAGGCCCGCGAGCTGAAGGAAGGCCTGAACGATTACGTCGTCCCTGCAAAACTGGGCAGCCGGGCGGGCGTGATCGGATCCCTTGTTCTTGCGGAGGAAGCGTTTTACCGGTTCCAGTCCCCTTTGCACCATTAACATGCATTTTCTTTGTTTTTCAGTTTTATTGCACGAAAACCGGACCAAAGTGACTGAAGCGGAAGAGGTTTGAACATGAAGGAGCGGACGTACCAGAACACCCTGGCGGTTCTATTCGCATTGACCTGGGGATTTGTGATCCTGGACAGAAACGCCATTACGTTCCTGTTCCCCATATTGATGAAAGAATTCAATCTGAACAACGCGCAGACCGGAAACATCGTCATGGTCACCGGCCTCGGTTTCGTCATTTCATCTCTCTTAATTACTCCTCTCGCGGACAGGTCCGGCCTGAAAAAAATATGGCTGGTGCCCGTGATTATTCTGGCCGGCGTATTTTCGGGAGGCACGGCGTTTGCGGGCTCCCTGTTCGTGATGCTGGTTGTCCGCTTCCTGACCGGTTATGCCGACGGCCCCGTGTATCCGCTGATGACCTCCGTGCTCAAGGTCCAGGGAGATCCGAAAAGATTCGCCTCCTATATCGGGCTTATCCAGTTCTCCGTGGGATTGATTGCGATGGTCCTGGGCCCGACATTGACGGCACAGTTGGCGCTTCATCTGAACTGGCATTACGCGTTCATATTCACCAGCCTGCCGACGGTCATAGTCGGGATTCTCATATGGTTTGTCCTGAAGGAGACCGGACCCGTGGCCGCGGGAGCGAAAAGAAGCGCGACAGTCGAAGCGCAGGAAGGGCACGGCGAAAGTATAAAATGGAAGGACGTGCCCATGATCTTCGCCTATCGCAACTGCACGCTGTCGTATATTGCAAATGTACTGGTGATGGTGGGCTTCTGGGGCGTCGTCAGCTTTGGAACAACCTACTGGGTGGATGAAGGCGGGCTGAACCTGGAACAGACGACATACATGACTTCGGTCTCCGGCATTGTCGGCCTCGCTTGGGCCCTGATCATTCCGATAATGACGGATCGCCTCGGCCGGAAGCCTTCCGCCATAATACTGACGCTTTATATCTCCTTGTCGATGTTCATTATATACATCAGCCAGGGTCTTCCGGGTAAAGTCGCCTTCGTGCTGGTAATCGGATGCTGCGGGTTCGTATCGGTTCTTTATGTGGCGATTATCTGCCAGGAATCGGTGCCTCCGGCGATCGCCGCAACCACCACGGCCATCGGCATGGCGATCGGCGAGCTTTTCGGCACGACCATCGCACCCCGCATCCTGGGATCCCTGGGGGACATGTACGGACTGAGAACCATATTCCTGGTGGGCGCCGTCAGCACGATCATCGCATTTTTTATTTCCTTCGGTTTGACGGAGACCGGAAAAGCTAAGCTCCAAAAGAGGGATGTTTAACCCGCATTTCTCACGGGATTTCCTGGCGAGGCGGCACAGGCATCATTCGCACGAAAGGAATTCCTGCACGAGGTCGTTCCACTTTTTTCCGGGCCCGGCTCCGGCAATTTCAATGCCGGCCGTTTCCCGGATCCGCGCGGCAAGGTCCGGATCATCCAGCATTCTCCGGCTGAAAGCCTCCACGGTTTTCTCCATCCATGCTTCAGCCGGTTCTCCCGACAGGAGATTGGCCGTGTTGTCCGCCGTTTTCGGCACCCTGACTTTCAACAGCCACCCGCTGCCGTACGGGTCCCGATTGACTGTTTGAGGATCCCGCAAGGCCCGGTCATTGACCTCCAGCACTTCTCCGTCCACGGGAGACAGCACGTCCAGGGATATCGATTCACCCCCCATTTTCCATCCCTTCTCTCCCTGCTTCAGAAATGCGCCGACCCTGGGCAGGTCGATGAAGCTTGCCCGGCCGATCAGTTTCTGCACGAAATCATCCACTCCGATCCTGACCGTGTCCTGCGATTCGGGTTTGACCCAACCGTGTCCCTGGTGATAGAAAAGATCCTTCAGGAGCCGGAACCGTTTAATGGGCTGTTTGCCTGCACTGCCGGCGGCATTTTTCGAAGGTTCAGGCCCCTCCGCCCGGCTGAGGAATCGCCAGAAAAAGACCAGCACGACAATAAAGAAAAGAATAAAGACGTACTCCATCCCTTTTGTCGCGAAAATATCTGTATAACCGGATGTTCCCACTATATACAGTCCTCCTTAAATGTTCCGCAATTCGTGCTCCCGTCTGTCCTGGTCGATCGCCCACTGCGGCGGCCTGCTCAGTACGGGCATCCGGCGGACGATCCAGCGGAATATCCAGATTTCGGCGAAAATGATGGCCAGCGTGATTTCAATTTCCATCCAGGAGGGAACGTACCGCACAGGGGCGTACCATTTAAAAGCAATAATCGAGACATTGAGGCGATTCAGGACGATACCGATCATTGTAAGGACGGCGGCGACGCGGATGGACGCACGGCTTTTTCCCCGCAGTCCGTGCATGAAAAGTAGGCACGGTACCAGCACGAAGCCGATCAGTTCGGTCAGGTACCACAAGCCCATCGGGCTGTCGATGTATTGCCAGCGCTGTTCGTGGATGAACAGCAGGGCCTGGAGAAACAGGTAGAAGAACATCGTCCCGGCGCAGATTCTCGCCAGCCCGTGCAGGATCCCGGGATGGGAAGCGTGGTGCTCGGGATCGATCAGGTTGCGGAAGACTCTGTGGCTGATCGTTGCCTCGAATATGACCATCGAAAGGCCGGCGAAAATGCTGGAGACGAAGAACAGGATCGGAATATATTCCGTGTACCAGAGCGGGTGGATCTTCCCTTTGGCCATCAGGAACAGGGCCCCGAGCCCCGCCTGGTGCAGCGTGGACAGGGTAATGCCGAAGACGACCGCTCCCAGCGTCATTCCATGAAGAAGTTTCCGGATCCTGCGCCAGCCGAGCCATTCGGCGATGGCGGGCGAGAATTCGACCAGCTCCGCAAGCATGTAGAGCAGGAAGTGCCACGCAACAAGAAAGAGGATGGAGTGCACCCCGAAGGAGTTGCCGATAATGGGGTTTATGGCGTGCCACGGGCGGCCGAGGTCCAGAAGCAGGGCGCCTGCGTAGAATACGTACGCCAGAAAACCGTTGAGGACGGTTACGCGGACAAGGCTTTTGTATTTCTGAATTCTCAGGATATAGACCATGAAGGTCAGAACGTACGCGCCTCCGGCGAACGCGACCCCCGTGTTGACGTCTAAGCCGATCCAGAGTCCCCACGGAAAATCCTGGGACAGGTTCGTAACCGATCCCAGGCCCCCGGCAAACCGGATTACGATCAGGACGGCGCCCAGGAGGATGACCGGAATGGAAATCATATTGAAAGGGGTCAGCCATTTTCCCTTCGGCGTTTCTTTGTTCGAAACGGTTCCAACCGTTTTCACGGCTTCCTCCGTCGTTTCGGGCAGCGCTTCGGCCGTGCCGCACTCCGCTTCCATTCGTCTATTCCTTTTCTTTTTCCGTGGCCTTGTTCAGAGCCAGGAGCATGGCGGGCCACAACAGCAGCACTACGGGCACGCTGTACAGAAATTGTTTCGTGTATTCCGGATAGGCCGTCGTTCCCACGTCGGTCCTGAAGCCGATCTGCTCGAAAGGCACCGCCGATATGTAAAGCCATGAGGTCCCGCCGGCCTCGTATTCCCCGTAGATTCGATGATAGTACTTGTCCGGATCGGCGTAGATCCGCATCCTGGCCGTTTCTATGAGGTCGTTTCTGTCGCCGAAAAGAAGCGCCTTCCCCGGGCAGGTTTTTACGCACGCCGGCAGCTCTTCCTTCTGGAGCCTGTCCCAGCAGAGGATGCATTTCCGTATCCTGGGGACGGCCTTGTCGTATTCAAATTTCGGAATGTCGAACGGGCACGAAACCATGCAATAGCGGCAGCCCATGCACTTTTCCTCGCGCCAGATGACCGGGCCTTCGCTTGTTTTGTACATGGCATTCGTCGGGCAGGCGGCGACGCACGCGGGTTGCGAGCAATGCATGCACTGCCGTTTAACGTGGAATCTTCCCGCGTCCGTCTCGTATCGATTGACCGCGGTCCACTGGGTCGTGGTGGTCAGTCTCGTTTGGCCGTATCCTGTTTTGGGATCAAATTCGGGTTCCGGAAGTCCATGGGCCTTTGCACAGGACTTTTCGCACATTCTGCATCCGATGCATCGCGTTGAATCCACCAGCACTCCCACGTTCTGCCTGCCGGGCGCCAGTTCCGCCGCCCGGATCGTGCCGAGAGACAGGGAGGATCCTCCGATGATCCCCAGGTTTTTCAGAAAAGTTCTCCGACGCATTTTTATAATTCCTTTACCGAAAACGCATTCCTCTTTGCCCGTCCGCCCCGCGAGCCGCAGATTCCAGCGTGAAGACAATCTATGGCGACGTTCTTCCGACGAAATACGTATCGCCTCCATGGATGAAACATTTATTTAAAAGGGGGATCCGCCCGCAGTTTTCTGTGGAATCAATGATTCATTGATTCCACGACACGCCGGATCTGCTTACGGGCCCTCGTGAAATCGGGGCGTTTCGAATTTGAGAGAATCTCGAAGGGCCATCAGGTTCCGGCATGCTTCATTTAAAGATCGTAATTTGCGGAGCAGTCCCGCACCGTCCGGTTTTTGAGGCATTGCCGGGCCGTGGTATTGCGGGCCGCTGAAGCGGAAGCTTTAAGGGGGCGCAAATAAATCGGTTATACAAGCCATCCTTCCATCTCCGAACCATGATCGAGCGATCGATTGTCTATATTTCAGAATAACTCCATCGCATACTATTGGCAATCGGTTATTCGATTCGAGGATCGACGGGCGATCCATATCCTTGCCGTCTCTTACCGCTTCGGGGCATGGACATATCCGCAGATTTGTTTCCGCTCCCGTACAGTTAAATACGTTCGCCCGGGCTGTTTTGATACGATAAGCGGCAAAAAATCAGGATTGCAGGCGGCCGCAGTATCCAACCTATAAAGGGGACGGCAAGGCTGCGAAGCGGGTAGCCGGAAGCATAAAGCGGCGAATTTAGAGTTCGGGTATATAAATGATGTAATACTATATTTGTAATTTGCTTCAAACAGTCGCTGTCCCGGTTTAATTGGATATTTTTCGGTTTCCGATGGTGAGGTCGGGCAAGTTAATTGTCAACGGCATGAGGTTTGATCGGCGGTAAGGAAAAGGAAGAATGCCTGTTTAAGGTAAGGCTTAAAATGCCGAACCCGGCCCCGAGGCTGTTCCGGATATTGTTGCTCCACATCGCCGTGTTGGTGCATGCTCCTTCCTCCCGCATGTTCCGCTTCCCGAACAAATAAGAGAATGCATCAGGACGTTGCGCGTTTTATCCGCTTTCCGATTCACTTATAAAACCATGGTTATATTCAGACAGAAAATTGTGTAACGTCTGATTTTTCTTGAACAATCCAAACATAGCGACTCCTGAGCAGAACGAATGGGACAGGAATGCCGTGCAGTTCTTTTTGATCACAGCCATACCTTCCGAAGGAAGTGTTGAGTTGTCCCGATGCGGGTCCTCTTAAAATTAACTCAACCCTCATCGCAGATTAATATTCATCTCCGGGGATCCTTACTCAACTTTGAATTATACGGTGGGCTGACAAAAGCCTTGGGAAAAAGGCTTTTCATAGGATCTCCGATTCAAAACCGACCTGGCACGCTTGTTGCTGTATATATTCCACGGGATGTGGCTGAAAGCATCAATATGACGGGTACGACAAATGAACAGAAAAACCCTGGAAAACGATTTGATTGCAAAAATCAAACGCGCGCAGGTTTTGAACGACAACCTCAGTATAAAGCTCGACGAGATTCAATGGATCCTTGCCCGGGGAGCTTATGTTAAGCCATGGCACCAAAGAACTCAGGCATTCGTGCAGGTCCGCAGGATTCAAGTTTTGTTTGAGGTTGACGGAATCGCCTTGGTGTCGTTGGATGACTCGATGCCTTTCCGGACTACACACAGGATCACTATTGAATAGAAATGCATGTTGCCCGATGGTATCTTGTGTCTGGGAGCCCCCCTATCCGGAAGGTATAGAACATGTGAGAGTTAACCCGCATTATCCAAAAAGAAGGGAGAATCATGTTTCAGATCAAAGGTCCGGTTCTTGCTGCAATGGATCTCGATAAAGGATCCGATGAAGTTCTTCGTCAGGCAGAAGCCCTCGCGCGTTTTTATAAGGTCAAGCTCGTTGTCTGTCATGTCCTTCCTGAAATTTTTGCCGTGCGGCCACTGTTTCCCCAGCTGCATCTTGATGACGCACTAAATTCCTATGAGCTGGAAACTTCGGTTCGCGATGCTCTTCTGGAGCGCATTCGAACGGTGACGGCTCAGGAGCCGACCAAAATAGAGATCGAGATTGAACAGGGAACGGTGCACGCGGGAATACTCCGGGCTGCCGATAACATCGGGGCAGGTGCCGTGGTCGTCGGCGGAAAGATTGATCAAGAGGGACGGCACTTTCTGGGCGGCTCCGCGGAGCACGTCATTCGCTATGTGCATTGCCCGGTGCTTGTGGCAAGGCCATCGCCCGCGGGAAAGATACTGGCAGCGACCGACTTTTCCGACCCGGCGCTCCCTGCCGTTGAAGCGGGCGCAGCTGAAGCACGGCGTCGCAAGGCCGACCTTGCCATCATTCATGCCGTCGATCTGTTCCAAGTGATGAGTCCCTTTTATGGGGATTTCGGAAACTACGGCCTGCCTCCAACAGATCTCAGCGGCCAAATGCGAACAATCTGGCAGCAAAGCCTCGATGAAAGCGTGCATCGCTTCAAGGCCAAAGGGGGCGGCCTGCTCCGCGACGGACCGGCGGCGCCGACAATATTGAGCGCGGCGTTGGAATTGCCTGCGGAACTGCTCGTGGTTGGCACCCGGGGCAGGACGGAGGTGAGCCGCATTGCCCTCGGCAGCGTAGCAGAAGCCGTCGTGCGCGCCGCGCCATGTTCTGTTCTGGTAGTTCGATTAGTTTAGGAACCGGTTCGAGGAATGTGTGCTCAATTTCTTCCGGCCTGGATTCAAAGCGATCACTGTAGGATTTCTAACCTATATGGCCCTGTACTTCATCGCGGTCCTGCTGCTGCCGCCCCTCTTTCAGAGGTTCATAGTGCAGCCGAACGAACTGGCCCTCGAGAGTCCGTATCTCAAGAACAACATAGAGTTTACTCGAGAGGCCTATAAACTGAGTGCAATCCAGGAAACGTCCTACCCTGCACTGTCGGATTTGACTCCCGAGACGATCG
>CAZPHK010000015.1:0-44919 GCA_964586015.1 uncultured Acidobacteriota bacterium | reverse complement strand
GAAAGTTGCAAGCCGCAGCATACCGGCCGCCGTGACCGTGATGGTTCCCAATTCCCTCGGCCCCGCGGAACTGCTGCTCCATTACGGAACCGAAGAGCAGAAAAAACACTACCTACCCCGGTTAGCCAGGGGAGAGGAAATCCCTTGTCTTGCCCTGACGGGACCGGAAGCGGGAAGCGACGCGGCTTCCATGCCGGACACGGGCATTGTCTGCCGCGGAAATTTCAAAGGGGAGGAAATCATCGGGCTCCGGCTCAACTGGGAAAAGCGCTACATTACACTGGGCCCCGTCGCCACTCTGCTCGGTCTGGCTTTCCGTCTTCGGGATCCCGAACATATTATGGGAAGCGAAGAGGAGCCGGGAATCACAATGGCCCTGATCCCGACCGATACCCCCGGCATCACCATAGGCAATCGCCATAATCCCCTGGGCATTCCTTTTCAGAACGGTCCCAACAGAGGAAAAGACGTATTTATTCCTCTCGAATGGATCGTCGGCGGCCGGGACGGGATCGGCCGGGGATGGCAGATGCTCATGGAGAGTCTCGCGGCCGGCCGGTCCGTTTCCATGCCCGCCCTCAGCACAGGAGTCGGAAAATTCCTGCTGCGCGTCGTCGGAGCCTACGCCGGGGTGCGCCGGCAGTTCCGCATTCCTATCGGACGCTTTGAAGGGATCGGGGAAGTACTGGCGCGGATAACGGCCAACATCTACCGGATGGATGCGGCGCGCACCCTGACCTGCAGCGCCGTGGACCTTGGAGAGCGGCCGTCGGTGGTTTCCGCAGTAATCAAGTATTACTGCACGGAACAGATGCGGAAGGCCGTGAGCGACGGCATGGATATACTGGGCGGCAGCGGGATCTGCCTGGGACCCCGGAATATGCTCGGCCGCATTTACGCGGCCGCGCCGATTGGAATCACGGTAGAGGGGGCCAACATTCTGACGCGCTCCATGATTATTTTCGGGCAGGGAGCGATCCGGTGCCATCCCTATCTTCTGCAGGAAATGCAGGCGGTCGCGGATCCTGATGCCGGCCGGGGCCTGAAGAATTTCGACCGGCTCCTGAGAAATCATATTTCTTTTGTTCTTCGAAACGCACTGCATACTTTCATTTTCGGTCTTACCGGCGGTCGTCCGGCAAAGACGCCGGCGCGGTCGTCCCGCCGCTATTGCCGGGCCGTCCGGAGACTTTCGGCGGCATTCGCCCTGACAACGGATGTTGTCCTGTTGACCCTTGGAGGCGAACTGAAAAGGCGGGAACGGATATCGGCCCGGCTCGCGGATATTCTGATGCATCTTTATCTTGTCTCCGCCCTTATCAAACAGTTCGAAGACCGCCGGTCGCCTGAGGACGAATTGCCGCTTCTGCAGTGGGGGGTTGAAGAAAGCCTGCACAGAATCCAGGAGAGTTACAGGGAGCTGTTTTACAACCTGCCCAATCGCCCGGCTGCATGGCTGCTCCGCCTGGCGGTCTTTCCCCTCGGCTCCCATTTCCCCCATCCCGGTGATCGCCTCGGCAGCCGGATAGCCAGGATACCGATGGAACCGTCTGTACTGAGGGACCGCTTGACGGAAGGGGCTTTTGTGCCGTCTGATCCGTCCGATCCTCTGTACCGGCTGGAAGATGCTTTGAATAAAGTAACGGCGGCCGAGGCAGTGGAGAAAAAGCTGCGGGATGCGGTCCGGAGCGGCCTGATTGAAAAGCAGGACGGCGGTTCCTACGCGGAAAAGGGAGTGCTCAAGGGAATCATAACCGGGGAGGAAGCCGATATACTCCGGTCGGCGGATGTCGCCCGCAGGGACGTCATTCAGGTCGACGATTTTACGAAACTGTAAGGACTAGATCTGAAATGGGCTGCTCCACGGGAAATGCAGGGTAGAACCCTGCTTCCTTTGCAGCGTCGGGTGCGGCACAATAAACAGTAAGGGATTCATATGGTGCAAGCGGAAACATTCCGATCGGGCCGGCCGGTCTACATTATAGACGGTTGCCGCACCCCGTTTCTGAAAGCAAGGGGTACCCCGGGGCCCTTCAAAGCTTCGGATCTGGCCGTGGCTGCCGGCAGGGCATTGCTGCTGCGGCAGCCATTCAATCCCGATGAAATCGACGAGGTCGTGCTCGGCTGTGTCATTCCCACACCGGACGAGTCCAACATCGCGAGAGTTGTATCCCTGCGCCTCGGGTGCGGAAAACATGTGCCTGCCTGGACGGTGCAGCGCAACTGCGCCTCCGGCATGCAGGCCATCGATGCCGCTGCCTGCAATATAGCTGGAGGCCGTTCCAACCTGGTGCTTGCCGGCGGCACTGAGGCAATGAGCCATGCCCCGGTTCTTTTAAACGACGCCATGGTGGGCAAACTTGCCGAATGGAGCCGCACCCGGAACACCTGGAAAAAGATTGCCCTGCTGGCAAAGCTGCGGCCGGCTCATTTCCGCCCGGTGATCGGTCTTCTTCACGGCCTGACCGATCCTGTCGTCGGGCTCTCCATGGGGCAGACGGCTGAAAACCTGGCCGATCTTTTCCGGATAAGCCGTGAAAGCATGGATGCCTATGCCGTGGAAAGCCACCGCAGGCTTGCCCGCGCCCAGGATGAAGGACGGCTTCCCGAAATCATAACGATATATAAAAAGGACGGAACCTGGCTGGATCATGATGAAGGACTCCGGCGCAATACAAATGTTTCCGAACTTTCACGCCTGAAGCCTGTTTTCGACCGGCCCTTCGGGCTGATTACGGCGGGCAACAGCGCACAAATCACGGATGGCGCGGCCTGGATGATCCTGGCGAGCGATGATGCGGTTGCAAGATATTGTTTGCCCGTTGCAGGCAGGATTGTGGACTGTTCCTGGGTGGGCGTGCCACCGGAGAAGATGGGGCTGGGTCCGGTGCCCGCCATGACAAGAATCCTGAAACAGCAGGGATTTGCGGCTGAAGACATCGACTACTGGGAGATCAACGAAGCATTCGCCGCCCAGGTGCTCGCCTGCCTGAAGGCCTGGTCGGTCCCGGAATATTGCAGCCGCGAGCTGGGCATGGACAGTCCCTGGGCCGCCATCGACCCCGACAGGCTCAATGTTGACGGGGGCGCCCTGGCGATCGGACATCCGGTGGGTGCAACCGGTGTTCGTATTGTTCTTCATCTGCTCAGTGTAATGGCCCGCAACAAGGCGAAGCGTGGAATGGCCAGCCTCTGCATCGGCGGAGGACAGGGCGGCGCCATGCTGATCGAACGATAATGAGAGAGACCGGATGATATCTGATCATAACAACGCCGGGCACTGGAAAACGAATCTGGACAGCGACGGCATCCTCTGGCTCAGCCTGGACCGGGCGGACGGGGAAGTCAACACGCTCTCCCGTGAAGTCCTCGAAGAATTGGATCGGCTGGTGCGCGAGATTCCACGGCGGCAGCCCAAAGGAGTGGTGCTCTGTTCGGGGAAGGAAAACGGATTCATCGCGGGCGCCGACATCCGGGAGTTTTCCTCCATCGCCGATTCTTCGGAGGCGATGGAACTGGTCGAGTGGGTTCATACGATATTCGACCGGATTGAACAGCTTCCCGTCCCGACCCTGTGTCTGATTCACGGATTCTGCCTGGGAGGAGGCCTGGAACTTGCCCTTGCATGCAGATGCAGGATTGCGGTGGATTCTCCCGATGCCAGATTCGGTCTGCCGGAAGTGAAGCTGGGCATCCATCCCGGATTCGGGGGAACGGTTCGCCTGATCCGCCTGATCGGTCCGCGCCGGGCTTTCGACCTGATGCTGAGTGGAAGAAGCATCGGCGCCCGCCAGGCGAAGAAAATCGGCCTGGTGGACTATGCCGTACCGGAACGGCAGTGGAAAAATGCCGTGCTGACGGCAATGTCCCATCCGCCTTCAAAAAGAAAAGAAGGTTTCCTGAACGCTCTTTTCAGATTGCGGTTCCCGCGGTTGTTCCTGTCCTGGATTCTCCGACGAATGGTCGCCGGGCGCGCGGAAAAGAAGCACTACCCGGCACCCTTCGCCCTTATCGATTTGTGGAAACGGCACGGCGGCAGCCCGGCCGTTATGTATCGGGAGGAGTCCCGGTCCGTCGCCGGACTTGTCACCGGCGAGACGTCGCGGAACCTGGTGCGCGTCTTTTCCCTCCAGGAACGGATCCGGAAACAGGGGCGGCAGGGGGATTTTGTCCCCCGCTCGGTTCACGTCGTCGGGGGAGGAATCATGGGTGGGGACATAGCCTCCTGGTGCGCCCTGCGGGGACTTCGAGTGACCGTCCAGGATGTCGAGCAGCAGCGGCTCGCCGCCGCCTACCAACGCGCCGCCGTTCTTTTCGACAAAAAGCTCAGGGACCGGCGCCGTGCACAACACGCGCTGGACCGCTTAATTCCCGACCTGAAGGGCGACGGCATTGCACGGGCCGATGTTGTTATCGAGGCTATTTTCGAAGATGCATCGGCAAAACGGGATTTGTACCGGAAGGTCGAATCGAGGATGCGCAAAGACGCCCTGCTGGCGACCAATACTTCGAGCATTCCCCTGGAAGCGCTGGCCGAGTCCCTGCGGCATCCGGAAAGGTTTGTGGGGCTTCATTTTTTCAATCCCGTTGCGAAGATGCAGCTGGTGGAAGTAGTGCGGAGCGAGGCGGTGGACAGTAACAGGTACCAGGATGCAGTCCGCTTTGTTTCCTCGATCGGCCGCCTGCCGATCACTGTTAAAAGCTCTCCCGGCTTTCTGATAAACCGTATTCTTATGCCCTACCTTCTGGAAGCGGTCCGCATGGAGCAGGAAGGGATTCCCGCCGCGGATATCGATCGTGCCGCCCTAGAATTCGGCATGCCGATGGGGCCCATCCTGCTTGCCGATACGGTGGGGCTGGATATCTGTCTCTCCGTGGGACGGATTCTGTCCGGGCATTTCAACGTGGAGATCCCGGGCCGGCTTGAAAATCTTGTCGAGGCGGGAAGGCTCGGGAAAAAGAGCGGCAGGGGTTTTTATAACCACAAAAAAGAGAAGGATGCGGCTTCGAAAAGAAAAAGGGGGAGAATACCGGATGAGGATCGACAGGACCGTTTGATCATGCCGCTTCTGAACGAAGCCGTTGCGTGCTGGAGGGAAAGGATCGTGCCCGACGCCGATCTGCTGGACGCGGGCGCGATCTTCGGTATCGGGTTTGCTCCCTTCCGCGGCGGCCCGCTCCACTGTGTCCGGACCCTGGGCGTCGATTCCGTACTCGGCCGGCTCAAAAGTCTTGAATCAAAGTACGGCAGACGTTTTGCTCCCGATGCCGGGTGGGGCGACTTCAGGGCGCAGGAGGCAAGTGACGGTTCCGCGCCTTAGTAAGAGTGCACCGGAGTAATTTGAATTGAAAAACTGGATATCGCATGCCACAAACACCCGACATCATTGATCCTGTCACCGCCGCGACAATCGCAGGCCTGTTTCGTGAACGGGTCCGGCGAACCCCCCGTGCCGGTGCCTATCAACGCTATAACGAAGAAAAGCAGGAATTTGAAACCGTCACCTGGCAGGAAGTTTCCATACTCGCGGCCCGCTGGCAGGCTGCATTCGAGCGCGACGGCCTGCTGCCCGGCGACCGTGTGGCCGTCATAGCGAGAAATTGCGTGGAATGGGTTCTCTTCGATCTGGCGTCTCTCGGCCTCGGGCTCGTGACGGTTCCTGTGTTCGCCGACGACAGGGTAGAAAACATCATCTATATCCTGAAACAAACCGGTGCCCGGTTCGTCCTGGTGGAGAACGCGGCACAATGGCTCCGCCTCGAGGAATCCGGGGCGCGATTGCCGGAAATTGAAAGAGTGGTTGCACTGAACCGGGAAAGCCTCCCGCACCCTGTCGCATACGACAGAGAGCAGGAGAGTAAGCCTACCGAGACTGCGTCCCGGGCAGACGACGGCATGCCGGACGATCCTGGCCGTCCGGGAACCGTCGGAAGGCGCACTCCTTATATTTCGGACCTTTCATCGTGGCTTCCTGAGAAGGGCAAGGGATATGTTTTAAGCCGCCTGGAACCGACGGACCTGGCGACGATCGTTTACACTTCGGGCACTACGGGCAACCCGAAGGGAGTGATGCTGTCGCATTCAAACATACTGAGGAATGCCTATGCCTGCCTCGAAGGCGAGTCCATTTACAGGAGCGATCTGTTTTTATCGTTCCTGCCTCTCTCCCACACGTTCGAGCGAACGGTCGGATATTATATTCCTATGATGGCAGGCGCCCGCGTTGCGTATGTCCGGTCGATCGACAAGCTGGCTGAGGACCTTCTGGAGGTCCGGCCGACGGTTCTGATTTCCGTGCCGCGAATATACGAACGAATCCACCGTAAAATAGTCGACGGCCTTGAGAAGAAACCGGCACTGGTCCGCCGGGTTTTCCGTCTCACGGTCCATACGGGCTGGCGGCGTTTTCTCCATCTCCAGGGACGTGCACAATGGAGCCCGCTTTTACTGATTTGGCCGCTTTTGAACAGGATTATAGCAAAGCGTCTGATGCGCCTCCTCGGCGGCCGGCTGCGCCTGTCGATCAGCGGCGGGGCTCCGCTTTCATTCTCCATTGCGCGGCTTTTTATCGGATTGGGACTGAACCTTCTGCAGGGATACGGAATGACTGAAACAAGCCCGGTGATTTCGGTCAACACCACGGAAGACAACGATCCGTCCACTGTGGGGCGGCCTGTTCAGGGGCTCAAGTCCGCGATTTCCGCAGACGGCGAGTTACTGGTCAGGGGCCCGAACGTTATGATGGGATACTGGAGGGATGGGGATGCTACGGATGCCGTTGTCGATGACGGGGGATTCCTGCATACCGGCGACGTTGCCCGGATGGATAAAAACGGTCATCTTGCCATTGTCGGCCGGAAAAAGGAAATCATCGTTCTGTCCAACGGCGAAAAGGTTCCTCCGGAAGACCTGGAACTGGCCATAGCGGTGAATCCTTTATTCGAGCAGGTAATGGTAGTGGGCGAAGGCAGGCCGTATCTGGCCGCCCTGGTTGTGCTCAATCGCCGTCGGTGGGAAAAGCTGGCGGGGAGGCGTGGTATTCCTTCAGACGGGCATGAACTTCTTTCCGGCGAGGATGTGGAAAACATGCTCCTGGAGGAGATTGCCCGAATGATCACCCGCTTCCCGGGATACGCTCGGATCAGGCGGGTTCACGCTTCCCTTTTCCCCTGGAAAGCGCAGGATGGGTTAATTACCAGCACCCTGAAACTGCGGCGGAAGCAGCTGCTTGAAAAATTCAGCAGGGAAGTGGAACGGCTTTACGAAGGGCACTGACCTGTGTTTTTTCTAATCCGGAAACATTAGAAAGCTTGTTTGCAATGCCGGATAAGCATTAAAATTACGGCATGAAGTCGCTGTCCATGGCCAAGAAAGCGGGTAAAATTTTCCTTTATGCATCCGGTATTTTCCTTGGTGCATATGCATTGGGCAGTTTGATCGCGGCATGGGTCATGGTGCGGCCCGGTTCCAAAAAGGATTACGATTGCATCGATCATGTCACTTTCGGAAAACTGGTGCCGATATCGCTGAAGACCTCCGACGGCGTCCGGCTGCATGCGTGGGCGCAGTGGTCCCGCAAGACAACCCTCAGACGCTGGGTGCTGCTGCTTCATGGATATCGATCGGACCGGGAGGTGCTGCACAGCCGTCGGCGCTTTTATATAAGGCGCGGATACCACGTGCTGATGCTTCATTTCCGGGGACATGGCGGCAGCGAGTCTACCCGGATTTCGTACGGCTTCAACGAGCGCAAGGATGTAAAAGCGGCTATAGATTTCATCCGGCTTATCCACAGGAGACAGCCGGTGGAGATCGGCATCGACGGCGTTTCCATGGGAGCCGCGGCCGCGGCCTATGCGGTGGCGTATGAGTCGATAAATCCGGACTGGGTCATTCTTGAATCGTGCTATGACAATATCAACCAGGCGCTGGAAAACCGTTTGGGAACGCGCGTTCCGGTTCCTCTGGTGCCTTTTGTCGCGCGTCCCATGGAATTTATGGGAAAGCATGTTTTCCAGTTGCCGCTGGAGGATCTGAATCCAACAAAAGCGCTGGAGTCGATCCACTGCCCGGTCCTCATGCTGGCGGGTGATTCCGAAAAGGTGCTGAAAACGGAGGAAGTCGAGAAACTGTTTCGGAGCATTCCCGAGCCCAAACGACTCGTGTTTTTCCCGGGGGCGGAACATGAGGACCTGCTTCTTCACGACCCCAGAAGATTTATCAGAACGGTGGACGGCTTTTTGAAGGAATTCTCGCCGTCGCAGAATCCGGCGATAAAATCAGTTTGATATCTTTATCAGGTTAGCCCTGGTAGGACAAGTGATCGTCAGGCCTGAAAGGCCGGGCCTATTAAATGCCGGCTTGTCGGGCGTAGCTTTAGCGAAGCCTGATCCTTCGGACCTAAAACAAAAACGTTAATTTGGACAAACCCGCCCGCATCGCTGTTCCTGAAACATATGAAGAAAAGAAGCCCGTCTCATGTTTTGCAGCAGGAGACGGGCTTCACTGTGCCAATTTTTATCTTTGGTATTACGGAAGCATCGAAAGCTGGATTTCGATCACATCGGCTTTAAGGACAATTTCAGAATCATCGAAATATCCCCGGGCACTCACCTTCCTCGCCGCATAACCCTCTTCCAGTAATTCTTCAATCCGGGATACGAAGTTTTCAAAAGTGGTGTGAATTTCAGTCACTCTATTGTACTTGAGGATATACAGCCCCCGACCATCCTCGTCCGGAGCGATCATGGGTGCTTCCGCGAGATCGAAGAGGTCGGTCACGACACTGCCCCTTACCAGGTAGTGCAGCAAACCGGTCCCTTCAAGATTTACCGCCAGGCCTTCACCGGACAGATCGGTAAATGGCGAATAGGTCGGTGGAAACCAGTTGATCCTGATAAACGCTTTCAGATCGGCTACATCGGTGAGGGTAAAGGCGGCAAAATCGGGCGGCGCCATGCCGAACGGTTCGGCAAATCCTTTGAGCTTGACCGGAGTGTCTGTCGCGACTTCCGACAGGTTCAGTGTGCCGGTGAAAATTTCATAGTTGGCCGGGTCGGCGTCGTACTCGGGCGCTGGGCCCGTGCCGGCGAAATCAAAATTCCCGACCCTGAATTTGCCGATGGACTGCAGGTCCAACGTAAGCTGCACGTCCGGATCTTCCTCGTCCACGGAGACGACGGTGCCCCGGACAGTCGTCAACATCATTCGGACCATTCCTTCCGTGGCGTCCATTTCGAGGTTTTCGGGACCCGTGCCGGTCAGGGTGCCGAACGCCGTGATGTGCTGGCCGATGGAAATATCGTCCTTCGAGTAGGTGGTACTGCTGACCTGACGGGTAACGACAGTCGATTCCGCGACCTGTACCGTGACTTCATCGTTGAAAACAAAGGTACTGCCGGACCGGATCAGGCTCGCCCCTTTTACGGTCAAAGTGTCGCCGGTTCTTCGGGTAACCCATCCGCTTACGGCATCGAGACCGGCGCCCGGTACGCTGGTGCCGGCATAGACTTCCCAGGCTTCGAACCGGAGCGGATGGAATTTCAGACTGCCCAGCGCCACAACAGGCTCCAGATAACTGAGTCCGTCCAACGCCGCCAAACCGTCCCCGCCTTCGTATGTGTCGCCGTCGATGTGAAAGACCGTATCGTCGTCGGTCATCACATCGCGGATCCCGAAGAGCCTGTGGCTGTCGTTGAGCGCGCAATAAAAGGGCCGAAGTATTACTGAAAAGTAGCTTTCACTTAAGTTTACATCGTCAAGCAGGCCCCGGATGCGATGGATTTTGTCCGGATACGTGCGGTCGACATCGGCGACCAGGAATGGATCCACTGTAAGGGCAACAGATGCGGGATCGTCGAAATTTACCTGGTTGGATGCCTGCAGATCAAAGTCGATCATGAGATGTGCCGGAATCCCCGGGGCGATGACAAGCCGGTTCCTGTCTTCCAACTGGACCGTGACTTCCAGGGTCGTAACGGGATCGCCGTCTTCATCAATAATGTCGGTGACCTGAACATTGTCACCGCCGCTGTTTTCCACCCAGATCTCCGCATTCCGGTAATCGAGAGTCATGGTAGCCGCCACGTAGGTTCCTGTAGGGACGGTCGCGGCCGTGAGAAACTCCGTCATTTCAGTGTATTGGGCGAAATCGATCCGTGTAGAAAGGGGAAGGGTGGCCACTTCCGCTCCATTTGCTTTTGTCAGGTTCAGGGACAGCACATCCACGGTGTAGCTGGAAAAGTCGCCGACCGCATCGGTCAGACTGACGACGACGTCCCCTTCATCGACGGCGCTTGTATAAGTGGAGCCCGTTGAAGAAGATCCGCCGGAAGCGCATCCGGCAATTCCCAGAGCCAGTGCGGCCAGTACTACAAAAATAAGGCCTGCAGATTTAGAATGGTGAAACCATGATTTCATGTTTTCCTCCGATTGAGTGCCGTTTTCGACTCAGACTTCGATTAATTCTTTTTCCCTTTAACACAGATGATGGAAGAAAGTTTCGCCGAATTTTCCGGATATTCACCTTTTTTTGAAAAACGAACGGTCATTCTTACAGAAGGTGGCGGTAGCTTTCCGGGTGTCGCTGGAGGTATTCCATAAGCGATTGGGCCGGATGTCCGGTCAGATTCGGGACCGTGTCGCTGACGGTGGCCGATTCGCCGGCGGCAATTTGCAGGAAATGAGTGACAAAAACCTCCACCTCGTAATCATCCAGGCCTTTTCCGGTCAACATCCGGCGTTCGGCTTCAAATTTTTCCAGCCGGCTGGTCGAACGGGTGCTCCGGGCCTCTTGGGCCGTCTGAGCCTGGTAGTCGATCTTTCGTCCCAGGACAGTGGAAAGCTGTTCCGCGGTCTCCGCCATTGTCAGAGCTTCCGGGCCCGTTACGTCGTATGTGCGTCCCTCATGCCCGGTTCCGGTAATTACGGCGACCGCCACGTCGGCAATATCGTCCCGGGTCACCCAGCTTATGCGTCCTTCGCCTGCCGGGGCGCGGATGACGTCATTCTCCGAAACGTTTTGGGGCACATTGTCGGTATAGAGATTTGCCCGCAGGAAAGTGAACGGCACTCCGGCGGCCCGAATGTATTCTTCGGTATGAAAATGGTCGTGGGCCAGGATAAAGGTGGCGTTCGAGGCGGCATTGAGAACCGAAAGGTAAATGATATGCCGCACTCCGGCGTTCACCGCCGCATCCACGGCGGTGGTCTGCTCCTGCAAACGGTTGTAGGGAGGGGGAGTTACACGGTTTTTCGCGCTGATATGCGCGACGCCGAACCTGTCGCGGGCTGAGACCAGAAACAATATATCCATGCCATCAAGGGCCCTGCGCATCGAGGCGGCATCTCCATAAGAAGACGCATGAACAATCTCGGTGCCGGGCAGATGAGGGGATCGGGACGGGTCCCTTACGATTAAGCGCTGGGCAACCCCAAGTTCGGCCAGACGTCGGGCCACTCTGCCTCCCACTTCCCCCGTGGCTCCAGTGACCGCCGGCATTATTGCGCTCCCTGTATATTCATGGTTACAAGGTTACACTATGATATGCGAAACTTTATGGGAAATGCCGAATAATGTGCGGTATGCTTACACTATGTTATTTAACAGGAGTCGCTGATGTCAGATACAAAAGATAAACCCGAAGCGGTGTTCTGCACCAATGTTCAACTGCCTCCGGGCGTCCACGATTTCGAAGGGGACGCCGCCGCCGAAAAGAAGACGGAAGCCCCTGATCCCATTAACAGAATCATCTACATGGACGACCGTATCGTACCGGGATCCTTTTACGTGGAAGCGGTATGGGTGACGGGATCGGTGCCGACGGTCCACCCGGTTCACCGTCACGATCACGACGAAGTGCTCGGATTCGTAGGCAGCAATATGGAAGATCCGACCGATCTTGGAGCGGAAATCGATCTCGTCATTGACGGCAAAAAGACGACGATTACCAAAACGTGCTTTGTCCACGTGCCTGCCGGGGTCGAACATGGCGGACTCTGTTTCAGAAAGATCGACAGGCCGGTATTTCAGATCGCCATGCTGAGGCAGGATAAATTTGAAAGCGAGCCGCCGACATAAAAACCTGTGAAATGGTGTCATAATGCGCACCGGGGAAACCGTTACAACGCAAAGCGCAGTCATTACCAATATTCAGGGCTTTTCCATCCATGATGGGCCGGGAATACGGACCGTCGTATTTTTCAAGGGATGCCCGCTTTCCTGCCGATGGTGCGCGAATCCTGAATGTCTGTCTGCAGAGCCGCAGATCGGCTTCATTGAGACGCTGTGCAAGGGTTGCGGCCAATGTCTTGAAATCTGCCCCAATGAGGCGATCCGGCCCGGGGAAGGAGTCCACCGGATCGACTATTCCCGGTGCAACTCCTGCGGGGATTGCGTGGACCATTGCGGTTATGGCGCTCTCTTGCGTTACGGCGAAGCGAAGACGGTTTCCGACGTCTGGGATGCCGTCCGGCGGGACAAGATGTTTTATGACAGTTCGGGCGGCGGCGTTACGGCCTCAGGAGGGGAGCCGCTGCTTTGGGCCCGATTTGTACGGGATCTGTTTGAGCTGTGCAGGGGGGAGGGGATCGACACCTGCATCGAAACATGCGGGCTGGCCGGCCGGCAGGCTCTGCTCGATGTGATCCCCGTTACGGATCATTTTCTGTACGACTTGAAGCATATGGAATCGAAACTCCATGAAAGGTACACCGGGCAACCCAACGGTACCATCCTCGGCAATGCAGCTTTTCTCCTGGATCAGGGTGTCGACATCCTGTTCCGTCAGCCTTTGATCCCGGGGATAAACGATACAGCCGGGAATATTGAGGCAACGGCCGCATTTCTTTCGGGACTCGGCAAAGGGGACATATGTCTGGAGTTAATGCCCTATCATCGAATGGGCTGGAGCAAATACAGGGCGCTCGATATGAAATATCCCATGAACGGGACCGGCGCCGCGGGGGACGAAAGAGTGGAATCGGTAAAAGCAGCCTATCTGGAGCGCGGTATACGCTGCACAATCTCGCGGTAAACGCATATTGGAGTTTTAAATGGTTGACATAAACACGCAACTGCTGGATCGGATCGATAATCTCAAACTCGGCGGGCACGTCCTGGAATGGAAGCGGGATCTGAAAGAAGCCGGATGGAAGCTCTTTGCCGAAAGGGAAAGGTGGACCGTCGAATCCTGGCGGGAAACCGAAGGGGAGGACATTCAGCTGCGGCGCGCCCTTCTTTTTAAGAAGGTAGTCGAGAATATCCAAATCCGCATTCAGGACTACGACATGATCGTGGGCCGGCTCACGCCCGCCGTTATCGGATGCATGACGTCCATCGACGTCTGCGGCGACTACATCCCGGGCATATGGGGAGATTCCGACAAGCTGAAAATCACGATGGATGCGAATGTCGGAATGGATCCCGAAAGCATTGCAATACTCCGCACCAGCGCCCGGCAATTCCGGGGAAAGACGGCGCCCGAAATGACCTACAAGGCGTGGGAGGCGGTCGACGGAAACTGGATTCGGGATGTGGAAGCGGCAAAGCTGAAGGATCCGACTCTGGACACCGGCATTTTCGGGCAGGTAACGTCCGTACTGATGTGGGAAAAAATCCTGGGCAAAGGCCTCAAAAGCTTCATCCGGGAGGCCCGGGACCATATCGATGCGTTCATTGAGAACCGGGAAAGCGATATCGACAGGCTTTACTTCTGGAAATCCTCGATAATCGCCTGTGAAGCAGCCATCAGCCATGCACGCAGATACGCCGCCCTCGCGAGGAAAATGGCGAAGGACGAAACGAGACCGGAGCGCAAGTCGGAATTGATGCGGATTGCGGACGCCTGCGACCATGTGCCCGAAAATCCCGCCAGGACTTTCCATGAAGCCCTTCAGTCGATGGCCATCGTCGGCGTGTGCAAGAACTACGAGCACCCGATGCACAACAATCCGCAGTGGGGGCGCGGCGACCGATATCTGTATCCCTACTTCATCCGGGATATCTCAAGCGGCGCAATCACCCTGGAAGAAGCTTCGGACATGCTCGCCGAACTCATAGGCCGGTGGGGTACCCAGACCTTCGTTTCCTCCGAAAGTTCCATGGAATCGCATCAGATCAATTTCGGAATCAATAACGCCATGATCGGCGGTGTGGACGCTTCGGGCGCCGACTGTTCGAACGAATTAAGCTACCTGTTCCTGCACGTTGTCGGGCTCCTTCAGCTGTCGTCCCCGACCCTGGGACTGCGGTGGAACAAAAACACCCCCCCCTGGCTGATGAACAAGGCCATCCGTACGAACATGGCCACAAAGGGAGGCATTCCACTGTTTGAAAACGACGAAGTCGTCATATCCCATTTCCTGGAGGACGGGATTCCCATGGAGGAAGCCGTGGAGTGGTGCGGTCTGGGCTGCGTGTATCCCTGCCTGCCTTCGAGAGCGGAGCATTACGGCGCCGAAGGCATCGCCGCCTGCAACCTGGCCGCGATGCTTCACCTTGTGTTGCATAACGGTATGGACGTCAACGGCAAACGAACGGGGTTGGAAACCGGAGATCCAAGAGAGTTTAAGAGCTTTGAAGGTCTGTATGACGCCCTGATGCAGCAGCACAAGTTCATTACACACCGGATCTTCTGGCTGGCATCCATCGCCCGAAAGGAACAGCCAAAGCACATGAGACTTCCGTTTTTGTCGAGCGTGGGAATACAGAGCTGCATGGACATGGGGCAGGACCTGCTGATTCCGGATCCCGACTCCTCCATGTTCGGCATTTCCGACAGGGCCATTATCGATGTCGCCGATTCTCTCGTGGCCGTAAAGAAACTCGTATTCGATGAAAAGAAGCTGACGATGGAAGAGCTTCTCGATGCGCTCGACGGAAATTTTGAAGGCGAGCGGGGTGAAGAAATCCGGCGCCTGTGCCTGGCGCAGCCCAAATTCGGCAACGATATCGATGAGGTGGACCTGCTGGCCAAAAAAGTAAGCGAAGACTCGGAGCGCATAATCCGAAGTTACGACAACTCTCCTTACCGCAATTACATGATCGCGAGGGAAGGGCTTGCCTGGCACTATTTCGGCGGGCTCGGCGTGGGTGCTCTGCCCAACGGCAGGAAGGCGTTCGAACCGCTTAACGACGGTTCCATCTCGCCCATGAGAGGCGTCGATAAAGCCGGACCGACCGCCGTGCTTCGTTCGGCCCTCAAAGCGGGATTCAAGGAGTCCCATGCCTCGGTATTGAACCAGAAATTTTCCGCCTCGATCCTGGGGAGCGACGAGAGCATCAACAAGCTGGCTGCCTACACCAATGCCTTCATGGCAAACGGCGGCTCCCACATTCAGTACAACATGGTGGACACGAACGAGCTGCGGGATGCGAAGATACATCCTGAAAACCATAGCGATCTGATTGTGCGCATCGGGGGATTCAGCGCCTATTTCACGCAGCTTTCACCCGACATTCAGGACGATGTCATCGACCGGAGTGAACACAACCTGTAATAATGGGTTAACCCAACCTTCGTCCCGGATTGCGATACAGTAACGCCCCGATGACGGCCGTAAGGGGCGCCACCGCAACCAGTCCGAAACTGCCGACGATGACGTTCAGAATTTCGGAAGCCACAAAATTGAGATTGAATATCTGGCGCAGCCTCAATCCCTGGCTCATGAAATTCATGAGCATTGCGGTATACCCTCCCGAATAAGCCAGAAGCAGCGTTGTCGTCATGGTTCCGACCACCGACCGGCCCACAGCCATGCCGGAACCGAACAGCTCCCGGAAAGCGATATCCGGCTTCTTGGTTTTCACTTCGTCGAGGGAGGCGGCAATATCCATGGAGAGATCCATGACCGCGCCGGAGCAGGCCAGGAAGATGCCGGCCAGAAAGATACCGGTCAGGTTCAGGTGGGGATACCCCGCATACAACAGGTTTTCCGCGAAGGGCCTGACCGCGCCGTTTATGCGGAAGCCTGGAGCGAAGGATACGGCCAGCAGGCAGGAGAGCGCAATTCCCGAAAAAGATCCCAAGAACGCGGTCCACCCCTTCCGAGTCCAGCCGCCTATGAGGAAGCTGACGGAGGCGGTCAGCGCTGCCACTACGGCCAGGGAGACCGGAATGGGACTGACGTCTTTCAGGAAAAGGGGAATTAAAACCTTCCACAGCATCAACGCGGCAAAAACAAAGGAAATCAGGGCTTTGAAACCGGTGAATCCGGCGACGGCGATAATGAAGACGCAGAAGGCGGCAATCAGAATCACTTCATGGGTCAGGCGGTAGTATCCCCGGGTGAAGGCCATATGGATCCGGCCTTTATCGAGCGTGTACTCCACTAAAATTGTATCCCCCGGTTTGTATACTTCATCGAATTCCAGTTTTCCTGAAAGGGGATTCAATACCCGGGCTTTTTCACCTTTTTGAGGGCCTTCCAGCATCTCAACCCGTATGTCTTGAGTTCCGGTGTGAACGATAAGGTTTTGACGCAGATCCCGATTGTCCACGGAAACGACCCTGGCCTTGACGATGCGGGCGTCTTTCGACCGGCTGGATTCAAAACCGGTCGGCAGAAAGCACAGAACGATACAGCAGGAAGAAAAGATTAAAACGATGATTGGATTTTTTGTGCGAATTGCGCGCAGATTGAACAATTCGGAAGCACCCTGTGTATGTCAATCATAAACGGTAAAAACGCTTATGCCTGTTTTGCAGCCTGGATATTTCCGGCTGCTTTATTCGGCATTCCACTCGATATTCATCGCTTCTGCAATTTTCCGGGCTACTTCAGTATTTTCATAGTAACCGCTGAAATTTTGGGATCCGGCGCCGAAAGCGAAAACCGGAACCGGCAGAGCCGTATGCGAAAAGGAAGTCCAGGACAGGCCGGATTTACGGTTCAGCAGGTGGGTCAATGCCACCGATAGAGGATTATACGTTCCGTAAAGAAGACGGTCTTCTCTTCTCGGACGAACTCTGCCTCCGGCCATGGCCTTGTCGAATGCGTCTTCCAAAAGGCCGATTTCATATTCTGTAAGATCGTCACTCCTTCCACTGGTCAGTCCGGCGCCGTCCAGTCCGAAGCAATTCAGAATGATCCGCCACATATCGGCGTCGATATCGGCGGGGGAGGGATTATGCCCGGATTCGTAGGGCGCGAAGACTTTACGATCGAAATCGTCAAATGCCAGAGTCTGGGCCTTCAATTTTTCATAATAAACATCATAAGCCGTACCGGCATAGCCCAGAGTCATGCCGCCGCACTCATGGTCCCCGGTTACGACGATCAATGTGTCGGAAGGGTGTTTCTCCGCGAATTTGACGGCCACCTCAATCGCATTGTCAAACGCCAGGACCTCTTCAATCGCGGCCCGGGCGTCATTGGCGTGGCACGCCCAGTCGATTTTTCCGCCTTCGACCATTATGAAAAAACCGGCTTCGTTTTCCAGCATTTGAATGCCTTTTTCGGTGAACTCGGCCAGTGTAATGGATCCTTCATACTCTTCTCCGGCGCCGTCTGCCGACATGCGGTTAAGGGCGTAAGGGATGGATTTCGAATTGTCCAGACAGGGATTGACGGCAATGATTTTCCCGTTGCCGGGATTCAGGGCGTCAAATTCCGAGCGGGTGTCCGTGTAGACAAATCCATTTTCCGCAGCCCTGGCTTCCGCATCGTTCATTGCGAGGAATCCGCCTCCTGCGAAATAATCAAAACCACTGCGCAACAACTGGCGCCCGATCTCGGAGTAGTTGATGCGGCTGGGAGTATGGGCATAGAACACGGCGGGTGTGGCGTGATCGAGAGATACGCTTGTCACAATTCCCACCTTCATTCCCTTTGCCTTGGCTAATTCGGCGATGGTTGTACATGGAGTCCTGCCGTCCGGACCCATTGAAATGATATTTAAGTTTGTTTTAATTCCGCAGGCCAGGGCGGTTCCGGCCGCGGCGGATCCGGTTATGAAGCGGTTCTTCGCATAGCTCATCTGCATTCCCAGAACCGGAAACCGGCTCATGGCCAATCTGCCGATTTTGACGCTTCCGGCGTCGTCTTCCATCGGCGATGCCAGGTAGGCTTCCGTCGCGTGAACCTGGGGGCTGGCCATGCCGTCGCCTATGAAGTAGAAGACAAATTTAGCGGGACGGCTTTGAAGCTCACCCGGATTTCCGGCCTGGCCGGCCGGGCCGGGAATGCCAAAGAGAACCACAGCCATCAGTATATTCAGAGAGGAACGAATGCATTTCATCAGTCTAAACCTTTCATTCTATTGAAGACATTGCGCAAAGCTTCCGCGGATTGCCGAATGGCCATTTTACCCTGATCCAGTGTTTCGCTCATAGTGAAGAAGCCGTGGATCATTCCATCGTAGCGTGTAAGCTGCACCGGGGTGCCGGCGGCGCGCATGCGCCCGGCGTATTGCTCGCCTTCGTCACGAAGGGGGTCGAATTCCGCCGTGATCACCAGAGCCGCCGGCAATCCTGCAAGGCTTTTCGCCCGCAGCGGAGATGCGTGTGGGTGGCTGCGGTCGGCGTCGTTTCGAACATAGTGGCTCCAGAACCACTGCATGGCGGCTTTCGTCAGGAAATAGCCTTCGGAGTTTTCAGTATAGGAAGGCGTGTTGCACGCGGCGTCCGTGGCCGGGTAGACGAGCAGCTGAAACTGAATCGCGGGTCCTCCGCGATCGCGTGCGATCAGGGCGACGACGGCGGCGAGATTCCCTCCGGCGCTGTCGCCGCATACGGCGATTCGCGAAGAGTCGCCGCCGAAGCTGGAGGCATTTTCCGCTGCCCATTGCGTTGCATAATAAGCGTCGTCTGCAGCCGCGGGGAAAGGATGTTCCGGGGCAAGCCGATAATCGACGGACACAACAATGCAGCCGGTCGTATTGGCCAGGATTCGGCAGAGCCCGTCCGATGATTCAATATCGCCAAGCACCCACCCGCCCCCATGGAAATAAACCAGTACCGGGAGCAGTCCCTCGCCGGAAGGAGCATAAATCCTGATAGGTATACCGCCACCCATCCCAGGCACCGTCCGGTTTTCTACACCGGCAACAGGTTCAGGCGTGCCCTGCATAGCCGCCATGGCCGCAGAAGCCTCGCGCGCTTCTTCAACCGATAACGCCTCTACCGATTGAATGCCTGTCTTTGCCATTTGATCGAGAACTGCGCGGGCCTGCGGATCGAGAGCCATGGAACCTCCATGCTGTATAATCGTTATATTGTCTATAAATTCGCGAACACTCGCTGGATTCCAAAGGTATTTCAGCGCCCCGGGATCATTTATATATTCATGCCGAAGATGCGGGGGGCAGGCGTGTACCCAGATATTCCTTCATTCTTTTTAGAAAATTGCGTGCTGTTTCCCGGGCTTCTTCAAAATTCTTCTGTTCGTAGGCGGAGAGAATCCTGTCCTGATGGTCCGTGCAGGCAATTGTCGTCTGAAGGATGCCTTCGATGTTGAAGGATTGCCGGATCATGTAGAGCGCGTACAGCGGGATGACGATGCGCTCGAGGGTCTGCTGAAGATACCGGTTGCCGGACAGCATCCATACCCTCGTCCGGAAGGCAAGGTGATTTTCAAAAAAGGCGGCCAGATCACCGGCTCTGGACGCGATCGCGGCCCTCTCGGCCATGTCCCTCAACTCCGATATGCTTCGCGCGTCTGCGCTCTCACCGGCCAGGAAAAAAGCGAGCGGCTCCAGTTCAATCCTTATGTCGTATATTTGTTTTGCATCCTGCAGCGTCAGTTCGGTCACCTGCGTGCCGGCGTAAGGTATACGCTGGACAAAACCACGGTGTTCCAGCTCGATCAGCGCTTCGCGTATGACCCCCTGCCCCACTCCAAGCTGTTGCGCAAGCTTCCCTTCAACAATCTGCTCCCCGCTGCGGATTCCCCCCGAGATGATGGCTTCCCGCAATGAGGATACAATACGTGCTTTTTTGGATATAGGCTCAATCTTCTGCAATGTCAGAGGCATATGTCCCTTCTCAATTACTTCTGAATACAAGTCCGTCTCACTCTACTGTACTTCAACAGGTTATGCGAACGCAATCGTCCGGTCTGCATGCGGATCGAAATACGGCCTAAAAAAACCTCGTATCGGGCCAATCTTTTATAGGATAATCTATTATATCTTGACATATGGGTAATGAACCTTCTATACCTATCCGAAATCAGGCTTTGTTGCCGGAACTTCAATTGGCCCCTTTGAAAAGCATTGAACAGGAGACAGATCGATGAGATTTCATTGCAGAACGAAGATCATTATTGCTCTGGTCGCATTTTTGTTCGCGATCGGCTTTTCCCGGACTCCATTCGCGATTGCGCAGAATACTGCGCAGCAGGCAAAACCCAAGGCTAAAAGCGGTTTCACGCAGTTTCAGGTGGATCCCCGTGTTCAGGAACGGACCTACCTCTTTAAAGAAACAAACGAAGACCTTGAATATCTCCTGTTTGTTTCCTCGAAGGTAAGCAAAGACAGGAAAGCGCCTCTCATTGTTACCCTGCACGGTTTGGGCGCCGGCCCGCAATTTATGCTTACCAAAGCGGCCGTGGATCTGGCAGAAGAAGGCGGCTACATCCTCGTGGGACCCATGGGCTATAACGAACGCGGATGGTACGGCATTCCCATGGGCCCGATGCCGAAATTCGACAAGGTTCCGCCGAAAAAGGCGAATAATGATGCAAAGGCTCAACCGGACGCGGAGGGAGCGGCCAAACGGAAGTCCAACCCGTTTTCTAATCCCAATGATCCGCCGAACCTGCGGGAGCTGAGCGAAAAAGACGTGATGAACGTTCTGGCCATAGTCCGCAAGGATTTCAACGTTGATGATAGCCGGATATACCTGATGGGCCATTCCATGGGCGGGGCCGGAACGCTTTATCTGGGAGTCAAGTACGGATCGATCTGGGCTGCCCTGGCACCGGTTGCGCCGGCCGCTTTCGGCCTCAATCCCGATACTCTGGCGGAAATCAAAAGCATGCCGATACTATTTGTCCATGGGGATGTCGACGAAGTGGTGCCCGTTGACGTTTCTCAGCAGTGGGTCGACAAAGCAAAAGAACTGCACATGACTTACGAATTCAACAAAATGCCGGGTGTGAGTCATGGCCCCGTAATCACCGCCTGCCTGCCGAGCGTCTACGAGTTTTTCGGCAAGCACTCGAAACCGGCGTCCCGTTGATCGAGTCGATTTGAACAGTCCGGCGAAAGGCTGGAGTATCAATGGAAGTATTCTATTTTCAAAAAGATATAGAAACGGCCGACCGGGAGGTTCTGACGGCGCATCAGATGTCGCGCATGCGGGTGCTTTTGAAGGAGCTGCTTGATTCCAATCCGTTTTACGGCCCGAAGCTGCGCGACGCGGGTCTTACGGATGCGCGGCTGCTGCGTTCTCCGGAGGATTTGAACTCGCTGCCCTATACCGGCAAAAGCGAGCTGGTGGAGGATCAGCAGGCACATCCTCTATTCGGCACAAACATCACCTTTCCTCTCGACCGCTACATACACCTGCACCAGACTTCGGGTACCACGGGGAAGCCCCTCCGCTGGCTCGACACACCCGAGAGCTGGGACTGGTGGGCGCGCTGCTGGGCGGCCGTTTATTGCGCGGCCGGCGTCACGGCGGCGGACCGCATCTTCTTTGCCTTCTCGTTCGGCCCTTTCATAGGGTTCTGGGCGGCCTGGGCCGGTTCGAAGAAGATCGGGGCCCTGGCTATCTCCGGCGGCGCCCAGGATTCCTATCAGCGCCTGAGTAACCTCATTGAACTCCAGGCAACCGTTCTCTGCTGCACGCCTTCGTACGCGCTTCACCTTTCGGAGGTAGCCCGGAAGGAGAACATCGACCTGAAGAAGTCCGCCGTGAATAAAATCATAGTCGCCGGAGAGCCCGGTGGCAGTGTTTCCGGGACAAAGGCGCGAATCGAAGAGATGTGGAGCGCCAGGCTCTTCGATCATACGGGCGCAACCGAGATCGGCGCACACGGGATGACCTGCCAGGGACAGTGCGGGGTTCATCTGAACGAGGGTGAGTTCCTGATTGAAGTGATGGATCCCGTGACTTTGAATCCGGCCGACGAGGGCGAACTCGTCATCACGAATCTGGACAGGATCGGATCGCCCGTCCTGCGATACCGCACCGGGGATCACGTGCGGATCAACCGGGATGCGTGTGAATGCGGCCGCACTTTTGTGCGCATGGAGGGAGGAATCATCGGCCGGATCGATCAGATGCTGATCATTAGGGGCGTGAACGTATTCCCAAGCGCTCTGGAATCCATAGCCTGCTCTTTCCCGCAAGTTCAGGAATTCAGGGTGATCGTCGACGAGATCCACGGGATGGATGAACTTACGCTCGTTGTCGAGGTGGAAGGCGGCAATCCCGAGGATGTTGTGAAAGCAATTGAACGTAAAACCGCCCACCGGCTTGGGCTGCGGGTCGGAGTCGAGCTCGCGGACCGGCCGCTGCCGCGGTTTGAAATGAAAGCCTCACGCGTCGTCGACAAACGGCCCCATAGGGCGTAGCAGTCTGGTTGGGATTTCTTCTCCAGATGAAAGGGATTGCAATGACCGCAGAGAGCAACAAGCAGGTTATCAGGGATTTTTATGAAGAGGTCCTGTGCGGGCACAGCCTTGATATCGTGGACCGGTATATGCATGAAGACTATGTCCAGCACAACCCCCTGGCTGCGCAGGGCAGTGCCGGGTTCATCGAATTTCACAAAAGTTTTTTCGCGGCCATTCCGGATGCACGGCCCACCATCAATATGATGGCGGCTGAAGGGGATCTTGTATTCGTATACAGCACCTATACAGGCACCCATACGGGAGCAGGATTTCTGGACCTGCCGCCCTCGGGAAACAAGGTGCGTTATGACGTCGTGGACATGTTCCGGCTTCGGGACGGAAAACTCTGCGAGCATTGGGATGTCGCGGATACAAAAACCATTTTTACCCAGCTCGGCGTTATTTCACCGGACATTCCGAACCAATAATATTTGTTGTTCTAATCCGGTGTGTTGCCTACTCTTTTGTATTCACCGGAAACGGCGATATCCACGAAGAGCACGGGTTTGTTGATTACCTTGAAATTAAGGGGGCCGTGAAACATCCCGGCCGGAATGTAAAGCGCTGTCGGCTGTGTGATGACATGTTTTTCCATGTGAGACTCGTCCTCTCCCAGACTCATCTCAATTTCAGCATCAAATATCCTCTGGTCTTCCGGACTGGATGAAAAGAAATGCAGGTATTGCGGGAACTCGTGCTGGTGCGGCTGGCTGACCATGACGAACGGCCGCGTGATGAGAATGCAGTCAACGGAGAGATGCCCTCCGCCGAAGCCCTTTAAATGTCGCGTTGAAGAGCAGTCCCAGTAACCCGGGAATTTGGGACTTTCCTTAAGCAAGTCTGTAGTGAAGTATTTTCCGAATTTAGTTTTGGGCATTTGGCACCTTTTCGTATCGTTTATGTGTAGGAAGCCACTATATGGCAACGGGGAAAAGATCACAAACGATTTCAGTTTCCCGGACGTCGTAAAGCCGAATGATTTGCTTCGTGGGATGGGCCTGTGAGAAATATGGACTGATGCAATTTACAGGCTGAAAGGCTACTTTTCCTGTCGAGGATCCGGATTCCGGCTGTACAATAGATACGCTTCCGGTAGATGATCAACGTTATGCGGCACATGTGTGTGAAATAACGGATAAGTTTGTATATTTTGCAAGGAGCATACCTATGGCGGAACGATTGCGCAAGTCGCTGCTGTATACATTCGGTGTCGGGGATCTGTGCTTAGCCCTGATGATAGCTACGGAATTGTATCTGTACCCAAGATTTCTGACCGATTTTGCCGGTTTTCCTTTACATATCGCAGACCGGATTTTATGGGTAACAGCCCTGTTTGATATCGTGTGTGCTTTTTTAGGCGGCATCATCCTGCAGAAAGTCACACTCGGGTTCGGAGGGAAATACCGGTCATGGCTCCTGCTCGGACCGCCGCTGGTCGCTCCCCTGTACGTTCTGCAGTTTGTGAAGATAGGCGACTTTACCCAGGCGGCAGTTATCATTATCGTCACCTTCCTGATGAGCCACATGTTGTTCAACGTCGTGTATGCGGCCACCGGTTCCATGGTGGGACGGCTGAGCCGGCTGCCGGATGAACGAACGATATTATCCACCAGCAGGGCCCAGGGCATGTCGGCGGCCGCTATCATTTTTTCCATAGCCGGTACGCGGATGATCGATTACTTCGGAGAGCACACGACCCGTCTTGCGGGCTTTCCGATTACAGTCGCAATTTTTGCCGTCCTGATGGTTTTAGGGTACTGGTATATTTACTTCAGGACCAGGGGGAAGGATCCCTATGACGAAAATGTTGAGCAAACCGCCGGTCCAGAAGGGAAAATTTCCCTTCTGGATATCTTCCGCGAGGTATTCAAAAACCGTCCTCTTCTGTTTTTAATGTGCGCGGACATCTTCAACTACACCTGTGCTTTCTTCATAGCGGGTTTCGCAACGTATTATTTTACCTATGTGATGGGAAATGAGGATTTTTTCAATAAATTCTTCCTCCTGGCCCTCAGCATCTTTCTGCTTCTTGGGACAATGGCCGCCTCGTGGATAGGATTAAAGCTGGGCAAACGCAAGGCTTACTGGATGTCTTTTATCGTGGCCGCCTGTGTGTTTGCATCGGCCATATTCCTGGGGAAATCGGAGTGGAGCTTTACGATCATTTTCTGCATCGGGTCGGCAATTCAATATATCGCAGTATCCATGTGCACGGCGCTCTACTCCGACGCGGCCATTTACGGCGAGTGGAAAAACGGCAGGAATATCCTGGCGTTTTCCATGGCTCTCCTGATTCTGCCCCTCAAAATGGGTGTGTTGATCCGGAACAAACTCATCACGAACGGGCTTATTACAATCGGATTTGTAGCCAACCAGAATCCCGCATCCGATGTTGTTGCCGGGATCAAAACCCTCATGGTTTTTGTCCCTGTGGTGGCCTGTGTCCTGGCAGCGGTAATTTTTTTCCTCGGATATAACATTGAAGATAAAAATATCCTGAAGATGCAGGAAGAAATAGCCGCCCGGAAAGCCCGGTAAAAAAGATGCCTTCAGAAAGCAATCCGCTCCCGTTTCACTGGATTTGAATGACTGTATAGGAGCGCGCGGGAACCTGGACCAGGGTCTTCGTTCCGCTTTTTGACGGTTCAAAAGGCTGTGGCGCCACTTTCGTCGGATCTTCGAAGCTGTTGACGGCCTTTAGATCGGCGCCCGTCAGAACCTGCGAAAACAGCACGCGTTCCGGCGGCGCTTCACGCCAGACAATTTCCACATCGCGCGGTTTGACCAGGTCGCGGTTCAGAATAAAGATCGAATATGTTTTCCCGTCCATTGTGGCCGCAACATCGAGATACGGGATCTGCCCTTTGCCTTTGACTTCGTATGCCGGGGACTCCACCGCAAGGTCGAGCACCTCTCCCCGCGCGCGTTGAAGAGCCCACATATAGGGATAATAGATCGTCTGGCGGAAGAACCCGTTTTTGTCGGTCGTGATCGGTGCAATCACATTGACCAGCTGCGCCAGGCAGGCGATCCGCACCCGGTCCGCATGGCGCATGAGCGAATTGCAGAAGCCGCCGACCAGGAGCGCGTCCTCAAGGTTATACACTTCCTCCAGCAGATGCGGGGCCCGTTTGCGTCCGCCGTCGCCGTTTCGCTGGCGATACCAGACGTTCCATTCATCAAAAGAAAGCCAGAGCTTTTTCGGAGAGCGGCTGCGGGTTTTGACGTAATCACAAATACCCGCAATTTGTGAAATCTGCTCCTCCATCTCCAGGTTGAATGAAAGGAATTTGGCCGTGTCGCCCGCGGCTCCGGTCTCCTGGTCGTCGTTGCGGTAATAGCAGTGCAGCGACAGGCCGTCCACCATGTCATAGCATTCTTCGAGGACCTGGCGGTCCCATTCCAGGTAGGTCGGCATGCCGGGGCTGCTGGATCCGCAGGCGATGAGCTGCAGGGACGGGTCCACCATGCGCATCTGGTTGGCGCAATCGCGCGCCTTCAGACCATATTCGCGCGCGGGCATGTGTCCGATCTGCCATGGACCGTCCATCTCGTTTCCCAGACACCAGTATCTGACGTTATGAGGCTTTTCGATGCCGTGCAGACGGCGAAGCTTGCTCCACTTCGTGCCGGCTTCCTGATTGCAGTATTCCACGAGCGCGGCCGCCATCTCCGGAGTGCCGGTGCCCAGGTTCAGGCCCATCAGCGGTTCGCAGCCGGCCAATCGGCACCACTGCATGAATTCGTTTGTGCCGAACTGATTGGGTTCAATCGTATTCCAGGCTTTGTCCAGCACGACGGGGCGTTGATCTTTCGGGCCTACTCCGTCAAGCCAGTTGTAGCCGGAAACAAAGTTCCCGCCGGGGTAGCGGATTATCGGAACGCCCATCTTCCTGACTTCCTCCAGGACATCCCTGCGGAATCCATTCGCATCGGAAAGCGCGGAACCCGGATCGTAAATGCCTTCGTAGACGGAGCGCCCCAGGTGCTCGATAAAAGAGCCGAAAACCTTGCGGTCCAGAGGCGCAATCTTCTGCGCGGGATCTAAATATACCCGAACAGGACCGGACGCGGATTGGGCGTATGCAGTCCGCCCTGTCCAGCGGTTGGCAGCGAATGCGGCGCCCGCAACGGCCGTTTGTTTCAAAAACGTTCTTCTGGAATTGCTTGCCATGCCGTTTCTCCTATTTAACCTGAATTTTTCACAAAGTTACTACAAAATACAACTGTGCGTGATGTTTTGTAAATGATATAAAGGCATATACTAATTATACTTATGGTAATTCGTTGCCCGGGCTCTGATCCCCTGCATTGATTCGACCTTCAGAACACTTTCGGATCGCGATCACAGGGAGATGGCGGGCCTTTCGATGGGAGGCATGCAGACGTTCCAGATTACGCTCAATCATCTCGATCTATTCTCCTACATCGGGGGATTCAGTGGAGCGGACGCCTCGCTCGTGCTCAGCGGCGAGGAGCTGGATCCGAAACCCGCCCACGACGGCATATTTGCCGATCCGGTCCGCTTTGCCGGGAGAGTGCACCTGCTCTGGCTCGGCGTCGGGACCGAAGAACCGGAAAATATGCGGGAGGGAATTCGAAGATTCCATAAATCCTTACTGGATGCGAATATTCAGCACGTCTACTATGAATCGCCCGGAACGGATCACGAGTGGCAGACGTGGCGTCGCGACCTCAAGGACTTCGCGTCAAGGCTCTTTTAGGAAATTGCAGTAAACGCGCCTGTCGGCGGGACAGGTGCATTATTCCCATCTCGTTGGTAGTGACTGCTGACGGAACAGCATCGGCGCCGGAACCCTTTGGGCGCATAGGGGTTGCGGGCAATCTCTTCGTTGCTCGTCGTCGACGATGTCCCGCATCGACTCCTCCTCGCGCCTTGAGCTTGCCTCGCAAGCCCTATGCGCGCGACCCACTGTACTTTTACCACGGGCTGCTAAGGTTCCCGTTCAATTGCATCGCGTCTCCAGGTTTGAAATGTAACGCCGTTACCTGATCGCGATAGCGCACTCTGCAATCGGTCCCGGTAATGCTTCGAATAACCGCTGAAGCGAGCATCCCATTTTCCCAGTCTATATCAACCTCAAAGCCGCCGCGCGCGCACAAGCCTCTGATACTGCCTTCGGGCCATGCTTTCGGCAACGCCGGGAGCAGGTGAATTTCGCTGTTTTGCGATTGCAGGAGCATCTCCGCGATGCCTGAGGTTGCACCGAAATTGCCGTCGATCTGGAATGGCGGATGCGCATCGAAGAGGCTGGGATAAACACCGCCCCCTCCGCCATGCTCCGGTTCATTGGAATAAACGGGCGTCAGCGCTTTCTGCAAAAGCTTATACGCATGATCTCCGTCGAATAATCTTGCCCATAGATTGATCTTCCACGCCAGGCTCCAGCCGGTTCCGGCATCTCCGCGAAGCTCGAGGGACTTTTTTGCGGCGGCAAAGAGATCGGGCGTCTCGCGCAAAGTAATTTGATTGCTTGGAAACAATCCGTAGAGATGCGAAACGTGGCGGTGCTGACGTTCGGGCGCCTCAAGGTCCCAGTCGTCGAGCCACTCCTGAAGCTGGCCGGCCCTGCCTATTTGCATCGGCGCCAGACGCGCGCGGATATCCGCGAGCCCGGCTCTGAACTCCGGGTCGATTCCCAATGCCTGCGCCGCGTTGATGCATTGAAGAAACAGGTCCCGAAGAATCTGCATATCCATCGTCGGCCCCGCGCAAACGGCCACTCCTCCCGGGTGGATGTTTTCGGGGGAGATCGAGGGGCAGGTAACCAGCCATTTGCGTTTCGGATCTTCTACCAGCGTATCGATGAAGAATCGCGCTGCATCCTTCATCACGGGGTATGCGCGCGCGAGAAAAATTTTATCGCCCGTAAACTCGTAGCGGTTCCAGAGATGCGTACAGAGCCACACACCGCCGGACGGCCAGAAGCCCCATAAAGGACCGTCGATCGGCGCTGTCTGCCGCCATAAATCCGTGTTGTGATGGCATACCCAGCCGTCGGCCCCGTACTGCACCCGCGCTGTCCGGCTTCCGTTTTCGACCAGTTCCTTCACCATGCGTAACAGCGGTTCGTGACACTCGGAGAGGTTGGTCGTTTCCGCGGGCCAGTAATTCATCTCGGTATTGATGTTGATCGTGTACTTGGAACCCCAGGGTGGCGTCATCGAGTCGTTCCAGAGCCCCTGGAGATTCGCGGGCTGCGTTCCCGCACGTGACGACGATATCAACAGATAACGACCGTATTGGAAATAGAGTGCGGCGAAATGCGGATCGGTTCCTTCAAGAAATTTCGCCGGGCGTTGATCCGTCGGCAAATCAGCCGATCGGGTGATTCCAAGATCGATCGTTACACGATTGAAAAGCCTCTGATGCTCTCTGATGTGATCCGCGCGTATTGCATCATAGGGTTTATCAGAGGCTCTGGCGAGGTGTGCTTTCGTTAGGATTTCGGGATTGCCGCTTGTGTCCTTATAACTTTTGTAGTTCGTTGCGGCGGCAATCAGAATCACGGCTGAGTCGGCATTTGCGACTTTGATCCTTTCGTTTTCGGTTTTGGTTTCACCTCCGTGAGCCAGCACCTGTACTCGAACCTGGAACTTTAATGCTCCTTTGATTCCGGATGCTTCTCCGTTCTCGCCGTAAAGCACAAGCGTGTCGGAATCCACGGCCCTGATATCGGCTTTCTGTGGTGTCGCCAGGCTTGCAACGAAATTGATTTTGTTCGGATGATCGCAGGTGAGTCGCACCACAATCACCTGGTCCACAGGAGTAGCAAAAACCTCGCGAGTAAAATTGAAACCGCCGAAGTTGTATGAAACCTCGGCAATGGCGGTTTCCAGATCGAGTTCTCGCCGGTAATCTTTAGCTTCGATATGACCGGGAAACTCCAGCTTGATATCACCGACGGTTTCGTAAGGCATCTGACTGATCGGACGGGCCATCATCCTGGCCCCGATCAAATCGTTCGCTTCCCGGTATCTCTCCTCGAAGATAAGCCTTCTTGCTTCCGGCAAAGCCCGCAAGGCTTCGGTATTATTCGGATCGTAGGGCCCGCCGGCAGAGAGGGTATCTTCATTCAACTGCAACCGTTCGACATCCTGGCCGCCGAAAACCATCGCGCCCAATCGTCCGTTGCCGACCGGCAAAGCTTCAACCCATCGGCTGGCCGGCTTGTCGTACCATAGACGAAACCGTTGGGGATTGGCGCCGGAAGCATGGGCAGCTTTTACATTCACGGCTTTCAGGCCGGTGACGAGCGGAAGGGCCGCACCGGCGGACCATATAAATTTCCGGCGCGTGATTTTGTCATTCATTTATTTGTGCACGCATTGTGGTTCCCCGCATTTCTCAGGGGTGAAAACGGTCGCGACTAAAGCTTGCTCCGCACGTGCGGTACGTTCTCAAGCGGCTGTCCTCCTCCGACGCTGACTTCCACCTCGGACTTCGGCAGGTCGTCCGAACCAATTGTGAACCTCACCTGGCGGCTCTTTCCAGCCTGCAGGTGAATCCGTTGGAATCCGCGCAGGTTCCTTATGGGGGCCTCTTCTTCCGGACCTCCGCCGATGTAGAGTTGAACCACCTCATCGCCGTCCCGGGTGGAATTATTTCTCACCGTCGCACGGATTTCAGCGCCGTTCGGTGTTCGCTTTGCGCTGAGGCCGGAGTATGCAAAACTCGAATAGCTCAACCCGAAGCCGAAAGTGTACAGGGGATCGCCCCTGAAATAACGGTAGGTGCGGCCTTTCATGTCGTAATCGGTGAACGGAGGCAACTGATCCACGCTTTTGTAAAAGGTTACAGGGAGACGGCCTGCCGGGTTGTTGATGCCGGCCAGAGTCTCCGCGACGGCAGTACCGCACTCCTCTCCGCCGTACCATGCCGCAAGGAGTGCAGAGGCATGCTCCGCTGCATAATTCGCGGCGATTGCACTGCCGCCGGTCAACACAACAATAACCGGTTTGCCGGTCGCGATCGCCGCTTTTACAAGGTTTTCCTGCGGTTCCGGCAGGTCCAGCCTTGTGCGGTCGCCCCCGAGAAAGCCGGGAATGTTCAATCCGGGCATTTCTTCCCCTTCAAGTTCGGGGCTCAAGCCGACGAAAACAACGGCAACATCGGAATTCTTCACGAGCGTTTCGGCTTCCGCAAGGGCGGCATCCGCAGGCGGAATCCACCCGAGTTGAATGGTGCCGCCGGAGCCCGGCTGCCGGTACTCCACTCGCAAGGCGTATTTCCGGCCGCCCTCCAAGCTTATCCGGGATCGCGTACTCCTCCGAGGTCCCGATTCATTTTGTGTAGAAGTCATTTGGGTGAAAAGTCCCGGACCTGTAGGGATTTCCTCGTCGTCGAGGAACAGCCGGACCGTAGCTGTACGGTTCCATCTGCCTATGCGGACGGTCAGATCATACTCGCCCGTAGCGGTCGGCGTCAGCGAACCCGTCCAGCGTATCGAGTACTTTTCGTTGCCGATAGCAGCAATAATTGCAGGATTCTCCATTCCCATATCTAGATACGCCCGCGCCTCGGTCCGGCTGAGCTTAGGCTGTCCCTGCAAGTCGGGATTGTCGAAGTACTCGGCCAGCAGCCCGCGTCCATTACCCTCCGGGGGCTTCAGAAATGAAGAGGAAACCAGTGCATGCGTGCCGGCTGTGTAGTTCGCGCCAAGCGCGTACCGCACCTGCGCAGTCCGAAACTGCTGCTCGATTCCCTCCAGGGGAGTCACCTGCCTGGACGAGATGCCGTTGTAATTTCCCAGCAGCGCAACGGGATCGTCGGCGGAGGGGCCGATCACCGCGATTTTCTGCACTGAAGGTTCCAAAGGCAGAATCCCGCCTTCGTTTTTCAGCAGTACGATCGCTTTCCGCTCCGCGTCCCGCGCCGCTTGCCGGTGTTCGGGCGAATCATTTTCGGAAATCGAAATCTTCGAATATGGAACCCGCTCCGGAGGATCGAACATGCCCAGGCGAAACCGTGCGACAAAGAGCCGCTCCAGAGATCGATTGATTTCCGATTCCGTGATGCGACCGGCCTTTACTTCGTCAAGCAGTGTTCGATATTCGGTTCCGCACGTAAGGTCCGTGCCTGCCTTGACAGCCGCGACGGCCGCACGGCCCAGAGTGGATGTGTATTTGTGATTCCGGTAGATGTCGTTAACGGCGCCGCAATCGCTCACGACATAGCCCCGGAAGCCCCATTGTTCCCGCAGCCGCTTTTGCAGCAGGTCCGTGCTGGCGCATCCCGGCACGCCGGCCACGGAGTTGTAGACGCACATGATCGAATCAGCCTTGCCTTCGACGACAGTAGCCCGGAAGGCTTCAAGATAGGTGTTCACGAGATCGTATTCACTCACTCTGGCGTCGAAGACGTGCCTTTGCGGCTCCGGACCGCTGTGCACCGCGTAGTGTTTCGGTGTAGAGACGACTTTAAGGTAGTGAGGATCGTTTCCCTGCATTCCGGTTACGAATGCTACGCCCATGCGGCCGGTCAGGTAGGGATCTTCTCCGTAGGTTTCCTGGCCGCGGCCCCAACGGGGATCCCGGAAGATATTGATGTTGGGCGACCAGTACGTCAGCCCGGCGGTGCGTCCGGGAAGGGTCATGAGCGCTTCGGGACCGGAAGCAGCGGGACGCTTTAGGGCGTCATTATACTTGGCGCGCGCTTCGGTGGAAATGATGTCGGCCACCCGGTACATAAGATCGGTATCCCAGGTGGCGGCGAGTCCGATGGCCTGGGGGAAGACGGTGGCGCGGCCCTGAGCCACGCCGTGCAGCGCTTCGTTCCACCAGTTGTAGGCGGGCACGCCGAGGCGTTGAATCGCGGGGGCGGTGCTCTGCATCTGTAGCACCTTTTCCTCCAGCGTCATGCGGGAGACAAGATCCGCCGCACGCCGCTCAGGGGAAAGATCGGGATCCATATAGGGCGCATTGCCCGGATCCTGTCCGAATAATGCCGGCCGGATCAACAGAATCAAAACGATTGCAAACCATCTGAGTTTCACCGTGAAACCTCCTGTCTTGTTCGTCAGGACGGCAGCATACAAAATGCGGGTTAAAACAAAAAAACATCCTTTGGCCGCCACGAAAAGCCCGGTAATTCACGGCGGCCGGAATTGTGAAATATCCCTGTTCGGACGGTCACTGTTTATTGCCTTGTGACTCACGAGTCACAGATTGTTCAACCCGGCTTCGCTTAGCCGGACACGGTCCGGCACCCGGCCGGAGGCCGGGCTGCCTACTGGTTTCCTTCTTTCTCCACCTGTTCCCTGAGCCAGGTGATATAAGCGTCATATGCTTTCAGTTTGTCCAGGTTCGGTACAGGTCTCGCGCTGGGCTCCGTATCGAACACCATCGCCTTCTGATCGTTATCCGTGAAAGCGGGCCACTCGGGCAGGCCGGGGCCGTTCGGATCACCGGTTTTGGCGAAGTTGGACCAATAGGAGCTGATCATATCGGATAGTTTCAGATCCTCCGGTTTGGGAGCTCCCTGAGGCCCCGGGCCCAGGGTCTGGAATGCATACGGAACGTCGCTGCCGTGTCCTGAACCGCCCTCGGGAGAATTGGGATGGTAATCGTAATAGTACTCGTAGGCCTTGCCCCTGCCTTTTTCGGACTGAAGGCGGGCCCACGTCCACGTGCTCCATGCAAACATGCTGTCGCGGGAGAGATCCTTGGACGATCTTGCTGCCTCGGCGTCCGTCGAATGAGGGTACGCTTTTAAAATGGTATCGGCGAGCGGGCCGTATTGCGATTTGACCTGCTGCTCAAATTGAGCAGCCGTGATGCTCTTGGAGCCCCTGAACGATCCCAATTCATCGGAAGTGTTGCCGACCAGAATCGGGGTGTCGTTGAAGCGGCCTTCCTGATATAAAGTGTAGAGATCGGTCGGAATAATATAACCGTCGGCCGCGGGCCGGAAACGGAGTCCGCCTCCCCCCATTCCGCCTCCCAGGGATTTCTGGATCTCTTCCGCACTTAATGCGCGCGCTGCCTCGATGTTGGCAGCTCCCAGGTTCTTCAGAAATTCTTCACCGGTCGACTCCGCCACATCGAGAGCCGGGATCCCAAGGCCGGTTACCGCCTGGTTTGATGTCTGAAGCGGGGCAAACGATCCTCCGCTCATGCAGATGGCTCCATTGAAAAGACCCTTTGTGACCGGTGAAGCCGCGAGCATGTTGACCGCCATGCCTCCGGCAGAGTGGCCGAAAATCGTGACTTTGGAAGGATCGCCTCCAAACCGGCCGATATTCTTCTGCACCCATTTCAATCCCGCGATCATATCCTCGAGACCGTAGTTACCCGATCCCCTGCCGCCGCTTTCGAGGCTGAGTTCCGGGTGGGCAAGGAATCCGAAAGGGCCGACCCGGTAGGCGACGCTTACAAAGACCACTCCCTTTTTTGCGAAACCCTCCCCGTCATACATGGGGGTACTGGTCGAGCCGCCGCTGAAGCCTCCTCCGTAGATCCAGAAGAGGACGGGGATCTTTTCGTCCAGCTTCTTTGCGGGCGACCACACGTTCAAGTACAGGCAGTCTTCGCTGACCGGTGCGGTGTTCCCCATGGAATTGCCGGCCTGCATGCAGGCGGGTCCGAAAGTGTCCGCTTTTCTGACACCCGTCCAGGCTTCCACCGGCTCGGGCGCGTGCCAGCGCAGATCGCCGACCGGAGGCGCGGCAAATGGAATCCCCTTGTAGGAAAAAATGCCGTCCTGCTCGACACCTTCAATGGCGCCTCCCGTTACCTCGACGGTTGTCGTCAGGGGCGGTGAACTGCATGCACCGGCAAAAAAGGCCAGAATCACTAACACAATAAAACAACTTGAATGTTTGAAACGCATTGCTCCTCCTTATGTTCAGATGTGTGTCGATTAAACCATGGATCATGATTGTCAGACTGGAAGAACCGTCCTGAATTGCTACATCGCTTTATAAGTGCCGGCTTTGTTTTTACCAAAAATCGGTCTGTATAAAAACATTTATCAGTAAAAACAACCATCAGTACTTTTTTAAAGCTACCTCCATTGGGAGCACATAGTAACGATGATTGTTCATTGTTCTCACGCACATTTTTGTTCGTATGCGTACAATTATATACACTCTCAAGTTTTTATACATTACATTAATTGCGACAACTATTATAAAGCGTCTTTGTTTGCTGATAACATGAGGCCATAGAATTAACTCGCTATATCGGTAAAGAGCAGGTTGCGATCTCTACTTCGGGGGGATCCCGCCTGTACCAAGGCATGTTGAGGAATTCTTTTTACGCTTAAGTGAACGGCCGAAAAGCATTCCCAAGGTATCCTATGGAAACGGTATCGGGGCGTAAATCACCTGCAGGGAAAACTACGATACGCTTCTCGAGCTGGAACAGATGGGCGGACAAATCCGGGATATTCACGATGAGTACGTAGGAGCTGAAGGCCGATATGACGACGCCTGGTTCTCCGGTGACTTTCAGTCCTGATTTTTGCACAGGCTGCAACATCTGCGTCAATATATGCCAGGTGGACGTCTATATTCCCAATCCCGAAAAGGGGAGCCCGCCTATCATTCTGCATCCGGATGAGTGCCGGTACTGTGGCTGCTGTGTAATGGACTGCCAATTCCCCGGAGCTATTTCATTCAATTGGCCGCTGCAACAAAGAGGATCATGGAAAGACAAGATTACCGGCAGGATCGGTCGCGACAATGTTACGCCATAGGCGGTTGGGAAGATTAATCGTCAACAGTTAAAAAAACAAGGCTGATGGAACATCTGTAATGCAAAATTAATGGGAGGTGGCCATGAAAGTTATCCGATACACGATGTTTCTATTCCTGTACCTATTATTGGTGCGGTTATCCGCAGACGCGCAGCCCGGGGCGTTTAATCCTTCGCTGCTTGACTGCGGCCGTCATGGCGAGGTTGAGATTGTCTGCGGTACGGTTGCCCCGGAAGACTTTGAACGGACACCGGATGGCCGGTTTCTGATCGTATCTAAAATGGGCCGGGGTGAAGAACGAGGCCTGGATCTGTTCGAACTTGCCACGCAGACCTTTACCGAAATTCCTCTGTCCGCCGAAAAGCAGCCGGACTGGGGGGAGGCCGCCTGTATGGAATCAATCGGCGGGCAGATCCAGCCGCACGGGCTGTCGCTTTCGAAACGTACGAGCGGAGAGTGGCAGTTGTACGTCGTCAATCATAGTGTGCGCGAATCGATGGAGATGTATGAATTGATGCCGGACGGAGCGAAATGGAAACTGGCATGGCGCGGATGCGTGCTCGCGCGTGAACCGTACAACGATGCCGCCGCCCTGCCCGACGGGAGTTTTGTGGCTACGCGGCCGCAGGCCATTCAGAAGGAAGGACAGAGTCCCTTTGGAGGCGCGCCTTCCGGAAATGTCGCAGTCTGGACTAAAGGAGACGGGGAGCAGGTTCTCCCCGGTTCGGAGTACGGCTATCCGAACGGGATTCTGGTTTCCGGAGACGGCCGCTTCGCATACATCAGCGGCTGGACCACACGCGACCTGCACCGGTACGACCTGACGGCAAAAAAGGAAGTAGCAAAACGCGAATTCACATTCATGCCGGACAACCTTACCTGGACACGGGACGGCAAAATTCTGGCAGCGGGCATCAAAGGCGTAAGCGGCAACTGTCCGCCGGAATCCGACAATCCCTGTATGCAGGGCTTTATAGTATCGGAAGTCGATCCGAAAACCCTGGAGCACCGGATCCTGTACGACAACAGCGGCAAAGCGCTGATCAACGGGGTTTCCGTCGCCATAGAGGCCGGCGATGCGATCTATGTGGGCTCTTTCCAGGGCGACCGGCTGGTAAAATTGCCGCGATAACCAATGATTGACTGAAAAGAGGGTCCGTTACAGACCGCCCGTGTATGGGTTGTACTTAATGACGCCGGTCCTCTGGTCGCGGGAAAAGTGCTTGAAGAATTCCCATGCGATTTTACCGTATTCCGGATAGAGGGCGTGTTGCAGGTTCATTGTGTATGCCAGCGCGACCATTGGGACGCCGTCTGCATCGTTTAGATACCAGCGATAACAGTCGTACTCACCGTTGAGCTTCACCCTTGCCATTTTGTCGGCCCTGAATCCGTTTACCGGATAGGTCCTGAAATCGTATGCATCGATCTTTTCCATGCCGTTATATTCCAGGAACAGGTTGATCTGGGTCTGGTATCCGACTGCGATGCTGCCGTTTGCCTGATCGAATGCACCCCCCAGATCAAACGAGGAGGTGGTGAACATTACAGGCAGGTGCGCCTTTTGAAACTGCGCCACCTGTTCCGGAGTTCCGGTATAGGGAGCGGCCGCCATCGGCACTGCTGCGGCGAATACCGACGGATCGCCGTTGACTGCACGCAGCGTTGCGGCACCGCCCATAGAATAGCCCGTGACATACACGCGCGACGGGTCCAATGCCGGATAAGTTTCGAGCATGTATCGCACCAATCTGGGCAATGAATCGGACAGAAGGCTTGCAACGTTTTGATGTTCCGGTGCGACTATGGCGAAGCGCTCGGTGCCGGCCAAAGGAAGCAGGCCGATTTCCTCGACAAACTGGCGGGGATCGTCTCCACCTCCATGATTGGCCAGGATCAGCGGTATCGTTCCGGCTGGAGCCGTATCCTTGAGCACTTCCTCCGGCAGATACTCAAACCATGTCTGCAGGTATTCTCCGTTCGGGGCTTTTATTTCACTGAACCTGTCTTCGCTGCGGCCGATCACATGGATGCCGTCCTGCGTGACGCCGTTGATCACAGCGTTGCGTTCGCAAAGGGACAGGGGCGCCTGGTCCATGCTGTAACCCTGATATGGTGTAGAGGCGCTGTGGAGGCCCGGTTTGCCCACCGGTACACGCATCGCCCTGATAAACAGGTTGTAGTAGGCGTCTCTGATATACCCGGCTGTGTCCGGATTCCGGTCTTCGGCTACAACTACCTTCTTGAGCGGCAGCGACTGGTCAAAGTACGCTTCGACGTCCCCGAACATTTCGTAGGCGTCCGTATCGTTGGCTTTCTTATATAGTTCCACTACCGCATCGGGTGCATTAACCAGGTACACCGGAACGAGCCCGGCTACATTGCGGGCGGTATCCATTTTGCCGTTTATCAGCAGCATGCCTGCGATTCGGCTGACGTAGTCGAGAGTTCCGGCGATGTAATTGTTGAGATATGTCGCGCCGCCGTCGATTCCGATTACATAGGTATAGCCGAAGCCGCCGAAATACTCGGCGTCAGAATAGCTTACTCCGCCGCCTCCAAACATGCCTGGTCCCCGGCCACCGCCCATAGCCGGCCTTTCACCTGCCTTCTGGGAAAATATGGCGGTCTGGAGTGCATAATAGTATTTCTGGTCGTTGGCGCCGAAGGCGCTTCCGTTGGCCGGCGTAACAAGGACGATGCTGCCGATCGCATCATCGATGATTTTGATTAATCCAAGGTCTCCGAGATATTGCAGTGCGGCGTCTTTGTTTGTGAAGGATTTCTCCACGAACACGAGGATGTCTGTGTTGAGTCGGGCGGCTGCACGTCCACCGTACAGGTCCGGCGACCTGTAAACGTAGGTGGTTCCTTCAGGGTAACCGTCCAGTACAGGGTGGGACTTGAACGTTCTTCTATCGTTGCCCTCCAATGATGCAACGGCCACCGGACCATTTACGCGGGCTTCTTCCAGGGTTTCGAACGTTGCCGGGTTCTTCTGCCTTCCCGAGTAATCCATCGCAAACGTGGCGGACGGAAATGCCACGGCGGAGAGAGCCAGCACGATCGTTATAAACGAGTTCTTCTTCAACATAGTACGTTCTCCTTGTTTCAAAAGTCTTTGTAGGTCTGCGTTGTCCTCCGGGAACCGCAACAACGCGAAGAAGCCGCTCAGAGAGATGAAGATATTTTACTGTCTTTTCCAGAACCCCATGTCCGAGCAGGATCCGGATCTTCCGAAAGTCCTTGCCGACCCCAAGAAGATGTGTCGTAAAGCTTATAAACTCCAGTGCTTACGGATTATATCTTGGACCTAGTATCACTTTGTCCCCCGAATCATCGATTTCATAAAGCTGCGGTTTGCGAGGTCCTTGTTCTTCAGCATGGTGAATAATCAGCAGGCGTTTTCCTTCGAACGCGGTAAAAATCATTCCGTGCCCTGAATTGTCGTCTTTCAACGGTTTTTCAGCCTGTATCCATGGCCCCTGAATCGTACCGGATTCAGAATAAGCCACACCCTGTAAGTACCTGTGGGCTCCCCAGGTTGACCACAACATGCCGAGTTTTCCTGTTTTTGTTCTGAACATCTGAGGCCCGTCGGTAACCCATCCGGGCATCTTCATGCCGAAGGTGGCTTCGCCGATGCTGTTCATCTCTTTTGACCACGAAGCCTCACTGGCACGGAAGATGGTGGTCGGCTCAGCGGTTCTGTGGGTCAGATCCTTTGAGAGAGGCATAAAAGCCATGGTTCCGTCGATTAGCTGGGTCCACTCATGAACGAACACTAAATATACAGTTCCATTTTCTTCATAGAGTGTGCCGTCGATAATATCCCAATCTTCAGGACCGAGGCAGAATTGACCGTCGGCGACCAGCGGCTTGAAAGGTCCTTCGGGCGAATCGGCTGCCAACAGCTGTGTCTGGTTACGCGGCACATTATACCGGCGGGGAACCGCTTCGATTAATGTGCTGTGGTCACTCCAGGTGCCGGCGTAATAGTACTTGTTCCCGATACGGTGAATCTCGGCTGCTGCCACGAAGAGCCCGTCCATCCATGTTCCCGTGAGGTCTATGATTGAATACGGCCCCGTCCACATCTTTAAGTCTTTACTTTTGTAGAGACGGCCGCCGGTGCCTGTAAGATAATAAGTATGGGTATTTACATCGGGGTAGATATAGGGATCGCTCATTGAGATTGCATCAAGGGAAACCGTCCGGATTTCCGGTTCCGGTCGCGGCCGCATCATCATTGGCGGCTTTTCCCCCGGCTGCCCGACAGAGGGGCGGAATCCGCCGAAATTCCTCTGTCCCGGATCGGCAGGGGGAGCCTGTTCGCCCGGAAGAATCTGCTTTTTTCCTTCTGTCTGCGCCGTGGCTGTTTGGGTTGAAATAAAAATAATAAGAATTACGACAAAAAAGGCGATTTTTCTCATAGAATAGGTTCCTCAATGAATGGTCATTTATTGCGGCAGGAATCCTGCAATAAACGATTATAAAGCAAAATAAACGATATTGTGTATTTATCGAATAGTTCGATATTTCCCGGAAGAAAAACATTGCTCCGAACAGGGACCCTTCCGATCATCCGTAATGAGGGCGGCGAGTATATTTGTGAAATTCCAAAGTATTTGTGATGGAGGTTTCAGGATGTTTAAGACAGTAAAGGTATTATTTATTTCTGCAGTTATTTGTATTTTCCCGGCGATTTCTGTAATTGCACAGGATGGGTCTGCGGCCGGCGACAATCTCGGGACATCAAAGATTACAAGTCCACCGGTAGGCACAACAGCAGGACAAAGCAGACGCACGGGGGCCGACCCGGTGGACGATCGCGTGGAACTGCGCGAGTATCTCTTCCCCGATACCGGCGAGATGCTTCCTTATGCCGTGTTCGTTTCTACGAAGGTAAACAGAGACAAGAAGGCACCGCTGGTACTGGCTCTGCATGGATTCAGCGGCAACCACGGTACTTTCATGCGCACACAGTGCGTAGACGAGGCGGAAAAGAACGGATACATCCTCGTAGGCGCGATGGGCTATAGCCCCAGCGGTTCGTTCGGCATGCCGATGCGAAGGCCTACAGGCGCCCCCCCCAAGATGGATGGCCCTGTGCCAAAAGCTCCGGCCAAGCCGGGAGACGGCGCGGCTCGCGACAGCCAACCCAAACCCGGCATGTTTATGGGCATGCAGGGCGGCCCCGGCGGAACAAAGGAGACGGATCCGGCAAAAGTTGCCGAACTCAGCGAGAAGGATGCGATGAACGTTCTGGAGATGGCCCGAAATGAATTCAATATCGATGACAATCGTGTCTATCTGATGGGGCATTCTCTGGGTGGAGGGGGCGCATTGCATATGGCCGAGAAGTACTCTTCGATTTGGGCCGCTGTAGCCGGATTGGCTCCGGCCGCTTTCGGCTTCCAGTGGAGTGCAGACCAGAAGCTCAGGAACGTGCCGCTGTTGATCATCGTGGGAGATGAAGACAGGCTGGTGACGGGTTCGCAGCAGTTGGCCGATCAGCTCAAGGGCCTGAACTTCCTCGTCGAGTACAAGTCGTTGCCCGGACTGGATCACGGCGGGATCATCGGGGGCAGCATGCCGGATGTATTCAGGTTTTTTAACGAACACACCCGGCCGGGATCGAAATGAGAAAGATATTCATAATTTTTTAAAGCTGGAGGCTGGATACGATGAGCGGTAAAAATCAAGTAAGCAGACGCAGGTTCCTGAAAGAAGCAGCCGTTGCGGCGCCTGCCATGGCGGCGGCCAATACTCTGGGTGCTCAAGAGAGATCCACTCAGGCTCCTGAATGGGATAAGGAGGCGGACGTAGTCGTTATTGGAACGGGTTTCGCAGGCCTGTCCGCAGCCGTCACCGCGAAAGACGCCGGTGCGAAAGTCCTGATCCTTGAGAAGATGCAACAGAAGTACGAAGGCGGCAACAGCAGAGTGTCCGGCAACATGTGGTGGACGCCCACAAATCTGCCGGATGCCCTGGAATATATGGAAGCGCTCTGCGCGGGTCTCACGGACAGGGAAAGCCTTCAAGCTCTGGCGGAGGAGATGTTGGAACTGAACGTCTGGCTTGAATCGCTGGGCGTGAAACCACAGCCGTTAGGCATGTTCCAGCCGGAACATCCGGAACTCCCCGGTTCGAAGTGCGTGCGCACCTGGAGCAATGGAGGCGCGGGCGGAGGGAGGCTCTGGATCCCGATCCGCGAACAGGTTGAAAAGAGAGGAATCGAAATATTGTATGAAACGCCGGCCGAGGATTTGGTGCTGTCGCCGGCGCGCGAAGTTCTCGGGGTCCGGGCAACCGCCGAGGGAAAGCAAATTTCCATTAAAGCCGCCAGGGGCGTTGTTCTTGCCTGCGGCGGGTTCGAGTTCGATTTCGAGATGCAGAAGCAATTCCTGCCGGGCTGGCCCACCTATGGAAGAGGAACTCCGGGCAACACGGGCGATGGAATCAGAATGGCGCAAAAGGCCGGTGCGGCGCTCTGGCACATGAACAATTCATTGGCCGGAATAGGTTGTATTATTGTGCCCGAGTACGATCCCGTCATGATCCCCGTAAGCCTTCCCAGAAACGCTTACATCCTGGTGGACAAAACCGGGAAACGCTTCATGAATGAAATGAGGGAAAACCGTCACGGATTCGGCCATAAGGAATATCTGCTTTATTTCGACGGCGTGCTCGGCGAGTTCACGCGCATTCCCTGCTTCGGAATATTCGACGAAAGCGCACGTACCAGAGGATCCGTTGCCGGTGGAATGCCGTTTCAATTCGGCTGGTTCGGCTGGTTCGGCGAATATCAGGGCAGCAGGGACAACAGCAAGGAAATCGAGAAAGGTTGGATCGTAAAAGGGGAAACTCCGGCAGATCTGGCGAACAAGCTTGAAATAAACCCTGCTGAATTGGAATCTTCCATAGCGAGATGGAACGAGCAGTGCAAAAACGGACAAGACCAGGATTTTGGAAGGCCCGGCAGAAGCATGAACCCGATTGAAAAACCGCCTTTCTATTGCGTTAAAGTATACCCGGCAACATTCAACACTCAGGGAGGACCGAGACGGAACGGCAAGTGCGAAGTAGTAGGCCCGGACAATAAGCCGATTCCGGGACTGTACAGCGCCGGAGAACTGGGCTCTTTCTGGGGTTGGATGTACAACGGCGGCGGAAATAACGCCGAGGCCCTGTGCACCGGACGTATCGCCGCAAGGAACATACTTAATGAACGACTATAGGGGAATATATGCTCGCTCAAATCGTTCTTACCCCGGCCGAATCCAAAAAACTGATCGCCAAGGCCGTTGCACGGTTAGAGACCGTACAGCGGGCGGCAAGCAAGGGAATCGTCGCACTCCATCCCAGCAGCAGTACCTACTTCATTGTGGAAGAAATAACCGGATCGAAACCGAAGACGAATTACTGGGTATGCGGCGTTGTGACACCGAAGGGTATGTGCGTGGAAATGGCCATGGCCCTCGGCGTCGGACTTACGCCGCACGAAGAGCGCGTCGATCCCGGCGATCTCCAGGGAACATGGGTAATAGAAAAGGGACTACTGGGACGCGAAGAGAAGCTTTCCAGCCTGCTCTATAGAATGACACCTTCTGATGTTTACGTGAAAGGCGTTAATGCCCTGGACCGGGAAGGGAATGTCGGCGTTCTTTTCGGTCTCGAAGGGTCGATGGGATATATCCAGGCCGCAAGAAAGAAAAGAAATTTCACCATTGTTTATCCGGCCGGACTGGAAAAACTCATTCCTCTCACGGTAAAAGAAGCGGCGAAAGAGGCAATGTTCACCCGATACGAGTCGGGAATGGGAATGCCCGTAGGATTGTATCCCTGTCCTGCAGGAGTCACCATCAATGAGGTGCGGGCGATCGAGATACTGAGCGGCGCCTCAGCAATCCCGATTGCATCGGGCGGTCTGGGAGGGGCGGAAGGAGCGGTCACATTCGTCCTGAAAGGAAGAGCCGACAAGGTAAAGAAAGCTCTCGATTTCGTCGAGCAGTCGAAAGGAGCCAGGCTTCCGGATCTGCGTCTTTGCAACTGCAACGATTGTCCGGTCCCTGATTGCAGGTTTCCCATGGCAGACAAGAAATGGGCTTCACAGTGAAAGCCATGGTGCTTACCGGAATAAGGAAGGTGGCGATCGTCGAGCAGCCTGCTCCCGCGCCGCAGTACCCCATAGATGTATTGCTCAATATCATCCGGGCAACCCTCTGCGTATCCGGCACGCCTCACGATACTCAAAACCAGAATCGGGGGATCAGGTTGCGCGTTTCCCCTATTCCAAAAGCCATGAGTGCCGTACCCTCGCAGCGGATGTCGGGTAGCATCGCTGCCGATAGGATGTTTTATTTACTATTTTGAGATCGGGGCTTTGACTTCGGCCCCGACTCTGGTGGAGAGATCCGGATGACCCAAGCGCTGCAAACAGAATACGGCTTTACCCGGAAACAGATTACCTTGGGGCTGGTGGCGATATTTACGGTATATGGGACGATGGCCTATTTCATACAAACGATGAATATCGCCCGCCCCAAAATTGCCGCGGATCTGAACGGCATGTCGCTGTACTCCCTGGCGGTCTCCATCCCGAGCCTTGTCGGCGCTTTTGTCACGCTCGTTTTCGGAAAACTATCCGACATGTACGGACGGAGGATCATGCTGATTATCGCCGTCACTTGTTGTCTGATAGGAACTATTCTAGGAGCGTTAAGCCCCAACTATATTTTCCTGATTGTAGCGAGTGCAATCAGTGCTCTGGGGACAGGTTCCATGGTACCGCTTACATTCGCCGTCGTCGGAGACCTCTTTCCTCCGGAGAAAAGAGGCAAGTGGATCGGACTGCTTCGCATCCCGACGGGCATTTTCTCGCTGATCGGGCCCACGCTGGGCGGTTGGCTCGTGGATAATCTCAGCTGGCGCTATATATACTGGTTTGCATCGCCGTTTTTAGTCGCGTGCCTCATACTGGTCCCGCTGGGAATACCCTCCGCCGTCAATCCGGAAGTGAAGCGCAAAGTCGATGTTCTAGGTTGCGTACTTGTGGCTATTGCCTCTTCCACACTAATAATCGGTTTTTCATTCGCCGGCGACAAATATCCCTGGGCTTCCCCTCACATCATCGGGCTGCTTCTGACTTCACTTCTGTTCTGGATTTTGTTCCTTCATACCGAGAATGGTGCGAAAGAGCCTATCCTGGATCCTCTGGTCCTGCGTAATCGTTCTTTTCTGACAATCGCCATCGCCACCGTGCTTTCATTTTTCAGCAATATGGGAATCCTGATGTATTTCCCGATGTTTTTGCAGGGAGTTCAAAGTATCAGCACAACAATAAGCGGACAGATCATCACACCCTTCAGCGTACTTTTATCCTTTATCGGAGTACCGGTTGGATTCCTGCTGAGCAGGGGCGGAAAGTTTAAATGGATGTATGTCCTGGGATTTGGAATTTTGACAGCGGACATGTTTGCGATGACCCTGTTGAAAGAACAGACTCCCATGTATTGGAGTGTTGTTGCCGCAACAATAGCCGGCCTCGGCCTGGGGGCAGTTCCGACAATAAACACAATGGTTGTCCAGAACGCCGTTCCCAAGCGGTTGCTGGGTGCCTCTATGGGGGCCTTGTTC